>NZ_JAHDIW010000003.1:0-381610 GCF_018531165.1 Geobacter grbiciae | reverse complement strand
CAGGCTTTCGCCCATTGCGCAAAATTCCCCACTGCTGCCTCCCGTAGGAGTCTGGACCGTGTCTCAGTTCCAGTGTGGCTGATCATCCTCTCAGACCAGCTAACCATCGTAGCCTTGGTGGGCCATTACCCCACCAACTAGCTAATGGTACGCGGACTCATCCAGTGACAAAAGGCCCGAAGGTCCCCCCCTTTTCCCGCAGAATCCAAGGACTCCGTGGGCTTATCCGGTATTAGCACCCCTTTCGAGATGTTATCCCAGATCACTGGGCAGATTATCCACGCGTTACTCACCCGTGCGCCACTTTCCAGGGACCGAAGCCCCCTTCACGTTCGACTTGCATGTGTTAGGCACGCCGCCAGCGTTCGTTCTGAGCCAGGATCAAACTCTCCAGTTTGAACTGACTATTCGTTGAATCTTGCGATTCTCAAAGTTTGTAGAACCCGCTTTACGTGTTTCTCTGCTATTTAGTTTTCAAAGACCAAGCTGCCGTTTCGTCCGTGGCAGACTTTGCAATCTACACAATCTCTTTTCTGCTGTCAACCACTTTTTTTCAACGAAGCGTTTTTTCTTCCCAATCAATCCCGCCCCGTCAAAAGGAAACGCGTTTATACCACCCCCACCCCTTACGGTCAAGACATATTTTTGTTAGTTTTTACTTAAATTCCCACATTGTCAAATAACTCTTCTCACTATCGGCTTTGCGACCGCAGCCACCGTCAGGATCCACTATTGATTCTCAAGGCTTCCGAATATACCAGGCTCCGAGCGAGTCCCAACTTGACACTCGCTCGCTTCACAGCGTCTTTAAGCGACAACCTCTCTACAAAGAGATAACGCCGGAGGTCTTCATCCAGAGATTCCGCACTTGCGCCTTCTTGTGTCGAATCCTCGGCAGGCGTAACCAGAATAACAACTTCGCCTTTTATTTGCCGGTCAGCAAACTGGGCAATCACGGCAGACGTATCTCCTCGAACAAATTCCTCGTAAACCTTAGTCAACTCCCGGGCTACAACAATCTTGCGCTCCCCCCACAGATCGCGCATATCCTTCAGCGTCGTCATGAGCCGGTTTGGCGCTTCATAAAATATGAGCACGCGGGGCTCATCCTTAAGCGAGGAAAGCTGTTGGTGCCGTTTTCCCTGCTTGCTCGGCAGAAATCCTATGAACGTAAAGGAGTCTGTCGGAAGCCCTGCTGTCGACAGAGCTGCAACAGCGGCAGACACCCCGGGAATGGGTACGACAACAATGCCTTCGGCGATGGCATCGCACACGAGCTGATAGCCAGGATCGGCGACACAGGGGGTGCCTGCATCGGACACGAGGGCAACCGAGGCGCCATCGCGCAGTCGGGCTAGGATAACATCCCCCTTGAGATGCTTGTTGTGATCGAAATATGAGGTAAGCGGCTTACTGATGCCGAAGTGGGTAAGAAGCTTGCGGGTGTGCCGTGTGTCCTCGGCGGCAATGAGATCAACCTCTTTCAGAATGCGCACAGCCCGAAAAGTGATGTCCTCGAGATTTCCAATAGGGGTGGCGACAATATAGAGGGGGCCCGGAGTTTTCATTTACCCCAGTCGCGGGAATAGCGGAAGTCCCGATCAATGGTCCGGTTGGATACCTTGGCGATGATGGGGAGGCGTCGTTTGAAGTGGGAGTTCTGTATCCTGGCCGAGACAGTGGCAATGAAATCAGGGGCAAAGCCGTTCTTCCCCAGTTCTTCCCGGGACATCCGCTGGTCAACCATGGAATAGAGGAGCTTATCAACCTCACGGTAGGTGAATCCCAGTTCCTGCTCGTCGGTTTGGCCGGCCCACAAATCAGCGGAAGGCTGTTTTTCAATGATGTCGCGGGGAACTCCCATCTCTTCGGAAAGCTGCCAGACCTGCGTTTTGTAAATGTCACCGATGGGATTCAGGGCGCTGGCCATGTCTCCATACAGGGTCCCATAGCCAAGCAAGAGCTCCGTCTTGTTGCTTGTTCCGAGGACAAGGGCAGGAAGTGCCGCCGAGTGGTCGTAGAGGATTGTCATCCGTTCGCGGGCCATCTTGTTTCCGCGACGCATGCTATCGGCATCGGGGAAGCGTGAAAAATAGGCATCTATCATCGGCGTAATGTCGATTACCTGATAGTGAATGCCGAGATGCTCCGCGGCGAGCCTTGCGTGGGCCTCGCTTTCAGGATTACTGGTTCTATACGGCATGATGCAGGCATGAACATTTTCAGGGCCGAGGGCCTCGGCAGCGAGATACGCAACGAGAGCGGAGTCGATCCCTCCGGAGAGGCCGAGAACCGCTTTGCGTATTCCTACCTTGGTGACTTCCTCACGGATAAAACCGACCAGTATCCGGCGCAACAACTTGACATTAACGTCACCCATCAACAGTCCCTCCCCTTCTCAATACGCCGCAACTCCTTCATGGTAATAGAGAGGCTCTCGTCGCGCATCATTGGGGAAAAAATCCGCTCGCGCCGCAACTCTCCTCCATCGACACGGGTGACAAGCAGATCTTCGTCGAACAACCGGGCACGGGAAACAACACTGCCGGAGGGAGCAATCACTTCGGACCCCCCCCAGAAGTTGACGCCGTCTTCGTAGCCAACCCTGTTGCAGTAAAATACGCGGCTGTTGAAAAACATTGCCGTCGTGGAGGTGAGTTTCTGCCAGGCAGCGGTTGACCCCAGGCTTTCGTCCTCGCTAATCCCCCGACCCGGGCTGCTGGAAAGACAGACAAGGGTTGTAGCCCCATCCATGGCAAGGACATAGGGAGCGGAGAGATGCCACATGTCTTCGCAGATGAGCATCCCCATCCGACCGAAACGGGTATCGAAGGCACGGAACCGTTCACCGCGGGCAAGATACCGCAGCTCGTCAAAGAGGCCATAGGTGGGGAGGTAGACCTTGCGATGGATGTGTCGGATTTCGCCGCCCTCCACATAGATCGCGGAATTGAAGAAGCGATAATCGTCGGAGACCTCCACAAAGCCGACGACGATCGCGACATGACGGGAAAGTTCGCGGATACGGGCGATCTCCGGGGCATCGAGACGCAACGCCACATCCGGCACCAGATCCTTGAGAAAATAGCCGGTTAGAGCAAGCTCAGGAAATACGATCAGATCAGCCTTATCGGCGACAGCACGCTCAATGGCGGACTCGACAAGGGTGCAGTTTTCAGCAAGACAGCCAAGCTTCGGCTTTGTCTGCGCCAGTGCGACAATGAAATCCACGGTATAAGCCCCCGATTTTTCGGTCAAAGGTAGCATAGCGAACTGCCGTTTTCAACAGTATTTCCGGGCTAATACGCCAATTCGAAGGCATTGGGAATATGCTCGATTTGTGGCATCTGGGCCGAAAGCGTAATCGATATGACGTCGAAGCGAGCGCAGGCATCAAGCTGCCGCTGCTTAGCAAGCCAGGTAAGCGCCGCCTTGGATATCTGCCGCTGCTTGAAGGAGGTGACTGCAAGTTGCGGCGGTCCATAGTGACCGCTTGTCCTCGTCTTAACCTCCACGAAGACAATGGTTTTGCCATCGCGAGCCACAATATCTATCTCGCCGCCGCGGCAACGAAAGTTTCTCTCCAGGATTTTGTAACGATGACGTTCCAGATATGTCACCGCCAGGGATTCCCCCTTGCTGCCCAGGGACTTGTTATGGAGCGACATGCTCTTTCACCCCCCTGAAGGTTTTCCGGTGGATGGGGCATGGACCCAGTTCCGCAATCGCAGCAAGGTGAGAGGCACAGCCATAGCCCTTGTGCTCGGCGAATCCGTAACCGGGGAACTGTTGATCATATTCCATCATCATCCGGTCCCGGGTAACCTTGGCAACGATCGAGGCGGATGCGATGGAAATGCTGGCGCTGTCCCCTTTTTTGATGGTTTTCTGAGGGAGGTTAAGGGGAATCGTTGAAATTCCATCTATGAGGAGGTAATCAGGAGGAACGGCCAGTTGTCCGACAGCTTCCGCCATGGCGCGGAGAGTGGCCTGAAGTATGTTGATGCGATCAATGCAGGCGTGGTCAGCCACTCCGACACCTACGGCCAGGGCACAACCGGATATCAGGCCGAAGAGGTGTTCGCGCTTTGGTGCAGAAAGCTTCTTTGAGTCGTCGATCCCCGGCAACTCTGCCCCTTGCGGAAGAATGACTGCAGCCGCCACGACAGGGCCGGCCAAGGGACCGCGTCCGGCCTCGTCAACCCCCGCTACCGCGTGGAAACCATTTCGGCTGACAAGGTTTTCAAATGTCCAGAGGGATCTCTCACCAATGTCGTCAAACAACGGTAGACGCACCGATCTCTCCTGAAATGAAAAAGCCCCGCCAGGCGGGGCAATTTCGTTAGTGGGCAGCCACGTACTTCTTCTCGCGAATCCGCGCGGCCTTGCCGCGGAGCTTGCGGAGGTAGTAGAGCTTGGCGCGGCGGACATGGCCACGGGTGATCACCTCAATGGCATCAAGTGACGGCGAATGGAGCGGGAAGACCCTCTCAACGCCGATGCCATTGGAGATTTTACGGACCGTGAACGACTCGCGGATGCCGCCGTTCTGACGAGCAATTACCACACCCTGGAAGGCCTGGATCCGGCTCTTGTCGCCCTCCACGATCTTGACGTGGACCTTGACGGTATCTCCCGGTTTAAACGGGGGGATGTTTTTCTTCATCTGTTCAAGTTCAAGCATGTCGATAGTGTTCATCTGCTTCTTCCTCCCTTTATGTGCGCAAACGCGTACTGGTTTCGTATATTACGAACGGAGACGCTCAACGCGCTCCGAACAGTCTATCCATGATGATTGCTGCCGCAGACCTCACCGAGAGATGGTTGTAATCTCCAGCCCCTTGGATCGGCTCGAGAACCAGGTCTGCCTTTTCAAACACCTCTTCGACAAGCCCCCAACCGGTACCGAAAAGGAGCAGATAGGGCTGATCCCGCTCGGTAATGAGGTGCTGTAGGTCGCTGAATGTGACGCTTCGGGGATGGAGTCGTGCTCCGGTCGTCACGAGCCGAACTGGCCGTCCGAAGCGCTCTTGCATATCCTCCAGTGCATCATTTAGGGTCGCGGCGATCTTTATGAGCTCAAGCGCAGCCTTCCGCTTGGGATTATATGTGGCACCCCATCCCTCCTGCCAATGCCGGACGATTCGGCCTGCAAGTTCCTGTTGTCCGGGAACTGGCGTCACGATGTAGTAGCTGAGCAGCCCGAAGGTTCTCGCTGACCGCGCGATATCGTGAATGTCGAGATTCGTTACCGCCGTGGAGACCACCTGCCGATTTTTGTCATAAACCGGATGGTGGAGGAGCGCGACACTCACATTGGCATTGGGAAGAGTCGCCCCGCTCACTTCGAGGCTCCCTCTTCGAGTTCTAGCAGGTAGCGCCGGTCGTCACTATCCAGCACTGCCTTTTCGAGCAAATCCGGTCTCGAACGGATCGTTTCCTCCAAGGCCTTACGACGTCGCCAACGCGCCACTTCTGCATGATTGCCGGACAACAGCACAGCCGGGACCGAATGGCCGCGAAATTCGGCAGGACGCGTATAGTGAGGGTACTCAAGCAGGCCGTCGGAGAACGTGTCAGTTTCGGCCGACCCGGGCGAGCCGAGTACTCCGGGGACAAACCGCACGGTGGCGTCGATCATGACCATGGCTGCCAGCTCTCCGCCAGTGAGGACAAAATCGCCGATAGAAAACTCATCCTCCACGAAAAACTCGCGCACCCGCTCGTCGATCCCCTCATACCGTCCGCAGATAATGATGACTTCCTGTTCTTGGGCCAGCTCACGGGCCGCCGCATTATCGAAGAGACGGCCCCGAGGGCTGGTGAGTAGGACCCGCGCCTTTGGGCGCTCGACCTTGACCGCTTCCAGACAGGCGGCAATCGGCTCAACCTTCATGACCATCCCGTCACCACCACCATAGGGTGCATCGTCGACAACCTTGTGCCGATCAGTGGCAAAGTCACGGATCTGGTGCAACCGGATATCAAGGAGCCCTTTCTCGACTGCCCGCCGGATGATGCTTTCGGTAAGCGGTCCCTCGAACATGGCAGGGAAAAGGGTCAAAATATCGAATTTCATAGATCAAGCAGCCCCTCTGTGGGGCTGACGGTCATGATTCCCTTATCCAAATCAACACCGACAACTATGTCTTCAAGGGCCGGAATCAGATATTCCCTCTCCCCGTCCCTGACCACATAGACGTCGTTACTTCCCGTGGCAATAATCTCCTCGATACGGCCAAGGGGCAACCCTTCACTTGTCGTTACCGAAAGGCCAATGAGGTCACACCAGTAGAACTCTCCCTCGTCAAGGGGAGGAAACTGGTCCCGTCGAGCGAACAACTCACGCCCGACCAGGTGGAGAACTTCGTTTATGTTCGCGAATCCCTTCAGTGTCAGGAGAACCCGATTGCGATGGACAGCCGCGCGGTCCACTTCAAAGCTTTCCTTACAGTTGTCCGGCCCACTGAGGTAAACTGTCTGCAACGAAAGAATGGTACTGAACTCGCCCGAAAAGGGGACGACTGACAGCTGCCCCCTGATGCCGTGTGTTGCGACGACCTTGCCGAGCAACACGAGATCGGTACTGCCCAGCATTATTCGACGATCTTCAGCACGGCTTTCTTGTTGTCCTTGGTGGACACCGCGTTGAGCAGGGTCCGGATTGCCTTTGCTGTCCGCCCCTCTTTGCCGATGATTCGTCCCATGTCCTCTTTGGCCACGGTCAGCTTGATGACCATTGTATCCTCTTCCATCTCCTCGGTGGTTCTCACCTGGGAGGGGTCGTCCACAAGCGCCTTTGCGATGGTCTCTACAAGCTCTTTCATGTCGGTAACCTCTGCAATGGGAATGACCGGCGGACCGGGAACGAAGCAGCGTTACAACGTGTTAATTATGCAGGCTTGGTCGTGAATTTCTCCCAGAGACCGGCCGTCTTGAGCATCTGCTTGACGGTATCGGTGGGCTGGGCTCCCTTTCCGAGCCATTCAAGGGCCTTGCCCTCTTCGAATTTCACGGCGGCAGGATTCTGGTTCGGGTCGTAGGTCCCGACATTCTCGATGAACCGCCCGTCACGGCGGCTGCGCACGTCAGCAATAACAATTTGATAAAAGGGCTTCTTCTTCGCCCCTGCACGAGCCAAACGCATCTTGATAGCCATCTTCTTCCTCCTGGTGTTCTCCCGGCCGCTGACCGGCGAGAGTTTTCGTGTGTATGTTGTACGTCACATTGGTGACGAATCGAGTGTTGCCTGCTGCATCCTCTCAGAAGGGGAACATTCCCTTTCCCATCCCTTTCATCCCCCGCATCAGCCCCTTGGGGCCCATCTTCTGAAGCTGCTTCATCACCTTTTGTGCCTCGGTGAATCGCTTCAGGAGCTGATTGACCTCCTGGACCGTTGTGCCGCTCCCTTTGGCGATCCTCAGACGACGGCTGCCGTTGATGATCTGATGGTTCGCCCGCTCGCCGGGAGTCATGGAATCGATAATCGCCTCGATCCGCTTGAGCTCCTTCTCCGACGGCTGGGCTCCCTGCATCTGCTTCATGGCCTTGCCCACGCCGGGAATCATGCCGAGAATCGATTCAAGGGACCCCATCTTCTTGATCTGCTGGAGCTGGCTCCTGAAATCCTCCAGATCGAACTGGCTCTTCTTGAGCTTCTGTTGAAGCCGCTCCGTTTCCGTAGCATCGAACGTGGCCTGGGCCTTCTCGACCAGGGTGAGAATATCACCCATGCCAAGAATGCGGGAAACGAGGCGATCCGGGTAGAAGACCTCCAAGGCATCGAGCTTTTCGCCGAGCCCCACGAGCTTCACCGGCTTGCCGGTGACCGCACGAATGGAGAGGGCCGCGCCCCCCTTGGCATCGCCGTCCAGCTTGGTAAGAACCACGCCGGTGATGTCGAGCCTCTCGTTGAAGCCGGTGGCGACGTTAACCGCCTCCTGGCCGGTCATGGCGTCGGCCACAAAGAGAATCTCCCGGGGCTGCGCCGCCTCCTTGATACGGACGAGCTCGTTCATGAGATACTCGTCGATCTGGAGACGACCGGCAGTATCGAGAATCACCGTATCGAAGCCGTTGAGCGTGGCGTAACGGAGCGCCTCGCGGCAGATATCAACCGGGTCCTGGTCGGCCCGCGAATCAAACGTTTCCACCGAAAGCTGACGACCAAGGATCCTGAGCTGCTCAATGGCGGCAGGACGGTAGACGTCAGCGGGCACGAGAAGCGGGCGACGCCGCTGCCCCTTGAGGAGCCGCGCCAGCTTGCCGCAGGTGGTGGTCTTGCCGGAGCCTTGGAGACCGACCATCATGAGGGCGACCGGGGGCTTCGCGGCAAGATCGAGACTGTTGTCCTCGCCGCCCCCCATGAGGGCCACGAGCTCTTCCTGCACAATCTTGATGACCTGCTGCCCCGGCGAGAGACTCTGGAGAACCTGGGTGCCGACAGCCCGCTCGCGGACCTTCTCGACGAAATCCCTGACAACCTTGAAATTGACGTCTGCCTCAAGGAGGACAAGCCGCACCTCACGGAGCGCCTCCTTGATGTTCTCCTCGGTCATCACCCCTTGGCCGCGGAGCTTTTTAAAGAGGAGGTCAAGTTTGTCGGAAAGGTTTTCTAACATCTATCCCACAATGCCGTACAAGCGGCGGAAAGCGCTACACAGGGCGCACGTATCCATTGAGAAAGAGGTTAACTATAGATGAGGCCACAAGCCAGTGTCAAGCAAAAACATTTTTGCCACAAGGGGATAGCGACCTGCAGCTCTACCCGAAACGCTAGCCGATCTTGAGGTACTGCTCACCCTGCTTCACATGGATCTCTTCCGGCAGCAACCCCTCCGCCGCCAGAACCTCTTCCACCGCATCCCGGTCCGCTGAGGCGTAGCGGATGGCCAGGCCACAGTCTGCATGGAGGGCGCGGGGAGCCGGAATAAGAAGGATCGGGAACCCCTGCCCCTTGAGCACTTTCTCAGCCCTCATGACCCGGTGTATCGAATGAAAAATCGCAACACAATCGCCATCTCGAATCATCATTAATCCTTTTCATTACCCGCAGCAATGATACACGCCGGTGGTGCCTTTGCAACAGCTCAAGCAGATTGACAAAATGAGAACTCATCACGTACCATGCCGCGAAGAGGTAAATCGATGCATCCCTATGTAATAGTTTTCGGGCTAATACTGCTCGCACTCATCATCAACATTCCCTGCGGCTTTCTTCGGCAAGGGTACGAGAAGTTCACCTTCGGCTGGTATTTCTACGTCCACATCTCCATCCCCTTCATCATCTATCTCCGCGTTAAATCCGGCTTCAGCTGGAAATTTATCCCCCTTACCCTCGGAGGAGCCATGGTCGGCCAGATTATCGGCGGCATGATCCACCGACGGCGCCAGCGCAATGGGTAATGCCCGCTCCCGCATGACGCGCCCACGCCCCGTCGCCGACCTGCTGACGGAGGCCCTGCGCGGCAAGCCCGCGGAGCGGCGCCTCAAAGAGGGCCGGATTTGGCTTCTCTGGGATGAGGCAGTGGGTGAGCGGATCGCTTCCGTTGCACGCCCCGTGGGATTTCGTGGGGGGACACTGACCGTAGCGGTGGCAAACGCCCCCTGGATGCAGCAACTGAACTTCCTGAAGCAGGGAATAATGGATAAACTGAACACTCTTCTCTGCGGACCGGTAGTCACGGAAATTTACTTGAAGGCAGGGAGGACCGAGCCCCCTCCCGCCCCCTCTTCCGAGCAGCGCCCCCCTGTTCGAGAACTGACCACCGTCGAGAAAGAATTTGTTCGGGAAGAGACCGAATCCATCGAAGACCCTGAACTCCGCGCCATCATCTCCCGCCTCATGGCACGACACCTCGCATCGTCGCCACCGGACGAAGCGTAACGTCCCTATCCCGACGCTTTTACTGACTGCCGGCAATCTCCTTGCCTGTCACTACCCAGAATCTCAGCGACCTCGGGGGTGTAGCCCAGCCCATCTCCCCTGACAATCAGGGGTGGAAGCACCTTCAAATCCGCCCTGCGTCCCTTGCGAAACTCGATAAGGGCCATTCGCGCCTCAGCGTCTGAGGTCCCGTGTACAAGACGCAGTCTCATGGGTGCAAGTTTCTGGGCATGCGCCTCCGAGAAAAGCTCCGGAAGCCGCGACGGGTGATAGATGAAACAGATGCGACCGGTGGGATTCACCAGGTACTTGGCAGCAGCAAGGAAGTCAGCGAGGGTTGCCGATGACTCATGGCGAGCATCATCGCGTCCCACCTTGGGGCTCACCTTCCCCGTTCCGCGCTTGCGGTAGGGGGGGTTGGAAACGACCACGTCAAAGGAGGAAACGGGAAAACGCTTGCGCAACCCGAGTACATCATCACAGAGAATGGATATCCGGTCGACGAGCCCGTTCAACGCCACGTTGCGCTCTGCCAATGTGGCCAGTCCTTCCTGGAGTTCCACCCCCACAAAAGTGGCTTGCACGGTCCGACGGGCGAGGACGAGTGGGATGACGGCGCTGCCGGTTCCCAGATCAATGACCCGTGCCCCAGTTCGCGGGGCGGCAAAAGCGCAGAGGAGCAGCGGGTCGAGGGAAAACCGGTATCCATGACGCTCTTGAGCAATCCGCAGGTCGTAGGTCTGCAGTTCGTCTATGGTTTCGTCAGCCTTCACTCTTCACCCGGTTACGCAACCGCCATTCACGTCCCAGCATGACGGCAAACAGCGCAAGAGAGGCAAGCGTAAGATACTTGCCGACTTTAAAGGGGAGCGGATCGAAGCGGAATTCCACCGTATGGATTCCGGGAAGCAGATAAACACCCCGCAGGACATGGTCCACAGGGTAAATCTCCTCGGGTTTGCCATCCACCCACGCATACCACCAGCGATAGTATTTCTCTCCGAGGACGAGGAGGGCATTCGACGACGCTGCGGCCTCCACCACAATCCGATTGGGGGTATAGACCTTAACCTTGGTGGTTCCTGCTGCTGCCGACTGGCCAAAGGGAGCAAGGGGAAGCGGCGGCCGGCTTTCCGTGAGAGCGACGATAGCGGGGCTAAAGGTAGGGTCAGAACTCATGATACTGATCCGCTGCTGCGGATCAACTACTTCCGCCACCGAAGGGACGAGCCATGCCTTCGGAAGGACCGTCCTGTTCTCCAGCACCACCGAACCGTTGGACGAGGCAAATACCGGCACATACTTGCCTGCCATCATCCCCTTCTGGGCTTCATAATCGGCGGCCGGCATTATCACGTACCTCAGATTCATGATATCCGGCATCCCGCTCATCAGATTAAAGCCCTCAAGAAACTCCTTGTAACGTCTCTCGCTGATGGTGACGTAGGCTGACAGGTTGGCAAAGCCGTAATCCGCATAATAGTGGGCATTCTCATCAGAGAGCGGCTGCATCCGGTAATGGTCAATGCGCGGCTCCAAAAAGCGAACGATGTCGTTCTGGGCCGCCTTTCTGTCAGACTGAGGCGACGTCGTGAGCACAAAAAAATGCTGGTTCACCCGCCAGAGATCCGCGACAAGGAGAACCGCTAGGGACAAGAAGACTACCCGTGCTGGCAGCCATCTTCTGAACCAGGCGAGAAGAACTGCCAGATAGAGAGAGGCGACACCGAACGCAATGGCCGTTTCACGGAGCATGAAGTCGTAGCGCTGCGGGGCAAGTCCCCCCCCATTCTGCTGATAGCGGGTAGGGGCGGCAATGTATTCCGCCGCATTTTCCGAAAGCCAGGCCGCACTCCCCCGAAGGATAAGCCAGAGCGCGCCTACGGCAGCCACGGAAAGAGCCGCACCGGCAAGCCACCACCTAAGCTTTTCCCGCGCCGCAGCCTCCTTTTCCAGCAGATCAATCCCGCGGCCAGTCAGAACCGCTGCGCCGAAGGCAAAGAGAAAGAGTATCATCTTCGGCACCCTAAACTTGGAAAAGGCGGGAAGATAGTCAAACATGAAACGGTAGACGAAGGTGTATTTACCCAGAGCCATTACGAGCGTTACCGCCATGAAGAGAGTGAAAAACCAGGTATAACGGTCCCGCCGGAAGATGAGTGGCAGCGGAAGCATGAACCAGGGGAGAAGACCGAGATAGTCGCCGGTTTGGGTAAAACGCATCCTTCCCCAGTAGTAAACCTGCCCCGGCGAGGGAACATCCCCCCCCTCCTGGCGAGAGAAGCCGAGCAGTCCCGGGACGACGAAGGTGAGAACCTCCTCGGGGGGCATGGACCAGCTCATCCCTTCTTCATAACCGATACCCTTGTCCTTACCGGATCCTGCGACGGTGCCGGCTACAGAATCCCCCCGCTCGGACTGTTGTGACCAGCTCACCAAGGGAGCGAAAGACATGGCGATGGTACTGAAAAAGAGAACTACCATGGCCACCACCAGGCTCACATCCCTGCAAAACGGCTTTGCGTAGCCTCCCCGCTCCGCAAGGAACCTCGCCCCCACATGCCAGCACCAGTACACTCCCACGGCGAGGCAACTGTAGAAGGATATCTGCCAGTGCATGTGGAAGAACTGAATGGCAAGCATGAGGGCCGCCAGCGCATAATGAAAAAGACGGCCGTTCCGGAGGGCTTTTTCCAGGAAGAGGAACACCCACGGAAACCAGCAGATCGCTTCAAGCTTCTGGATATGACCAGCATTGATAAGGGAAGCATTCTCCGTACACAGCACGTAGAGGAGACCGGCAACGAAGGCACCGAAGGGGCCGGTCCCGATCAGCCGGCAGTAGAGGAAGGTTCCGGCCGCTCCCCAGCACATGGCAAGGACCGCCAACCAGGCAATGCTCGCGGGGAAAGGGAAAAAGTGCTGGATGAGGTAGCGGTGGACCAGCAGGTTGATCGCGTTCCACCCTCCCTCCAGGGTGCGTCCGCCGTCACTCAACGGATCCCAACCGGCGTGAAAGATCTCCGGAAATGACCGGATATAGTCCAGCAGCGACTGATCCTTGACCGCCTTGACATTCCAGAAAAGCTGGGTGATGACGTCAGATGCACGGATAATCTTGCCGGTAAACAGCATCGGGCTGAAAACTCCGATGAGGATGACCACCATCGCGGTTATCCAGAACCAGTTTTGCTCAAGGAGCGGCCGTTTATTGCTTTCCATGCAGCCTCCGATTGTCTTCATTCATCGAGAACGGGCAAACGCACACTCGAGTGATGCATCTCAAAGTGAGAGGTAGACGTCCCGCAAATCTCCCCGATAGCGCTCCACCGTATGGCGCGCGGCCTCACAAGAGCCCCCCGCCCTGATATGCGCGGCGACATCCGGATTACGGTAAACCGAATAGATCTTCTCTGCCAGATCGCACGGCTCATCCGATTGAAACAGAATGCCCGTTTCCCCGTCCCGGATGCGTTCGTTGAGCACCGGGGCATTGCTGGCCACGACCGGGAGCCCCATCATCCACGCTTCATACAGACAAATCGGCCCCTCCTCGGAACGCGAAGGGATCACCATCATATCAAACTGGGCATATGCGATGCCCGGTGGATCCACAAATCCAAGGAATGAAACGATATCCCCCAGTCCGAGAGCCGCAACGAGCTCCTCGAGTTCCGCCCGGGCCGGTCCGTCGCCCGCTATCATCACCCTGAAATTGCCGAGACGCTCCCGCAACGGGGGAAGTGCCCGGACCAGCACATCACACCCCTTGATTCTGCTGAGTCCGCCAACATACCCGATGACAAAGGGTTTGTCTCCCCCTGAGCCGCAGCGGTCAGTGTGGCCGCAAGCGCTCGCGCTGGCGGTGGCAAGGCGCGCCGGATCGACAAAATTATCGATTACCCTGATGGCTGAAGGAGCAACCAGGCACCGCTCGACAAGGAAGTGCTTTCGGTAATTCGAAATCGTGATAAAGAGATCGAAGGAGTTGCGGAAAGACTTCAGAAACGCGGCATACCAGCGGGAGTAGTCAAATACCCCGCCATGCTCATGGGCAATTATTTTAATCGTCGGATGAAAAAGCTTCTTTATCACGAGGCCGAGGATAATGGATTTGTTGCCATTGAGATGGAGAATCGAAACGTTTTTCTCCCTGATGAAACGAAGGATCTCAACGAACGGACGCAGACTGTACCGATGCGTCGCACGTGAATAGAACACATTGGGTCCACGGATGTCTTCCATGCCGAACCGATCATTGATGTTTCTCAAGAAAAAGAAATCCATCCCGATCCGTTCGTCAACACCATGGCGCATCAGAGTGTACGCAATCGTCTGGACACCACCGAATCCCGACTTGTCCACGAGGTACAGGACGCGCTTTTCCCCTGCGGCATCAATCTGTGCCATTGCTACGATCATCCCCAATCTATAATAATTGGCCGATCCCGCTCCATCGAAAACGACGAAGAACCGGCAGCGGCTAGCTCATCCCCAGCTTCCGCTTCAGTGCCGCAAGCGAAAGGCCGCGGGCAAACAACCGCTCCACGGACAGGGGGGCGCCCGTCCCATCCTGTTCTCGGCGTTTAACCAGAAGCCATGGGAGCGCAGCAAGCACTCCCCATCTGGCTCGCAAGGCAGCACCGCCCCGCCCTTTCAGCAATGCCACGAATAATGCAGCCAGATCTGCCACCAGAATCCGTGGGAGGTGCCTCAGCAGAAGGCGCGTCGGCCAATCCTTCAGGAGCACGTACCACTTGTTGCGATGAATATGGTAGATGGTGAACGGACTTTCCGTACCGCTCGTGGCCGAATGGACATGGCGGACAACGGCTTGCGGGGCCGTCATGCAGGGCCAGCCGGCACGCCGTCCGCGCCAGGCGAGATCGAAATCCTCCGCGTAGGCAAAGAATGCCGCATCGAAAAAGCCAATCTCATCGATCATTTCCCGTCGATACAGCGCCGCCCCCGCAGAAGGGCCGAATACCTCCCTCGATGTATCCCACGGAGCTCCCACCGGTTCGCCGTGCCCGAGGCAGTAGCCGAGCCCATCGAACCCCGGGGCGATTCCGGCAGCATCGATTCGAGCGGGATCGTAAAAGTTCACCAGCAGGGCCGCGATCATTCCAGCATCGGGATACCGCTCCGCTGCGCCAACGAGCTCAGCCAGGAAATCCGGCTCCGCCAGCGTATCGTTGTTGAGCGTCACAATCAATTTTCCCTGCGCGGTCGCCAGTCCTCGATTATTTCCCTCCGCGAAGCCGAGATTTTCGGGAAGCTCAACCAGTCGGACCCACGGGAACGCCTCCCGAACATACTGTCCCGATCCGTCCTCGGAACCGTTATCGACCAGTATCACCTCAAAATCCCGAAAAGTCTGTACCGCCAGCGCCCCAAGGCAGCCGGGGAGATACCTCTTCCCGTTCCATGTCAGCACGATGACCGAAACGCGAGGCTTGAGTCCCGTCACCGGTAGTCCTCCCGGAGGAAGCTCTCGGTGATCCCCCAGTCGAAGGCACGCCGCGCAGCGGCACGGATCTCCCCCCGGTCCGGCAACGCGCCATGCAGTGCACGCCGGATCTCTGCAGTCATCTCCCGATACCCCTCCACCACGGTCAACCCTTCCCGCGGCCCAACGTCGATCCCCTCAGCCCCCGCTGGGAAAGCGACCACCGGGGAACCGCTCAGAAGCGACTCCAGCACCTTCACCTTGATTCCGGCGCCGAGGGTGATCGGGGCAACCGTAAGGAATGCGCCGGAAAGGTAGGCGTTCGGATCCTCCACAAAGCCGGTCACCGTTACCCCGTCACGGCCATCAAATTCACGGAGCCGGTCATGGGGGCGTGCGCCAAGCACGCAGAACTCCAAGTCCGGGAACTCCCGTCGCAACTCCGGCCAGCAGATGCGGAGAAAAGAGATAGCCGCGAGATAATTCTCAGGACGGTCCATCGCACCATAGAAGATCAGATAGCGTCCGGAGATCGGCGGGGGAACGCTAGAATCCTCCGAGGCCGCCGTCTGCGCGTATGGGACCACCACGCGCACCCGCTCCCGATGACGAGGGATCAGCGCCGCATCCTTGCGATTCTGCACGATTACCCGATCGGCGCAGGCAAGGAAACGATTCTCGCTCCACCAGGTCATTGCCAGGTCCAGGTCGCGCCAAGGGTTCAAGAAGAGGTGCCTGCGTGCCTCCCGGTACTTCTTCTGGAAGACGATGTCGTGGGCGACGTAGCTGACCCGCTTCTCCGGATACCGTCTCTTGATATGGCAGGCCCAGGGGAGGAGCTCCGTGAACTCTATGTGGACGAGGTCGCACCCCGCGATATGTTCGTCGATAAGCCGGCCGAAGCCGGGGCTGCGTCGGGCGGCAAGGGTCGGCGACAGGTGCCACCCCCGCAGAACGTTGGCAAGTTTCTCTCCGGAGCCGAAGGGGTGCAGCACAATCTTCTCACACAACGGCTCCAGTGCCTGGTAGTCTTTCTCGTCGTAGCCGTTGAAAGCGAATGAGAGCAGGACGATTCGGTGGCCCAGGCCATGGAGGGTCTCAACGAACTTGAATGCCGTCTTCTCACCAGCCGCCCTCGCCATCGACGGCAACCGCGGGTAAAGCGCCAGGATTTTTGGTCTTGCCTGCATCATGGGCTTGAAACCGGCTCCTGTGCGGATAGGTTTGTTTCCACCGCCGCCGCCACATCCGCCACGCTGATCAGCTCCATGCAGTCCTCCACCGGGCAGCCCCCGTCGAAGGCGCGCTTGTAGCAGGCGAGACAGTCGAGCTCCGGTTGCACAATGGAGCCGAGCCCGTAGAGATAAAACTCGGAAGCGTTAAAGATGTTGTTCAGCAGCACGATCCGGCGCTCCAGGGCGATGGCGATGTGGAGCGCCATGGTGACGGCGGTTACCACCAGGTCACAGCAGCCGACCAACCCCGAGAACTCCAGGAAGTTCTTCAGCCCTTCGTAGCGGGCTCCACTCTCCCGCGCAAGCCGCAGATTCTTTTCGTGTTCATCGGGGCCGCCGAGAAGAAGGACGTCGTACCCCCGCGTCTGCAACGCCGCTGCCAGATCCCGCCAACTATCCTCGGGCCAGATGCGGGTCGGCCAGATGCTGCCGGCGCCAGTGTTGAGGCCAATCAGCGGCCGCCCCTCCGTCCGGGGGAACGAAAGTGGGACCCGGGGGACGTTCTCCAGGATGTAGCGCTCCCCCGCCCACTCCCAACCGCAGATCTCGAAGGTCTCCTCCACATAGTGCCGGGTGTTCTCCTTCATCAGGTCGTCGAAGATCCCGGTCAGCCACTTGCGGCGGGCATCGTCGTCGGCGGGGACGATCTTCCCCAGCGGGTCCAGGAGGAACCCCTTCTTCACCGCCGCCCGGACCCGATTCGCCACGGCGCAGACCTGGGTGTCCTTGTCGAGACTCAGGAGCAGGTCGTACTCCTGCTCCTGAACCAGCAGGGCGTTCTTCCAGTCGTACTTCAGCACCTTCTGGACTAAGGAACGGGGAATGAAATCAGGGTAGTCGGTCATCCAGATGATCTCGGCACCGGGGTAGAGGGCTCGCAGCCGGTGAAGGATCGGGGTGTTCCGGATCACCTCACCGGCAGCCCCCACCTTCAGGATGAGGATCCGGAAGTGGGACGGACGGTACTCGGCACAGTAATCGCATACGACGCCGCTCCTCTTGTGGGGAGGGCACGGCTTATAGCCATCAAGATGGATGCAGTCGGTGCGTACGTTTCTCTGCGTCATGTCGGTATCCTAATTCAATTTTTCACTGCAAGGACATAGTCGGCAAAGCCGAAGAAGTCCCATAACATAGAGGCTGGCACTTTTCTCCCTGTTATTTTCAAGAATATCCATCTGACAAAATTGCACACAATAAGGATCTTGTCCTGCCGTTGACCCGCCCTTACGATCCTACACCCCGACATCAGCAAGGCGTTTGAAATCTCTTTCACATCGTAGACCCGAACGTGCGATTCGTCGTCACAGAAGTTGAGGGTCCCTTCCCAACTGGGAAGAGACAGTGATCGAACCGAAGGAAATTCAATGTAAATAAGTCCCTTTTCTCTGAGCTTTCCGGTAAGCGCTACAACAACTTCTATCCCGTTCGGAATATGCTCGATCACATGGTTCACCCAGACGGCATCAAATCCCCGGTCCGGAATTTCTCGTAGGTCGCCGTCCATGAGATCGATCCGGTAATACCGTTCCATAGACTTGAAGTCTTCGTCACTATTGTTGTAGACGTCTCTGTCAACTCCACTGTACCTAACTTTCGGGAATAACCTTTTCGTCAAACCAGCAGAATGGTTCCCGCAGCCGACATCAAGGAGGTCAAAACCGGACTTGGCAAAACGGCCGTGGAGGACCTTGTACTTAGGGTCCTTGATTGCAACCCTCAATCCCTGGAGAGACAGCCAATCCCGCCACATAACTCCTCCAATTCCGGTTGCTGATTAATATACATGAAAGAATGTCCTCCTAGAGGAGGCGCAACTGACACCAGTTAGGGCATCTGGCCAATCTTTCCGGCAAGGAAATCCCTGATTCCTCTGCACCCCGCTACCGCTAGGGGAAATCGACCCTTCTTCACGTTCACTAGGACGTGTTCGAAGAGGTCGTAGCAGAGGGCCGCCGCTAGTTTCGCCGGGAAGTTGCGACGCACAAAGTAGAGCCGGTTGCGCGCCGTGTAGTAGACTAACCGCGGCGAGGCAGCACCGCCGGAACTGACCGACTCCTTATGCCGGACCACCGAGTCCGGCACATAGAGGAGCTTCCAGCCAGCCCGGGCAGCCCGAGCGCTCCAGTCTGCGTCCTCGAAGTAGAGGAAGAGGTCATCGTCCAGCATTCCCACCTCCGCCATCATCTCCCGCCGGGCCAAGAGGCTGCATCCGGTGACGTAGCCGGTCTCGGCCACACGGTCGTACTGGCCGGTGTCCCGCTCGTACAGCCCCCGGTGAAACGGCCGGTGTGGTCTCTCTGGGTCGATCACCGCCCCGGCGAACCAGAGCAGCCACGGGTCGTCGAAGTAGACGATTTTGCTCCCCACCATCCCGACCCGCGGGTCGCTCTCCGCAACCCGGACCAACGCCCCGAGGGCGCCGGGCTCCACCACAGTGTCGTTGTTCAAGAGCCAGACGTAGTCGGCGCCACGGACAAGAGCGTGCCGTATGCCAGCGTTGTTTCCCCCGGCGAAGCCGAGGTTGGCACCAGTCTGGATCAGTTCCACGTCGGGGAAGCGCTCCCGCAGAATTGCTTCTGAACCGTCAGTGGAGCCGTTATCAACGATGAGAATCCGGAAATTCGGATAATCCAGCTTCCGGCAGGACTCGACGCAGTCGACGGTGTCGCGCCAGCCGTTCCAGTTGAGAAGGATGATAGCAATTGTTGCAGACAATCTCATCTTGCGACCGGTGGGTTCTCATCCTTTGTTGAACCTGTTAGATGCTGCGCCGTAATCTCCTGCTTCATCGCATTATACATCTCGCTGACACTTCTCTTCTCATGCTCATGGCATTCCCACAGTTTGATAAAAACCGAAATTCGGTAAAACATCATCAAAAGGCCGAGGAACAGACCATGCATTCCCTCACGATAACCCTTGGTCTTAAAATACCTATTATAAAACTCCCGTAACACCTCTACAAAAAAAACCTTCTTTGAAAATCTATGTCCTGCCGCCTTAAGATCACGTGCCTCAATTGAAGTATAATGATTAAGCTTGGAGATAAATTGATGAGAGTGTTCGTAATTAAAATGTATAATTGCATTATCTTCTGCTAAATCAAGATATTTTATTCGAGACCCGTGAGCAATTTCGATAAAGTTATGAACTCGTCCAGAAAAGGACATAGCCCCGTTCCTAAAAAGCCTTGCCTGATAATCAGGCCACCAACCAGCATTCTGAATCCATTTACCAAAGATGAAATTAATTCTCGGAAAGTAAACCACATCATAATCATTTTCATCGACAACAGAAACAACTGCAGATTTCAATGTATTCGTGACAAGCTCATCTGCGTCAATCATAAAAATCCAATCACAGGTAGCTTGTTTGACTGCGAAGTCACGTGCAATATCGAATGCCATGACTTTTTCATGCGAGTATATTTTATTTGTAAACTGCCTAGCCAATGCTACAGTGCGATCCTCACTCTCCATGTCTACCACTACGATCTCGTCGCACCAACATAACGTCTGTAGGCATGAACGGATATTCAACTCTTCATTCCTAACAATCAATACTGCTGATATCGTAGTCATAGACTATCCTTTTCAGACACAGTCGCGGCTAAGTAGAACTGATCACCCAAACCAAGTACAGCAGCAGTCCGCGCAACCAGTGCAACGAGAACCGCGCGGGGGGACGATGGCCAAAGAGAGTAGTACATTGAATTTCTTTCCACCTTTACGACATCAAACCCATTTTCCGCAAACACTAAAGACAATGTTTTGGGAGTAAAATGCCAGACATGCTCATTCGGAACCCACCCATACCATTTCTTTTTTTGCATCTTCGGGACAATCCCGTCTGGGGTAGGTTGTGAAACGATGACCTTCCCGCCTGGTCTCAGCAGTACCTTGATATCAGCGAGGAACTCGCGAAGATCCTGAATATGCTCCAACACATGACTCATCACGACGACATCAAACTCGTGTGAAGGAAAGCCTGCTTCACGCAGCATACAGTTCCGTACATCAAAGTCTTTTCCCTTGGACAAAGTCGCAGCCTTTTCGTTCAATTCAACACCATTGACAGAAAAACCAGCGCGCTTGGCTTCCTCTAAAAAAAAACCGACACTACAACCGACCTCAAGCAGCCTTCCATTCTGGACAACCGATAGTACGAAATCGAGAAGTTTGCGGGAAAACGCCCGAAACAACTTCTCTTTCAAGAGATAGTTCTCAAAATACTCGGCAACTTCCGAGTATTCTGCAGATGGCACAGGGATAGTCCTTGTAAGCCCACACTTACCGCACGTCACCGCATTTTTACCGTTAGCAAGGTGGATGATTGACAAGAGCGTTGCGGAACCGCAATACAAACAATTATCTATCATTCTTCCCATCTCCATCATTTTTACATAAGGCACGAATAACTTGATGATCTCTATAAATTTTTATGCGCTCAACAGAGATATGGCCACCAAGATAATGCTGCAAATCAGCTTCGCTATAAAAATGGTTTACATGTCCTGGATCATCGTAAGCGCGACCAAATGGGACAGAAATAAGAAGCGATCCCCCAGGCTTTATCCAATTTTTTAGTCCAGCCAAGACAGGACCAGGATTCTTTATATGCTCAAAAACATGCGCAGACCATGCGGCATCAAATTGCCGAGGCGGAAGGTCCGCAGTGACATCGGCAACGAAAAACAAAAGTCGCTTTTTGACATCAGCAGCCTCATTCTCTCTTATAAAGGAAGCGATGGCAATCCCGACAGGGCTTAGATCCACGCCAGTCACAGTAAAACCTCTCCGCGCAAGATAAACGTCCAGATGCCCAGACCCACACCCAAAGTCTAAAATATCCCCACCAATTTCAGGAAAATCACTGAACCCTTCTAGCTCAAAATGGTGTTCCCAAAAATCCATTTTAAGTGCGATCGGGAAAACCCTAAGCCGATCAACAAACACTTTGTTGCACTCGGTTACCACAGGGTCGTCTCCACCCTTAGAGTTCATCTCCCGGATGATCCTGGCAATCGCCTTCATCTCCGGGTCGTACCAGACGCGGAGCCTGTTTTTGAGTGCGTTTAGCATGTTGGCTCTCTCAGTTTGCGAAAGTAACGGAGGGACTCCTTTAGTGTCCCCCGATTTAACATGAACGATAACAAGAGATACACGACAAGTCCCATCCCAGCAAAGGCCACCAGCGCCGGCAGAGATGTAACAAGCCCCCCCTTCGCATACCAAACAATTGCAGCCATCAAGGCAGCAATAAGTAGGTTAAGGTACGCGTTCCTGACGACGTTGACCCTGACCCGCTGACGGCGAAGCACATACTTGTAAACCACTGTAAAGATTATGTAGGAGATTGGCTGGGTAACAGCGACTCCGGTGAACCCGATTCGTGTCACCAGCGGGGCGCCAATTCCCCACTCAATCCCGATAAGCGCCAAGCTCATTGCTAGGATAATTTTTGATTTCCCGATGCTCAATATCCCGCTGAACATCGGCAGGGTGACACCCATCATCAGTGGCGCCCACGAAAAGAGATAGAACGCGTTGATCGCGGGAAACCATTTGTCCGTATAAAAATAGTGCGTTATCTCCGGCCCAAGCGCGATAAAAATCCCGGTGACAGGGAGCATGACAAAGGTCATCATGCGGATCGAGTTCTCGATGGTGTGCCCCAAAAGCTCCCGATCGTCTTGGAGTTGGGAAAACGCCGGGAAGGCCACACGGCCAAAGGTTTCTGAGATAACTAGAGGGACGAAAGCAAAGTTCCTCGCCCAGTTGAGATATCCCACCGCCGCCGCCCCGGCATACGCCCCGACAAACAATGGCGTCACAGCATCCTTGATGAAGCTGAGAATCTGGTTCCCCTGGTACGGCAGGCCGAACCGCACCAACCCCTTCACCGACTCGAACCGGTAGTGCAGGCTCGGCCGCCACGACGACAGGGAGTAGATCAGCAGCGCGCCAAGAAGCCCTCGCGTCACCGCCGCCGCCACGAAGCTCCACGCCTCCCAGCCAAGGAAGGCGCCAGTGATGGCTACGCCTTGGAATGCCAGGTTCTCGGTAACATCAACCCAGGCAATCCGGTTGAAGTCGATCTCCCGTTCCATCAGGATTGCCGGGATTGTTTTCAGCGAAGAAAAGAAGAAACTGAGCGCCATAGCCCGAATGAGCCACACCCCCACCGGCGGAAGCGTCGGATAGACCTTCAGCGCCAACGGCGCCGCCAGCACCGCCACCGCCACCACACTCCAGACCAGCATCTGCTGCAGCCAGAAGGTAGTGGAGAGCTCTTCCCGACTCAACTCTCCTTTCTTCTGGATCAGAGCCGCACCTATCCCCACATCGCCAAAGGTAGAGAAAAAGGTGACGACGAAGTTGACGATAGCGTAGATTCCAAAGACCTGCGGCGCCAGGAGCCGGGCAAGGACGATGTTGCCCCCGAAAAAAATCAGCTTCACCAAGACCTGGCGGATAAAGAGCGCCGTCATCCCTGAAAGCGATTTTTTCTTCAGTTCTTGAAACTCCTGCTGCTGATTGTCAGTCGTGCGGTCGGTCACCTCAACACCCACGTGGAGCGACAATGAACCGCCGATCATTAACACCGACCTTTTTTAGTCCCTCAATCAGTTCATCCCCGCGCTTCAGTGACGTAACAACTATCGGCTCGTTGCCCCGCTGCTCCCATACAATCAAGGGCATGACCCTGACCCCAAAAAAACTATTCCCATGGCCTTGATCATCCAAAACCGCGACCAACTCCAACCCCGCTTCCCGCAGTGAGAGGTACGCAATCTCCGCCACCTCGTCAACCCCGCAGAACACAACCTCCGTCACCCCCTCTGCCTTGAGAGACTGAAACAACGCCAGATAGTCCTGCCGAGCAACGGTGTAGAGATTGGTAAAATAACTGAGATGCTGGTAGGCAAGTCGGCTCTTTTCGGCGATCCCCGTGGGGGTAAGAAGGTAAGCGTAGCGGTTGCGGGGGAAGTTCTTGACGCGGACGTACCCCTTGGCCACGAGGTTTTTTAGGTAGGAGTTCACTAGTCCGACGGCAATGCCGGCCCGGCGGGAGAGTTCCCGCTGGGAAAGGGGCTCCTCGCCGGCGATTTCCGAGAGGAGGAGAAAGGAACGGTAGGAATCTAACGCCTTATCGGTCTTATCGTTCATACAATGAACACTACTGAAATCAAAGGGAAATAGCAACAGGAATGTTCAAACTATGAACACCGTCATCATCGACGTGCAGCGAGCAGGATCACAAGATGCCGGTAGACCTCGGACAGCTCCATCCCCCTGGCGTGCCACGAGTGATTGTTTTCAGCGTGCTCGCGACCCAATTGACTGAGTCGAGCCCGTTCCTCGACATCGCCAGCCAGAGAGTCAATCCTCGCCGCCAGATCAACGGCATCGCCAAACCGTGCATACACCCCGGCATCACCGAGGATCTCCCGGTTGATGGGGGTGTCGAACACCACCGTGGGCAGCCCGCAGGCCATATAGTTGAAGAGCTTGCCGTTGGCCTCGGTGAGGGAAACCTTCGGCGACACGGCCAAATCCCCTGCCGAGAGGTAGAGCGGCGCCTTGGCATAGTCGATACGTCCGGGGAAGGTCACCATGTCGTCAACGCCCAACTCTCGGGCCTTTTCGCGATAGCCCCCTTCAGGAAACCCCATGACCAGAAAGCGGACCGGGCTCCCTTTGGCCTTGAGGATAACCATGGCAGAAAGGAGGAGATCGATCCCCTGGTAGCGGTTCAGGACCCCCAGAAAGACCACCAGCGGCGCGTGAGACGCGATGCCGAGCTTGCGGCGAACCTCGTCCCTGGGATAGGGGCGAAACACCGCCGTATCCACCCCATCCATGAAGGCCGTCACCTTGCGGGCCGGGACGCCCCACTTACCGACGAGATCGTCCCGGCCGGCGCCGGAGCTGGTGATGATGGCATCGGCGTTGCGGTTGATCCATCCCTCAAGCCGGGCGAAGAAGCGGCAGAGAAGCGACCCTTGCCGCGCAAAGCCGTGGTCGGCCAGCTCTCCCGTGAGGCTCCCCTGGCAGTCGAAAAGGAGGGGAACACCGACGAGTCTCTTCAGGAAAACGCCAAGGAAGGCCCCCTCGTGGAGGTGGGCGTGGATCAGATCGGGGCGCATTCGCCGGGCGGCTCGCAGGGCGGTAACGAAGAGAAGGATGTCCAGGTAGGGCTTGTGCCAGGAGGGACCGGCAGACAGTTTCCGGTACCAGGGGATGCGCACGGTGCGGTCCGTGGCAATGCCGGGCATGTCGCGCCCCAGGTGATAGGTGGCGATCCGAACCTCGTGCCCGCAGGCCATGAGCGCCCGGGCCTCCTCGTAAATCCTGACGTGGCACCCCCGGTCGGCGAAGAAAGGGGTTGGAGCCACCATCAGGACGCGGAGCGTCCTCGGGACCGGGGACCGGGGACCGGGGACCGGGGAAAAACTAGTCACCTTGTGTCTCCTTGGTCCGGTAGTGGCGAATCAGGCCGTGGAGCATTTTGCGGAGTGACGCTATGCGGTTGAGAACAGACGTAACGTCCGCAATGTAGTTTAACTTATCAGCGATGATCAACTGAGTTTCAACTTCGGCAACCGAACCAAGAGCGATATAGAGAAACTGCACAAACTCCCTGTTCGTCTGCCTCGCGGCCCCTTCCGCAATATTCGACGGTATTGAGACTGCCGCCCGCCGCAACTGGTTTGTCAAACCATACAGTTGTTCTTTCGGAAACGACTGAGTCGCAACATAAACCGACGTCACCAGCTCAACACCCGTTTTCCAAACATCCAACTCCTTATGATCCCGCACAAATCCTCCTGACGGTCATAAGTCTTTGCGATTTTCCCGGTCCCCGGTCCCCGGTCCCCGGTCCCCTACGTTGATTCGCTCGCGAATCACGTAAATCGGTTTCCCCTGCGCTTCGTAATAGGTGCGGGCGTTAAGCTCGCCGAGAAGGCCGAGAACGATGAACTGCACCCCCATAAAGAGCAGGAACGCGGTGAGGATGAGGAGAGGGTTGCGATTCATGTTGATATGCTCGAAAAACTTGAAATAGAGGGTTGCTCCCCCGCTGAGAAAGCCCGCAAACAAGGTATAAATCCCCCACTTGCCGAAGAGCTGGATCGGCTTGGTGGAGTAGGCGAGGAGAAATTTCACCGTCATGAGGTCGAGGACCACCCGCATGGTGCGGGAGATGCCATACTTGCTCGTACCGTGGAGCCGGGGGTGGTGCCGCACCGGCAACTCCGTCACCCGTGCTCCCACCTGGGATGCCAGGGCCGGCACGAAGCGGTGCATTTCGCCGTAGAGGTTCACGCCGTCGAGAACCTCACGTCGGTAGGCCTTGAGGGTGCAGCCGTAGTCATGGAGATGGACCCCGGTCATGCGCGAGATGAGGCCGTTGGCGATGACGGAGGGGAGGCGGCGGTTGATGAAGGTGTCCTGGCGGTCTTTGCGCCATCCGGAGACCACGTCGTACCCCTCGGCGATCTTCGCCAGAAGCATCGGGATGTCGGCGGGATCGTTCTGGAGGTCGCCATCCATGGGCACAATAACCTCTCCGCTGGCGGCATCGAATCCGGCAGCCATGGCCGCGGTCTGGCCGAAGTTCCGGCGGAAGCGGACCACCTTCACCCGCGAATCACTGTTGGCGATATCCCGCAGACATTCAAAGGAACCGTCGCTGGAACCGTCGTCCACCAGGATCAGCTCATAGTCGATGCCCGTCCCGGCCAGTGCTTCGGTAACCCGTCCATGAAGAGGGGGAATGTTCTCTTCTTCGTTGTAAATCGGTATAACGATACTCAGTTTCACCAAGGACCTCACTGGAGATTCTTCTTCTGCAAGGCAAGCCGCTCACGCAGGACCGGAAGAGATGCCTGAACATCCGCGGCCTCGCTAGGGTATTCCATGCCGCCGTACGCAGCAAAGAATTCGTAGTTTTTCACCGCCTCAGCCAGATTGCCCCGACGTTCCTCCGCCTTTGCCAGCGTCAGATACGCTCGGGTATTGAGGCGGTTCAGCCGTATTGCCTCCCGTGCATGGGCAACGGCCTTGTCGGTTTCGTCCGTCAGGAGATAGCTCAGGGCAACCGTCTCCTGAACCCAGGTCGAATCTGGATTCACCGCGACAGCATGGCGCCAGAGGGTATGCTCGGTGCGCCAGTATCCGTTCTGAATGGCGGTGAGAACGGCGAGGACGAGCAAAACGGCACAAAAGCCTACCTCAACCTTCGGGCTTCTTAGTCTCTGGAGCAGCACGGCTAGGGCGAGGCCGACACCGGGAAGGCAGAGATACATATACCTGTCGGCAGCCAAATAGGCAACCGGCAAGAGGTTTGACACCGGCAGCCAGAACACGAAAAACCAGCCGATCCCCAGCGACAGGAGGGGAAGGCGGCGGGCCGCCCGCACCATCACGGTCACCAGCACGACAAGGAGTGTGCCGGAAAGAAGCGCCCACGGTTGCAGGAAACTCTCTGCCAGGCGGAACGTGTATTCAGGGGCAAGCCCCACGGGGAGGACGATCTTCCAGAGATAGAACCCGAATGCTGTCATCGACCCCATAAAAAGGGGAAGGTAGCTTCGGGAAGCCATGAAACTGTTCTTGGAGTAAACGGTCAAGAGCTGCTCGGGCCGGATGAACCCTCGGAACGTGTACAGCAGATACGCCGCGGCCATGGCTCCGGCCACGGCAAGAAGCAGGGGACGACGGAGGAGAATTCGCCGTTCCCGTGGCATCCCGTAACGCTCCACGAGAATGACGAGCAGGGGAAGGGTAATCGCCGTCTCGTTGGCAAGGAGCGCAACGACATAGCCTGCAACGGCAACGGCCATAAACGCCACCCGCCGTCCACCGGCCAAAGCGGCAGCCTTCAGATACCCGAAGAGCGAGACCAAGGAGAAGAAGAGCGCCAGGAGTTCCTTGCGGTGCGAAAGATTCGCAACCGATTCGGACTGGAGGGGGTGTACGAGGAAGAAAAGAGCACCCAACAGGGCGTACGGGAGTTCGACCCCGAGCAGTCCAAAGACCAGCACCAGAAGAAAACCGTTCATCCCGTGCCAGGCGAGCTGCTGAACCCGGTACCCCGCCGGCTTTTCACCGAACAGGTGATACTCCGGGATATAGGTCAGTTCCCGCAGGGGACGACCGGGGCGGCTATTCTCAACAAAGCCTTTAAGGGAATGGGCGTCGGGGTTTTGCACAATGACCGGCACATCGTCATAGGTCCAGTCGTTGAGAAAGGTATTCCCGTACACCACCACGGTCGTCGCAAGGAAGAACAGCAGGACCGTTCTCTTCCTGATCCCTGTCAAACACCCGGTCACGGCGTCAACCGTCCGTCATTGTCGGCGCGCGCAACGCCGGCGGCAGCCCACGGCATCCCCAACTCCTTAATCACCCGCACCGCCACCGCCGGCGGCTCTGTCTGAGACTGTGCGAAACGGGGTCGGAGCACCCCCTTAAGCAACCCCGCCCCGTACGACAGATGGAGGGTTGGAAAGAGTATAAACAGCAAAGGGATTGCAGCCGGAGCCCTTCCCTGCCATGCTGCGGCAACGGCAGCTGCAATAAGTAACGCGCCGTAACAGATCAAGGGGATAAACCACAACAGCGTCGGTGCCCAGGGGAGCAGCAGAAGATAGGCGAGAAAAAACGCCGGCGCGAAATCGATCCCGTGGCGGAGGCCGGCAATGCGCGTCTGCTCTCCCCGCCCGGTCCCGTAGCCGAAAAACTGGCGCATAAAAGCCCGAAAGCTTGGCCGCTGGCTCCGATAAATCGCCAGGTCCGGGTCGTGGACCAAGAGCCATCCATCGGTCAGGAGGCGATCCATAAGCTCGTTTTCTTCGTTCGGGTAGAGGCGTTCATCGAGCCCTCCAAAGGCAAGGAAGAGTTCCCGGCGGAAGGCCAGATTGCAGAGGATCAGCTCCCGCTCGCTTGAGGGACGTGCGGCGCCGGTCCGGCGGTAGCGGTTGCGCGCCCCGCCGCCACCGAAGGGAGAGGAAATAACGAGCCCCACAGCCCGCTGGAAGAAGGTGTCGGTTGCCGGAGTAAGGGACGGTCCCCCCACTGCCGCCACACGCGGCTCAACGAAGCGCTCGGCCGCACGCTGCAAAAAGGCGGGATCAACCAGCGAGTCGTCATCGAGGAAATATACCAGCTTCCCCTTGGCCATGGCAGCTGCCCGGTTCCGCTGGCGGCTCGGCGAACACCCTTCGGCGACGAGCACCTCAATGCTCCCGGCCGGGTAGTTAACCGTGCGGAGCCGCTCCATGGCCCGAACCTCGCCCCCCGGGCGGACGGGAATTATGATCGAAACCGGCTGATTATCATTCATCCTTGAATGCCTTGAAAAACACAAAAACCGGGAGATCCCGGTCATGACGTTTGATGCGAAATGGTCTGTCCGGCAGCCGGTTAGAACGACTTTTTCATGGAGGCCATCAGGCGCTTCTCGACCCGTTCATCATCCTTGCGTTTTCCGTAACTGTAGTCGATATTGAACTGAAACTTGCGGAAATTGAGCCCCACATAACCGTTGTAGATGAATTCAGGGGCGTTTCTTGGCAGCAAGAGCGAATAAGCGACATTGCCGCCAAGGTACAGGTTTCGGAGCGGATAATACCGGGCGCCGAGCAGGAAGCGCTTCCTCCCCGTGGTCGTTGACGTTGACGAAATCGTGTCGCTCTGGGATATGGTGAACTCTTCGGTCAGCTCCAGAAGTTTACGCTGCTGGCCGCCCAACTGATAAAACGAATAGGTAAGCCTCTGCATCAGATCCACATAGGTGGAGTTGTTTCCCTTTTCGTCCCGTTTGTAAATCATATAGCGCACCAGGGCGTCAAGGGAGCGGTTCGGCGTATACTGGGCACTGCCGGTGTGCTGCAGATCGGTTGAGCGGCCATCGGCATTGCTGCGCAGAGAGACGCGATTTTCCATGTTCAAGCGCAGGTTGTCAAGGGTGTAGTCAACCCGGTTGTTCACCGTGGTCAGGTAGTCCGTAGTGGCCTGTGAACTCACGAGAACATCTTCGGTGGCAGTCAGGGAGACGGTTAACCGCGAAAGCGGGAGCCAGGAGAGGCCGGCAGTGGTGACGGAGCGGTAATAGTCATTGGGCTGCTCCTCACGGCGGAACACATCGTTTGAGTTGCCGAAGTTGGTCTGGGTAGTGATTGAGTAGCTGTCAGCCAGTGCCGCGCTGTTGCCCCGCACCGCGGTCACGGATTCATCGAGGTTCAAGGTCAGTTGCGGGTTTACCCGGTAACCGAGCCTTCCCCTGGCGTTCTGGAAGAGATAGCTGGACGCTCCCTCCCTCTCGGAACCGAGATAGCGGATATTGTAGCCCCCCCCCACGGTAAATTGGTCGGAAAAGCGTCTTGTGCTCATGGTCTCCAGCAGGGCTTCCAGTCCCAGGGTCTTTGTCCCGTTGGATTCGGCATCCTCGACCGTATACCGTTGGGAAAGGGTAAAGGGAGACCGTTTGAAGCTCTCCAGCCGGAACATGGCACTGGTGTTGTTGTCGATCGTCGTTGTCAGGCGGTTCTGCTTTACCTCGCGGTCGCGCCGGGTAACCGACGCATTCCAGCTGGAATCCATGCCGAACGCCCCCGACAGGTAGAGGGGGATGTTTCTCTCCAGACGGATCTCGTTGCCCTCGCGCTCCCGGGAGAAGGAGAGAAAACTCCTGGCGTCCCAGTTCTTGCGCTGGGCCATGGCAAAAAAGTTCACGTCATAGGCATCGTTATGACTGGCAGACCGCTTGGTGTACTGGAAATCAGTGGAGATCTTGAGCCAGTTGGTGAGGTCGATCCAGCGGCGCTGGAGCGTGTGGTCCACGGTCCCCAACTGCACCTGGCTCTCCTGGTAGCTCTGGCCCGGGTTGATGTAGTCATCGAAGCGGGTGGTCCGGTAGTGGAACCAGTTGTCGCGCTTGTTGAGGCTGACAAAGGCAAGCTTGCGCAACCGGGTGTCGACCGGCGTGATGCTTCTCGAATCCTCGTGCCGCTCATCCCGATAATCCAGGAGCACCATGGGGATGTGACGAAAAATGGCGTTATAGCCGTTGGTGAGGCCGTTTTTGACACCCAATACCATCGTTGCCCCGGTGAGGGTGTTGGTCCCGGTGCCGTTCAGTGAGGTAATGATGTTCGGCTCGAAAATCCGCCCACTCCTCCCCTCGGTCAGCAGAGAATCCATGGTGAACGTCGAGGTGGTCATGTCGCGGGAGTAAACCTTGAGCTTCAGGGGAAGCTCGGCCGGATCCAGCACCAGTTCACCGTTGAACAGGATCTTGCCGGCGCTCGTCGAAGGTTTCCACGTGGCGCTGTCCGCCGCGGTGTAGACCCGTGAATCGAAGGAGGCCCACTCGTAGCCGAGGGCGCCGTTGTAAAAACCGAAGCGGTCGCTGTACAGTTCGCCGCTCTTTTCGTACAGCACTGAATAGCGCTGGCTGAAGGTATGGGCGTCGGTTACCGTCGTCCCCTTTTCCTGCGCCTCGTAGGAGACATAGTTCAGCTCGATATCGCCCCGCAGCCGCGCCGACGCGCGGGACGCCTGCAGCAGCACCGCAGACATCAGCAGAAACGTTATGAGGAGCGAGCGACGAATCATGACTCTACCAGGCACCGAAACGGGGACAAGGGGGAAAACGGCCCGGCACTGAGGGGACGCCGGGCCGGAAACGACCGTTTGACAGAACCGATGGAGACGGGCTTGCCTTCTCCATCGGCTCGTCACAACCTACTTGATATGGCACCCGAGGCAGAGGGCGCTCCCTGCCATGGTGGAACGGAGGAACTTGGGATAGTTATAGGTAGTGTTTGTCTGCCCATGGACCGCATGGCACGAGGCGCACTCCAGGTTATTGGCCACGCCGAGTGCCTTAAACAGGGGGAATTTTTTACCGGCAAGTAGCGTGGCGTTGGCAACGATACCGGCGTCCTTGGTCGAATCGTACACGAAGTTGACCGGATGCGACTTGGTCAGGTCGGTACTGAAGTTTGTGCTTTTGGCACCTATGCCCGTCGCAGCAGTCGGAGATGCACCGAAATTCGGTATAAGCGCAGCATTGGTAACCCCCGCCGGCTCGGCGCCGATCATGCTGCCGCCAAGTGCGCTGCCGTCATGGCAGCTCATGCAGAAGAGGGAGATACTGTCGGAGGTGAATCCGTTACGGGAGGGATTCGGCTTCATGTCAAAGGTCTGGGATGAGGTGTAGAGTTGGAAGCTGCCGGCGGTGTTTGTCGACGCGTTACGGTTCCACAGGGGGACCGCCTGGACCGCATTGTGGGGGGTATGGCAGAAGACGCAGACCTGGTCGGTCTGGTTCGCACCGGGAGTGGTAAAACTCAGGTCATGCGGTGATCCCTTAATCCCTTTTACCGATCCAGAGGGTGCCGCACCCGAGGACGAAGCCATCCCCATCAGTGCGAGCGCTGCCATTGCCATAAGAATCCTTCGTTTCATTGTTCCTTCCTCCTCGTTATTGTGGGTTGTCGAGCACTATCCTCTGCTGTCCGTATCCCGACGGATCTCTTGTGTTACCACAACCACAGCAACAACAATGCCAACCTCAGCACTGAAACGTCGACAAGCTCCAACAAGAACCCTTCGCACCCCGGCGACCGCATCCAGTGTCTGAAATACACCATCTGCGAGCCCCACGCCCGGGATTCCCGCACTTACCCTTTTCTTGACCGCCCCACGATTGCGGACAAAACCTTCCCCCGAAACAGTCAATCAGATGGCCCCTGTTCAGCTATTTCGCGTAAAATTTACGGAGATGAGGCGGACACCGAGACGTGGAAGTTTGGCGAAAGACGACAGCAGGTATGGAATGGAGACACAGGATCCGGCAGGCTGGAAAGGTGGAGAAGAGAGATTTGAGCGGCACGATGCGGCCCTCCATCCAGAGAAACCTGGTGGAGGGCCGCTTCCGCCATCAGGGAGAAGGGGTGTAGCCGGGGATGGGATTCGCCTTCAGATAGGAATCGGAAATATAGCGGAATACCTGAAAGCGGCGGTTGAGTTGATCAACCACATAAATCATGTTGTCCTTGTCGATGTCGATCCCCTGGGGTATGACAAATCCGCCGGGCGCGGTCTTGCCGGTGGTAAGCGCCGAGAAGGCCCCCCCAACCGTCAGCAGATAATCGCCCGTGGTGCTGAAGATCTCGAACTTATGCCCCTTGCCGTCGGTTACGTAGATGTTGTCGTCGGAATCAACCGCAACCCCCTTGATCAGTTGCAGGGTCCCGGGCGAATCCCCCCGCTGGCCGAACATCCTGAGAAATTTGCCATCGCCGGAAAAGATCTCGATGCGCGCATTCATGGCATCCGCCACGATGATCTCGCCTTTGTTGTTAACGGCCAGCGCGCTGGGGAAGTTGAATTCCCCGGCCTTGGTGCCGCGGGAGCCGAAGCTTGAAAGAAGCTCTCCTCTCAGGGACAACACCAGCACCTTATGCCCGCGCACGTCCAACGCCAGGAGGTGTTTCCCGACCCGGTCATAGGCAATGTCCCCTATCTTTTCGACCGTTCCCTTCAAATTGATAAGCGCTGCCGGGGTTTCATCCTGATGGAACACCATGATGGCAGCCTTCTTCGTGTCGGAGACATAAATACGTCCGTTTTCGTCGATGGCAATTCCGACCGGCTGCTCAATGCGTGCCTCGGCCTCGGCCTTGCCAAAGGGTCGCATGATATTGTTTACAAAATCGAACACATAGACTCCCGGCGCCCCAGGGTCACCCACGTAGACCTTGCCCCGGCCATCGGAACGGACGGTGATCGGCTTTGAGAGTGATATCCCTTCTTCTTCACCAATAATAGTCGTCAAGAACTTCTCAGTGGCACTCTTCGGAAAATCGTTCTGACTGCTGTAGGCATTCAGCCACTCGATCCGGGGCCGCTCGGGCAGAGGCGGCCAGAAAAAGCGCTGCTCACTCTTCACCTGCTGCCCGGCACACCCGGCAAAGAGCGCCGCCATGGCCGCCAGCACAACAAATCTACCGATGATTCGTATTGTTTTCATATTTTCCCCTCACTCCATGAGATTTACTGAGTAGTACTGGCTTTCCCGGTCCCTGGTCCCCAATCCCCAGTCCCGGCCTCACTTATTATGACACATCTGGCAGAGCAGCAACCGGTCCTCGGAGTTATTGACGAAGAAATACCGCGCATCGCCCGCATGGGGGTTGTGGCATGAGATGCACGACATCTCCCGGCCGGTCTTGGGGGCCGACGGATCCTTGGCACCGCTCACCGGATGCCCCGCGCCGGTGGTGGTGCGCACCACGTGGGGAGTCTTCTTGATGGACTCGTGGCACGACAGGCAGAGCTCGTTGATGGGAGCCTTGAGCTGCCCATAATTGGCGCTGCCATGGGAATCGTGGCAGACCTCGCACATCCCGCCGGCAATGGGGCCGTGGATATACTTCCGCTTGGCGAACTCGGCGGCCTTGTCGCCGTGGCACTCGTTGCACAGGGCCGCCTCCCGCTTGGTCACCACGTACTTGGGCGTCGCCTTTTCCTTGTGGCAATAACCGCAGGAGTAAGTGCCGGCGGGGCCATGGACGAATTTCACGTCGAGCATTTTCCGGTGGCAGCCGATGCAGGGGTTTTCCTTGGCCAGGGTACTCAAGGACTTGTCGGATGAGGGGGCCATGTCGTGACATCCGACGCACCGGGCCTCCAAATCCGGCTGGTGAAACGAATTCGCCTTGAATTCCGGGGGAATATCGGACGCTTTGGCGCCAGGAGCGAAGTAAACCGAGGCCTGGGCCGTTTCCGCGCGGTTGTTGCCGATAAAGGTTTCCACCGTCACTTCGTTGCGGCCACGGTCCCACACCGGCTGCACAATAAGGAAATCCTGGAAAGTCCGCCGATACTCCGGCGAGCCGACCACGAGGAGATCGCTGACAAGCCCGTTCACCCCGATCCGGACGCCGGTGACCTCGGTACTGTTCAGCTTGAGAATCAGATGATCGGAGTGCTCGACCCAGGCATTCGGCGCGGGATAGATAAAGGAGACCCCCCCGAACGCCACGGCTGCCCACCCGAGAAACACCGCTGTCACGACTCCTGTTATCCCTCTCCGGGACATGGTTCCTCCATCTAGGGATTTCTCACTGCCCGAAGCCGGTCGTATGACTTGGGCTTGTGACACCCTGCCACACAGGTGCCCCCGGTGTCGGTTTTCGTATAACGGATGGGAATCTCCCACGTGCCGAAACCGGGAATCCTCTCCTTGATGAGCCGCGGCTGCAATGCCGCATGGGGATCGTGGCAGGTCTTGCACGAACGTCCTTTGTCGGGCTTGTTGATGTGAAGATTGTGCAGGTTGCGATCGCCGTTACGGAATCCGGTGATGGTATCGGTGCGCTTGTCCTGGGCAAGATCCTTTGTGTGACAGTCGAAGCAGAGGGCGAAGTTTTCCTGGGCATAGGGGAGGTAGAACTGTTCGGGAAAAGCGTTTTTCAGAATCTTGTAAAAGGGCGAACCGTGAGGGGCGTGGCAGTCGGTACACCCGCCTTCGGCTACCGGACCATGAATTGACACCCCCTCCGCCATTTTTTTGTCATGGCAGATAAAACAGAGCCCGGCGCCACTCCCCTTGAGGAGCGCACGATTATCGGACTGATGAGGATCGTGGCACCCGAGGCATGAGCCCTCAGCCACCGGCGCATGCCGATGCGATGCCTTGAATTTTTCCGCATCATGGCAGCCGAAGCAAAGTGCTGCCCCGTCCGCCTTGAGCTGCATCCGGTAGGGGGACTGGTGCACATCGTGGCAATCGAGACATGCCCCCTTGGCTACAGGCGGGTGAACCACCTTCTTGTCCGCCTTTCCTTCGTGGCAGACGGAGCACAGCTTCGCCCCCTCGGCAACAAGCCGAAACGCCCCGCGCTGTTTCGGATGCTCCAGGCCGGTGGGGTTATGGCAGGAGATACAGTCGTCGGACCCCACGGGGCCATGCACAAAAGCCTCCCGCACCTTGCTCTTATGGCAGCGGGTACCGCAGCCGTCAGGCACTCCGGGCAGAGAAGTGGCAGCAGCAACGCCGCCCGTCAACAGCAGCCAGAATGCGGCCGCGCTCACGGAAAGAAAGAGGGAGGATGCTGTCATGGGACGAATGCTTGGCTCCGGGGAGTAATTTAGGGGATGTGCCATTGGAGTTTACGTGGGCCACACCCCGCCGTAGCTCTTAATGCAAAATGGCTGCCGTCCCGAGGCGCGACACAAAAAACCCGGCCTGTGAAATATCGCAGGCCGGGCATGGAGAGGTGATTCCCTTTGAGAAGGCTACCCTCCTCCACCGTAGCTGTGGAGCCCGGAAAGGAAAAGGTTAACCCCGAGATAGCAGAAAATTGTTGCGGCAAATCCGACAATGGAAAGGATGGCCGCCTTCTTGCCGACCCACCCGCGGGTGAAGCGGGCATGGAGGAAGGCAGCGTAGATGAACCAGACGATGAGGGACCAGGTTTCCTTCGGGTCCCAGCTCCAGTAGGTACCCCAGGCGTAGTTGGCCCAGGCGGCGCCGGTTATGATGCCGAGCGTAAGGAGCGGAAAGCCGATGATGATCGCCTTATAGTTAAGGTCATCGAGAATCTTGATGGAGGGAAACATGGCGATTATTCCGCCGGACTGGGTGCTCCCCGCCGACTCATCCTTGCCCGCCTTGATCAGGTACATGATGGAGATGCCGCAGGCCACCGCGAAAGCGGCATACCCCAGGAAGCAGGTGATGACGTGGTAGAGGAGCCAGTTGCTCTGCAGCGCCGGCACCAGCGGCTGGATGCCGCTGTCCATCCCCAACTGGGCCCAGGCCATCCCGAGGAGCGCGAAGGGAACCACGAAGGCGCCCACGACCCGGTATTTGTACTTGAGATCAATAATTCCGAAGATAAGGATGATGGTCCAGGCGAAAAAGACGACCGACTCGTAGAGGTTCGAGAGGGGGGCATGGCCCATCCCGATGTCATAGGACTCCTTCCAGCGAAATAGAATCGCGGCGGAGTGGACGATGAAGCCAAAGTATGCCGCAAGGCTTCCGGCAAGTCCCACGTGCTTGCTCTTCACCGCCAGAAATGTGAAGAAGGCGAGCATTGATACCAGGTAGGAAAAAGTTGCGATATTGAACAGCATGGAACTGGTCATTGAATGGTCCTCCGCCCTGTTACTGTTGTTTCAGTTTGTCGACCAGCGCGTCAAAAGCAAGCTGGAAGCCCGGTTGGTTCTTGTTAGCGCTGCCGCCAAGGGTGACCTCCCCCTTGCGCACCCGAATCCAGATACGCCTGTGGGACATGAAGAACGCCATGCAGCAGCCGGCAACCATGAGGAAACAACCGGCCCAGACGACCCACACCCCAGGATCTTTGGCCACCTGGAGCCCGGTAAACATCTTTTCTTCGGAGCCGTCATAACTGAAGATCAGATCGCCGCCACGTTGGGCATCGAACTCGGGGTAATTTTGAAAGACAATGAAGACCTGGGGGGCGCCGCCTCCCTTGGGGGTCACTTCGATTCTCGCGGCCGGTCCCTGGAACTGGGGAATGAACTTGCTCACCTCCTGGGCAACTTCGAGAACCTGCATGGTTGAGCCGTCGGAAAGGACTTTCCGCTCACCCTGCTGGATCGAAATCTTTGCCGGCGCGCCACCTTTGCGTTCACGTACCGTGAAGAAGTAGAGCCCCGCCCCCTCGGCCGGCCTGTAGCTCGCCTGGTAGAAGGTAATCCCCTTGTAGGTAAGCGGATCGTTGACGATGACCGGCCGCTTGTCGAACACCACCTTGCCGCCGTCGATGACGGTCAGGAGGCTCTTGAACTCCTTCGGAGCGCCGGTATCGTAGTATGAAACCGTGAATTTATCGCACCGGACGGTGAAGCCGAGATCAATCGGCTTCATGTCCGCACGGTTGTGAACGACCGACGTGCTGGTACCCTCGGCGATTTCGACGTAGGCCTTGTACCCGAAGAATGAGCCGATGAGGGCACCAATAAAGATGACGATAATGCTCAGGTGGACCACATAGACCCCAAGCCGGCTGTAGGGAGTCTTTTGGGCGAAGAGGTGGTACTCTCCGTCCCGCTCGGTCACCACCGGTGCGGCAAATTCACCCTTGAGGAAGGCTACCATCTTGTCCCGAAGCGATGCTGCATCGCCATTCATCTTGAAGTCGTGGGTCAGGCTCAGTGTTTTTTCAAATTTGTCATCCATGACCAGGGTAGGCTCGGAAATGGCCTTCCAGACCCGCGGCAGACGCTTGATGGAACAGGCAACAATATTGACCGTAAAGAGATAGAGAAGGAGGATGAACCACCAGGAGTGGTACATGTCGAAAAAGCCGAGTGCCTGGTAGAACTTGTGTTTCCCCTCGCTGATCGTCTGAAGATACTCGGGGGGGGGAGGCCCTTGGGGGATGATCGTGCCGATGATCGATGTGGCTGCCAACAGGATAAGAAGGGATATGGCAAGCTTGAGAGAGCAGAAGAAATCCCAGAGGGTTTCCAAAAAGCCGCGATTGCTGGTTGTCAACGTAACGCTCCCAGGTTCCTATGGATTTAGTCAAAAAAAATGTCCTCGCGGACGGGACTCATTATAAGCAAAGTTCGCGTCAAAAAACAAATATTTAATTTTTTCTCATACAAAACCAGTCAATAAACAGAAGAGGGGATAACAGGCGCCTGTTATCCCCTCTTCCACTACCGCATGCTCTGTCGGATTGCTACACCATTACTTCTTGTGGCAATCGCCGCACTTGGTCGGGCCCTTCTTCATTTCTTCGTGGCAGCCTTTGCAAGTCTTGTGAGCCCAATCCTTGCCAAAGCCCTCGATCTTGCCCGGGCCCTTCTCGTGGCACTTCTTGCAGTTGCCCACCACTTGCTGGTGCTTTTTGTGCGGGAACTTGACGTCACCGTTCTTTGCCTTGAAGGTAAGCTCGTCAGCGGCGAAGGCAAGGCCGGCGCAGAAGACGGACAGGGCAAGAGATGCGATGATTCTTTTCATTGTTGTACCCCCTTTTGCTTGAAGCGTTTGGTAAAAAACCGTCAGAAACTTATACCCGAGCAATTTTGTTTGTCAAGAGTAACCCTGCAAGTCAAAAAGTTGTTCATTCCGATTGAATTACACACAATCAACACAACAGGTTAGGATCTGTGCAATCGCTCCTGGAGAGCGCTGTCTTTCGCCTCCACCTCATCAGCCATGGCCTGCTTGTGGGCAATAAGCTCCGCGGTGAGCGCCGGGTCGCTGAGGGCAATGATCTGTACCGCAAGAAGTCCTGCGTTTTTGGCCCCAGCCTTGCCGATGGCCATGGTGGCCACGGGAATTCCGCCCGGCATCTGGACCATGGCGTAGAGGGCATCAACGCCGTTAAGGGCTCCGCCGGGGATCGGCACGGCGATCACCGGCAGAACGGTATCGGCGGCGATGACCCCTGCCAGGTGGGCAGCCATGCCGGCACCAGCGATGATCGCCTTGACCCCCCTTCCCGCAGCGCCTGCAGCCAGTGCCGCAGCCTTCTTCGGCGAACGGTGGGCCGAGGCGACGCGCATCTCCCACGCCACACCGAACTCGTCGAGAACCTTCGCGGCCTCCTCCATGATAGAGAGGTCCGAATCGCTCCCCATGACAATAAGAACCTGTGGATTACCCATACGTACCCCTTGTGTATGCAGTCTCGATTCCGTGCGCCGGTTACCGCTTCAGCGCCTTTGCCCCGATATCCTTCCTGAAATGGACCCCTTCCCAGCAGATCTTCCCGACCCCCTGGTAGGCCCGATCGATGGCGTCCCTCACGGTGGCGCCGAGGCCGGTAACCCCCAACACCCGCCCTCCGGCAGTGACAATCTTCCCGTCCCCGGCAGCAGTGCCGGCGTGGAAGACGTAGAGGTCATCGATGGCGGCAGCCTCGTCGAGCCCGCGGATCTCGTCCCCCTTCCGGTAGTCGGCGGGATATCCCCCGGCTGCCATGACAACGCAGACGGCCGCCTTGTCGTGCCACTCGATGGCAACCCCAGACAGGTCCCCCCTGGCCACGCCGAGGAGCACCGGCACGATGTCCGACTTCATCCGCATGAGAAGCGGCTGGCACTCGGGGTCGCCGAAACGGGCGTTGAACTCCAGAACCTTCACGTCGCTGCCGTTGATCATAAGCCCCGCATAGAGGACCCCCCGGTAGGGGCGCCCCTCAGCGGCCATACCGTCCACGGTCCGGCGCATCACCTCGGCCATGGCGAAGTCGTGGATGGCTTGGGTAACCACCGGCGCGGGGGAATAGGCCCCCATCCCCCCGGTGTTGGGTCCCTGGTCGCCGTCGAAGACCGCCTTGTGGTCCTGGGCGCTGGCCAGGGGAATGATAGTCTTCCCGTCGGTGAAGGCGAGGAACGACGCCTCCTCTCCCACGAGGAACTCCTCGATCACCACCCGGGAGCCGGCCGAGCCGAAGGCGTTGCCGGAGAGCATATCGTTCACCGTTGCCACTGCCTCGTCGCGGCTCTGGGCGATGATGACCCCCTTGCCTGCGGCCAGGCCGTCGGCCTTGATGACGATGGGAACCCCGACCTTGTCGATGAAGGCGACAGCCGGGTCCACCTCGGTGAAGACGTCATAGGCGGCCGTGGGGACGCCGTACTTTTTCATGAGATCCTTGGAGAACGCCTTGCTCGCCTCGATGATGGCCGCGTTCCTCCGGGCGCCAAAGACCAGAAGGCCATGCTCCTCAAAGAGATCGACAATGCCGAGGGAGAGCGGCAACTCCGGCCCCACCACCGTAAGGCCGATTTCCTTTCCCTTGGCAAAGGCCAGGAGGCCGGGGAGGTCGTCCACCGCCAGGGGGACATTCTCGGCAAGGGCACCGATGCCGGGGTTACCCGGGGCACAGTAGACCTTTTCAACCAGGGGGGACTGGGCAATCTTCCAGACAAGGGCGTGCTCCCGCCCGCCGCCGCCGACAACGAGTACTTTCATAAAAAATCTCCGTGGTGGATTTTCGTAATATTCGTCTTAGTGCCTGAAATGTCTCATCCCCGTGAATACCATGGCCATGCCGTGCTCGTCGGCGGCGGCGATCACCTCGGCGTCGCGCATGCTTCCCCCGGGCTGGATGACCGCCGTGATCCCCACGGCGGCGGCATTGTCGATGCCGTCGCGGAAGGGGAAGAAGGCATCGGAGGCCATGACCGCCCCCTGCACCTGGAGCCCCGCGTGCTCCGCCTTGATGGCGGCGATACGGGCCGAGTTGACCCGGCTCATCTGGCCGGCCCCCACGCCGATGGTCATGCCGTCCTTGCCGTAGACGATGGCGTTGGACTTCACGAACTTGGCCACCCGCCAGGCGAACTGGAGGTCGATCATCTCCTGCGCCGTGGGCTGGCGCTTCGACACCACCTTCAGCTCGGCCGAGAGGGAGAGATCCGTGTCCTGAACCAGGAGTCCGCCGTTCACCCGCTTGAAATCGAGGCGCTGCGCCGGCTGGGCCGGCCATATGCCGCACTCCAGGAGCCGGACGTTCTTCTTGGCCGCCACCACCTCCACGGCCGCTTGGGAAACCGCCGGGGCGATGATCACCTCCACGAACTGGCGGTCGCAGATGGCCTTGGCCGTCTCGGCATCCAGCTCGCCGTTGAAGGCGATGATGCCGCCGAAGGCCGATTCGGGGTCGGTGGCGTAGGCCCGGTCGTAGGCCTCCAGGAGGTTTTTTCCGATGGCCACGCCGCAGGGGTTCGCGTGCTTGACGATGACGCAGGCGGGCCCTTCGCTGAACTGTTTCACGCACTCCAGGGCCGCGTCGGTGTCGCCGATGTTGTTATAGGAGAGCTCCTTCCCCTGGAGCTGGCGGGCCGTGGCCACCGACGCCTCCTGCACCTGTCGCTCCACGTAGAAGGCGGCCGACTGGTGGGGGTTTTCGCCGTAGCGCATCTCCTGGGCCTTCTTGAACTGGAGGGTAATGGTGTCGGAATAGGCGGCGACCCCCTCGCCGGTCCGGGCACCGAGCCAGTTGGAGATGGCGCCGTCGTAGGCGGCGGTGTGCTGGTAGACCTTCACCGCCAGGCGGAAGTTGGTTTCCTTGGCAACGGAGCCGCCCGATGCCCGCATCTCGTCAAGGACCGTCCGGTAGTCAGCCGGATCCACGATGACCGTCACGTCGGCGTTGTTCTTGGCCGCGGAGCGGAGCATGGTGGGGCCGCCTATGTCGATGTTCTCGATGGCGTCCTCAAGGGTGCAAGCGGGGTTGGCCACAGTGGCCTCGAAGGGGTAGAGGTTCACCACCACCATGTCGATGGGGAGGATGCCATGTTCCTTCATGGTAGCCACGTGCTCCGGATTGGACCGCATCCCCAGGAGTCCCCCATGGACCTTCGGGTGGAGGGTCTTCACCCTACCGTCGAGCATCTCGGGGAAGCCGGTATGCTCGGACACGTCCTTCACCGCCAAGCCGGCATCCCGCAGGAGCTTTGCGGTGCCGCCGGTGGAGAGGATCTCGACGTCGTAGCCGGCCAGTTCCTTGGCGAACTCTACGATGCCGGTCTTGTCGGAAAGGCTGATAAGCGCACGGGTAATCTTTGCCATGGGTCACTCCTTGAAAAGAATAGATTGGGTTTGTCAGATTGTATGCGGGAAGTTGATATGCTGCAGAAAGTGCTTCTCGAAGGCGGGGGTGCCGGAAAGTGGTATGACGCGGATCGTTCCGGCAAGATGGTCAACCGCCGCAAGCCCCCCGGAGGTAAGGAGCGCGTGCTCAACGCCGCGAAGCGCCCCTTCCCGGACGAAACTCGTCGTTTGTACCATGTTTTCCGTGAAGACTCCAAGGCTTTTTAGGCTATGCGGGTCGAGAACGGCGCCGAAGGAACCGGTCAGAACCACGCTCGCCACCCCCCCGCTCCCGATGTCCGCCCGGTCGAAGAGGACCTCCATCCCGGCCCGGATCGCCCCCTTGGCCAGTTGGACCTGGCGGATGTCCTCCTGGGAGATCCAGACCGCCCTCGTGGCGTCCCGATGGAGCACGAAGGCCCGCTCATCCCCCATGGTCGTAACCCGGTTGCCGATGCTCGACGGGATCTCCTCCGGCGGCAGGAGTCGCCCCGTTGTGTCGATGATCCCCTGCTCCAGAAGGAGTGCAATCGTTGCGATGACACCTGAACCGCAGATGCCCGAGGCCGGCTTCCCCCCGACGGTGGTGAGAAAGAGGCGATCCCCTTCAAGAGCCACCCCGCTGATGGCGCCGGGAAGCGCCGCCATGCCGCATGCCAAGTTCCCCCCCTCGAAGGCGGGCCCAGCAGCGGCTGAGGTGGCAAGGAGCTTTCCGCCGGCCGCCAGGGCCATCTCGCCGTTGGTTCCCAGATCGAGGTAGAGGCGGGGACCGGGGACCGGGGACGGGGGACCGGGGACACCATGGAGGAACGCCACGGTATCGCCGCCGACAAAGCCGCCGGGGAGGGGAAAGAGGAAAACTTCCGCCGGAAGGTCCCAGCCGAGCCCGGCAGCGGGAACGGTTTTGCCGGCGGTGAAGAGGGGACGGTACGGGGGGAACGCGAGGGCATCAACCGGAAGGTCCAGCAGAAGATGCTCCATGGCGGGATTGCCGGCCACCGCCATAGTGACGAGGTGCTCCGGAGATCTCCCGACGCTCTCCAGAAGCTCCCCCGCCAGGCGGCCAATCGCCCCGCGGACCAACTCCGCCATCCGGTGTCGGGCCTCTTCGGAACGGCAGGCAGCATCGAGGCGCGCAATGACATCGCCACCGAATTCACGCTGGGGGTTCAGGCTGCCGGCAACGGCCAACCGCTCGCCGGTGGCCGTATCGAGAAGGGAGGCAGCCAGGGTCGTGGTGCCAAGGTCAACGGCAATGGCAAGCCGATCAGTCGATGACAACGGCATGCTCCCGGGGAGGGAGAACCCCACCCACGGCGACGGCAAAGAACCCCCGGTCCCGGGCCATGGAGAGGAAGGAGTCGGCGGATTTCGGCGAAAGGGTGATGAGGAGCCCCCCGGAGGTCTGGGGGTCGAAGAGGGGGATGAGCCGGTCTCCCGCTCCGGCGGAAACGGAGACTAAGGGGGTATAGTGATCACGGTTGCGGTAGCAGCCGGCCGGAACGAGGCCGTCGGCCACCAGATCCATGATCCCTCCCATGACGGGAACGGCGTCAAGGGCAATTTCGAGGGTCATGCCGGCTCCCCGGGCCATCTCGCAGGCGTGCCCCAGAAGGCCGAAACCGGTGACATCGGTGCAGGCGGAAGCCTCGCATTCCAGCATGAGCCCCGCAGCCGAAGCGTTCAGGAGCGTCATCCAGCGGATCGCCTCGTCGGCAACGCCGGGTGCAACCATGTCGGCCTTGATGGCTGTGGATACTATCCCCGTCCCCAGGGGCTTGGTGAGGATGAGCCGGTCGCCGGGGCGGGCCGTGCAGTTGCGCACGATCCGCCCGGGACTGATGAGGCCGGTGACCGAGAGGCCGTACTTCAGCTCGTGGTCCTCCACCGTGTGCCCCCCCACGAGGCAGGCCCCCGCCTCCCGCACCGCGTCAAGGCCACCGGCCATGATGTCGGCCAGGATCTGTCCCGGCAGGGTGCAGGCCGGGAAGAAGGCCAGGTTCATGGCGGTCACCGGCCTTCCCCCCATGGCGTAGACATCGGAGAGGGCGTTGGCCGCCGCAATCCGGCCGAAGGTGAACGGGTCATCCACCAGAGGAGTGATGATATCCACCGTATCCACCAGGGCGAGCCCCTCCCCTATCCGGTAGACCCCCGCGTCGTCGGCGGTCTCCGGCCCCACGAGGAGGTTCGGATCGTCTCCCTTCCCCAGGATGCCACTCAGTGCGTCTTCCAGGCCCGCCGGGCCCAGCTTGGCCGCTCAGCCGGCCGCTTTTACGAGGGATGTCAGCTTGATCATCACAGTCACCGGGTCGCGTTCAGGTAGACCCGCGGCACCCGCTTGCTGATGCCGCAGAAAATTTCGTAGGGGATGGTGCCGGCACGGGCGGCCAGTTCCTCGGCCCGCACACAGTTTCCCTGGCGGTCGCAGCCAAGGAGCGTCACCTCGTCCCCCACGGTCACGCCGGGGACAGAGGTCACGTCGATCATGATCCAGTCCATGCAGACGGTCCCCACCACCGGGGCCCGCGTGCCCCGGATCAGGACCTCCCCCCGGTTGGTCAGGGCCCGGTTGTAGCCGTCGGCGTACCCCACGGGAACACTGGCGATAAGGCGCCGGTCCGGGGCCGTGTAGCGGCGGGCGTAGCTGATACTGGTGCCGGGCTCCACCCACTTGAGCATGGCCACGGTGCTCCGCAGCCGCATGATGGGCCGGAGTGCCAGCTTCCCCTCGAAATCCCCCGACGGAAGGGCCCCGTAGAGGACAATTCCGGGGCGGGCCAGATTGCAGAAGGGGAGGTCCATACCGAAAGCGGCGGCACTGTTGGCGATGTGGACATAGCGGGGATCGAGCCCCAGGGACCGGGCCTCGGCCACGGCCTGGGCAAAGGTGGCGGTCTGGCGGTCCGAGAAGCGGCGGCCGTCCTCGTCCAGCTCGTCGGCGGAGGCGAAGTGGGAGATAATCCCCTCCAGTTCCAGGGATTTCATCTCCCGCAGTTCCCGGAAAAAGGCGGGGGCCTCGGCCGCGGCGACCCCGAGCCGCCCCATGCCGGTATCGATCTTCACGTGGATCTTCGCCTTGCGGTAGAGATGGGCGGCGGTGTCGTTCAGGACCCGCGCCTGCTCCAGGGAAAAGACGGCGGTGGAGAGGTTGAAGCCGACGCACTTGCGCTCCTGCCCCGGGTAGACCCCGCCGAGGATCAGGACGGGCCGGTCAATGCCGCTCTTGCGCAGCTGGATCCCCTCGGCCAGGAACGCCACGCCAAAGGCGGTCACCCCCAGAGATTCCAGCTCACGGGAGATATCCATGAAGCCGTGGCCGTAGGCATCGGCCTTCACGATGGCAAGAATCCCGCATCCGACGGGAACGGCGCGCTGCACCTGTTCGAAGTTATGACGCAGGGCGGCAAGATCGATTTCGGCAATGGTGGGGCGACTGTCCATGCCCCTTTTCCTACCACTTCCCGCCGGTGGTGTAAAGCATGAACCTGACCGTGGATACACTCCCCCTTCAGGGCAAAAACCTCCCGGGGCAAACGGGTTAAATCCATTGACTTAACGGGAAAATTCGGTTAGCTTTGTCTACACGAAACAGCCTGCTGGGGGAGTTCTTCGAGAACTGAGACGGGCACCGCCCGAACCCTTACCACCTGATCCGGGTAATGCCGGCGTAGGGAAGCGGCCAGAGACCTCGTTTACCTCGTTGAGTTCTGGGACCGTGACCATCGTCACGGTTTTTTTGTTTGGGAGATCACCATGGGCAGCAACGGTCACAATCTCCGGCTGGTCGTCAACCGCGACAAGCAGGACTCCCCCATCCGGGGGGTGTACCTGGTCACCGATCACGGCGACCGCCTTGCGGAGCGGGTGGAGGCGGCAATCGATGGCGGGGTCCGCATCATCCAGTACCGGAACAAGGGAAAGGACCGAGCCCAGCGCTACGCCGTGGGTGAGGAACTGCGGGACCTCTGCAGCCGGCGGGGGGTGATCTTTATCGTCAACGACGACCTGGATCTCGCGCTGCAGCTCAAGTCCGACGGCATCCACCTGGGGCAGGAGGACGGCGACCCCCGTATTGCCCGGCGCGAACTGGGACCGGGGAAAATCATCGGCGTCTCCACCCATACCATGGAAGAAGCCCTGGCGGCCCAGGCGGCGGGGGCCGACTACATCGGCTTCGGCGCCATGTTCCCCACCAACAGCAAAGAGATCGAGCACCTGGCCGGGCCCGAGGGACTCGCAGCCATCCGCAACCGGATCATGATCCCCATTGTCGCCATCGGCGGGATTACCCGGGACAACGGCCCGCGGGTGGTCGACGCCGGAGCCGACGCCCTGGCGGTCATCTCGGCGGTTCTCGCCCATCCGGACCCGTTCCTGGCCGCGACGGAGCTAGGCCTTCTCTTCAACCGGCGCGCACTACATCCCCGGGGGGCTGTGCTCACCATTGCAGGAAGTGACTCGGGGGGCGGGGCCGGCATCCAGGCCGACCTCAAGACCGCGACCCTGCTGGGGAGCTACGGCTCATCGGTCATCACGGCCCTCACCGCCCAGAATACCCGCGGAGTTTCCGGCATCCACGGCGTCCCCCCCTCCTTCGTGGCCGACCAGCTCGATGCGGTTCTGTCCGACATCCCCGTGGACACGGTAAAGACCGGCATGCTCTTCTCCGCCGAAATCATCGCCACCGTGGCCGACAAGCTGACCGAGTACCGGAAGCGGATCGTGGTGGTGGACCCGGTCATGGTCGCCAAGGGAGGCGCCCCCCTCATCGACCGGGGAGCCGTGAACGTCCTCAAGGACCGCCTCATGCCCCGCACCTACCTCCTCACCCCCAACATCCCCGAGGCGGAACGGCTCACGGGGCTCACCATCGTCGACGAAGAGGGGATGCAGGAGGCGGCCCGGCGCCTCTTCCGTCTCGGTGCCCGCAACGTCCTCGTCAAGGGGGGGCATCTGGTGGCCGGTGATGCGGTGGACATCCTCTTCGACGGCTCCGCCTTCCACCGTTTCACCGCCCCCCGCATCCTCAGCAAGAACACCCACGGAACCGGCTGCACCTACGCCGCGGCCATCGCCACCTACCTGGCCCAGGGGGAGCCGCTCCGGGAGGCCGTTGGCCGCGCCAAGGAGTTCGTCACCGCCGCAATCCGCCTGGGCCAGCCCCTGGGCCGGGGGCACGGGCCGGTGAACCACCTCCTCGCCGCGCTTGAAGTCGGGGACCGGGGACCGGGGACCGGGGACCGGTAATACCGTTTTGTCCAACCAGATCCGTGAGGCGAGGGAGCCTGACGGAGCGAATGTGCCCTCTTTCGTCGCCGCTCTTGGCGACATGGAGCGGCCACAGCCGATCGTGTCCGAACCCGCAGGGTGAGTTGATCGGCTGTAGCGTAACGAGCCTTAGAGCGGCAGAAGGAGGGCGCTCTGAGCAGAGGCAGGTTTCCTCGCCTCACGAATTCAGCGTTCAATCAAACCAAGGAGTATCAGCACATGGCAACGACGCAGCTTGAATACGCCCGCCAGGGAATCATCACCGACAAAATGAAGGAAGCCGCTCTGGCCGAGGGGGTTTCCCCCGAGTTCATCCGCGAGGGGCTCGCCGCCGGCACCATCATCATCTGTCACAACATCAAGCATGGCAATGGCCGCCCCCTGGCCGTGGGAAAGGGGCTCCGCACCAAGGTGAACGCCAACATCGGCACCTCGGCCGATGACACCGACATCTCCAAGGAACTGGAAAAGGCCCGTGTTGCGGTCCGCCACGGCGCCGACGCCATCATGGACCTCTCCACCGGCGGCCCCGTGGACGAAATCCGCCGCGCAATCATCGCCGAGACCAACGCCTGCATCGGCTCGGTCCCCCTCTACCAGGCAGCCCTCGACGCGGTCCGCACCAAGAAAAAGGCCATCGTCGACATGACCGTGGACGACATCTTCGAGGGGATCATCAAGCACGCCGAGGACGGGGTCGACTTCATCACCGTCCACTGCGGCGTGACCCGCTCCACCGTTGAGCGGATGAAGAACGAAGGACGGCTCATGGACGTGGTTTCCCGGGGCGGCGCCTTCACCGTGGAGTGGATGGCCTACAACAACTGCGAGAACCCCCTCTTCGAGCACTTCGACCGGCTCCTAGAGATCACCAAGGCCTACGACATGACCCTCTCCCTAGGGGACGGGTTCCGTCCCGGCTGTCTGGCCGACGCCACCGACCGGGCCCAGATCCACGAACTGATCATCCTGGGTGAACTGACCCAGCGGGCCCAAGCCGCCGGCGTCCAGGTCATGATCGAGGGACCGGGCCATGTCCCCCTCAACCAGATCGAGGCCAACATCCTCCTCCAGAAGCGCCTCTGCCACGGAGCACCCTTCTACGTCCTCGGCCCCCTGGTCACCGACATCGCGCCGGGCTACGACCACATCACCTGCGCCATCGGCGGGGCCATCGCCGCCTCGGCCGGCGCCGACTTCCTCTGCTACGTGACACCCAGCGAGCACCTGCGCCTGCCGAGCGTCGAGGACGTCCGGGAAGGGGTCATCGCCTCCCGCATCGCGGCCCACGCCGCCGACATCGCCAAGGGGGTCAGGGGGGCCATGGAGAAGGACATCGCCATGGCAAAATGTCGCAAGAAGCTCGACTGGGAAGGGCAGTTCAACCTCTCCCTCGACCCGGAGAAAGCCCGGCGACTGCGGGCCGAATCGGGCGTTGCCGAGCACGGCGCCTGCACCATGTGCGGTGAGTTCTGCGCCTACAAGGTCATGGACGACGCCATGGAAAAGCAGCGGGCCGCCGGCCACTGACCGGCCGATTAGCCGTTGACTTGACAGACAAAGTACGGTATTTATTTTTTCCTCATTCGCCACCGTAGCACAGGGGTAGTGCAGCCGATTCGTAATCGGCAGGTCAACGGTTCAAATCCGTTCGGTGGCTCCACCAACAACAAAGGTTCACGGTTTTCGCCGTGAACCTTCTTTTTTGCCACATCCAGGACCGGGCCAGTCTTTTTCGTGCCACCTCTCCGCGCTACCCTTCCCCAACGACAGCCGCCGTTGCCTTGCTTGTACTCGGCTCGACCTATGATATTTTATGAATGTATTCGATGTGTGGCCCTGCACGCATGGCGAAGCTTAAACGTGGGTATGAACCAGCGCGATAGAATGGAGGGAGCAATGAAAAGGGTATTTCTTGCGATTACATTGGTCTGGCTCGTCATCTCCATGTCCGGCTGCGGCGATGGCCACAGCACTCCGCCTCCCACCTTTGTTTCCCAGATTCTCAGCGACCCAGCCCTTGACGGCGACATCGAACAGACTGCTCCCAATACGTATGCGATCACCCAGGGGATGACCACAGGCGTGCAAAGCGTCTTTGCCGGCATTGATCCCGTGACACTCACGGAATTCCGGGCATTTCTCCACTTCCCCCTAGGGGGCACCAATGGCGTCCCGGCCAACGCAGTTATCGATTCGGCATTTCTCGATATAGTCATTAACAGCATCCAGCCGACCACCGGCACCATACCGATCCGGATCGAGCTCGTATCGTTCCAGCAGCCCTTGCGCGCCACCTATTTCGACCGCACGCTCCTGCCGCCGCTCGCCTCCACCACCATCGTGCCGCCGATTTCTCGAACCGACGTCGGCGTCGGCAAGCACGTGTCGGTTGACGTAACGTCACTCATGGTGGAAGCGCAACGGCTGGGACTGGCCGACTTTCAGGTGCGGATTCTGGAGGATCTGGGACCCGTCACCCCCGGCCTTATCGAAATCTCCGACACCACCGGAGCGGACCGGGGGATTGAGGCGCCGCTGCTGCAAGTAACCTATTTCTGATTGTTCAGGAACAGTGACTACAGCTTGCTCACGATGAACTCGGGAAAGAGGGTCGGCGAGGTGGCAACGCTCGATATCCGCAGCGCCTTGAGCCGGTCGTAGTAGCGATAGACATGGCCGAGGGTGACGTTCCCCGGCTCGCTGTACTTCCGCTTTGCCGCCGCCAGCCCCGCCCGGCGGCCGAATACGAAGATGTCCAGCAGCGAATTCCCCATGGCGCGGTTCCGGCCATGGATTCCCCCTGCGGCCTCCCCTGCCGTGAAGAGATTTCTCACCGTGGTCTCCCCCTTCTCGTCGATAAGAATGCCGCCGTTCTGGTAGTGGAGGGTGGGATAGGTGAGGAGGGGGCGTTTGGAGATATCGATCTTCACCCGCATGAAATGCCGGTACATGGAGGGGAAGCGCCTCTTGAGGAATCCCTTTCCCTGGGTCTCTTCGATGAGGGGAGTGTCGAGCCAGACCCCCACCTTGCCGGCCGGCGTCCTGACGCCGTTTCCCTCCTCACATTCCCGGATGATGGCGGCGGAGCAGGCATCGCGGGTCTCCAGCTCGTTGATGAACCGCTCCCCCTTCCCATTCACCAGCTGGCCGCCAAGACTCCGGGCCGCCTCGGTCACCAGGACTCCCACCATGTGGTCGGGGAACATGACGCCCGTCGGATGATACTGGAACGAGTCGATCCCCTCCAGCCTGGCCCCGGCACGGTAGGCGAGGACGATGGCGTCCCCGGTGGCGCCGAAGTTGTTGGAGGAGGGGAACCCCTGGAAGTGGAGCCGCCCCGAACCGCCGGTCGCCAGGACCACCGCCCGCGCCCGCACCGTGAAATGCCGCTTCCTCCCCAGGTCGAAGAGCACGGCGCCGTTGCACTCGCCGAACCCGTTGGTGGTAAGCTCCACCGCCGGGGCGAACTCCATGACTTCGATACCCTCACCTTTCCGGATCTCGTCCTTCAGCACCTTCATGATGTTCAGGCCGGTATAGTCGCCGATGGAGATGATCCGCGGGGCAGTGATCCCCCCCGCCTTGCGGGTGGCGAGGTTCCCCTCTTCGTCCCGGTCGAAATCGACGCCGATCTCCAGGAGCCACTTGACGATGGCCGGCCCGTCCTCCACCATGGTCTTCACCAGATCCCTCTTCCCGGCGAATTTCCCCGCCCCCATGGTGTCGGCAAAATGTCTGGCGGGTGAATCGTCTTCGTGGACCGAAGCCTGCATCCCGCCAAGGGCCATGATGGTATTGGAGTTACCGACCCGCAGCTTCGTGGCCAGGATCACCCGCGCCCCCATGCTCTCGGCGAAAAGAGCCGCCGTCACCCCCGCGCCGCCACCGCCGAGAACCAGCACATCGGTGTCGAATTCGGGTTCGAGGCTGATCTTCGAGTGGTCCAGGTTGCTGAATGCCTCCAGAAGGTCAGCGATCTCATGGGTCGTGCGGTCGCCCCGGTTGACGCCGACCCTCAGGTTCCGAAACCCCGCTTCCCGGTAGTCCGGGTGGTACCGCCCGAGGAGCCCTTCCATCTCCGTACTGATGAGCCTTGGCAACTCCTCCCCTTTCCGCTTTTCCCGGGTGGCATCGACAATGGCTATGGAATCGCACAATGAATCCGGATACATGCTAGGGGCCCTCCATGACCGCGCAGTAGGCCTTCAGCTCATCATCCCCCATGGCGACGATCCGGCTCCATTCCGCCTCGAAGACAAACGATTCCATCTGAGTCAGCCTCTTGGCAAGATTAGGGGGAAACGGCCGCTCCCTGGCCAGGGCCCGCTGGATATAGAGGGCCACATACTGGGGAGCGATGCTCTTGGGGCAGCGGGAGGCACAAAGACCGCACATGATGCAGTCAGTCACCCGGGATGCCGCGGCCTCGTAATCCCCGTCCTTGGCGAACTTCATCACCCCGGCGACGTTGATCCACTCCGGGCAGACGTTGCACGCACCGCAGTCGTTGCAGGTGTAAAGCTCGGGATAGTGTGCCCCCAACTCCTCCAGCGGATGCGCCATGGCCTCCATGGCATAGCGGGCAGCCCGGGACGGGAAACAGGGCATCATGATGACGTTCAGTCCATCCTCCGCCACCTTCTGGCAACCGAGGCCAAACTTCACTTTCGAGCTCCCCTTTTCTATGAAGGCCACCGTACAGGCGCCGCACAGGCCCGAGAGACAGCCGATCCCCCGCTTCACGTCATGTCCCGTGTCCCAGAGGGCCTCGATCACTGTCAGCCCCTCCGGGATCCTGATCTTTCGACCCTCAAGCTCCACGATGATGAACGTCGCCGCATTTTTCATGGGATACCCCGTCAGATAGTTCCTGCATTGAGTATAGGGCGGGTTGAAAGCGATGCAAGTGCCAGGGAGGGAGAGAAAAGCAGAGGGGGGTGACCCTGGATCACCCCCCTCGTTCACGATACCCGGATTGTTGTGCTGCCGATCAGTGGGTTGCCTTCTGCTCCTGGGGCGACTCCCTCTTGAGCCCCTTGGCCATTCCCAGCATCATGAGCACTGCCGGCACGAGCTGCAGAACCACGATCAGGGCGCAGAACCCGAGGAAAATCCAGACGAAGATGCCGCTGTTGTCTTCCCGTGCGCCCGAGGCTGCAAAGACAGACGAGACGGAGCCAAAGAGGAGTACCAGAGCGTTGATGATGGGGGCCGAGCTTTTCATGACATCCTCCTTTTCCTTAGTTCTGCGAACATCGTGGGCGGTTGCCGTCTATCGCGCCGCATGGCCTTTCATGCCGTTGCCAAAGGCGCACCGAACTGCCTGGCAGATCTCCTCCACATCTTCAGGCCCCGACGGCTTGAGAGCGTGATAGAAGATTCCGCTGCTGCGAACCTTGCGCAGGAGCGGCAGGGGGAGTTCATCGGACACCAGGATGATGGCCAGCTTTTGGTTGCACTTTTTCATGAGGTCAATCAGGTCGAAGGTGGGGAGTTCATCGAATTTCGCCCCCAGCAGGACGACCCGCGTCACCTTTTTCAGGATATTGGAAAGTGTGTTGGGAAGGGAGTCGGTGACCGTGACCGAATACCCTTCCTTTATGAAGTGTTCCGCCATCTGCTGGCGGGTGGCCGGATCCTTTTCGGCGATGAGCAGTTCTTCCATGACGGTTCCCCCTTTCCGCACAGGGATGCGGGATTGCGGGCAGCAGCCTTTCTGCCGGTCAGTTGCGGGATTCGGCATCCTTGCCAGAGAAGAGCCCCTTGAGCATCGAGCCGAACAGCGTCAGGCCGGGCAGCATTTGACCGACGATTATCAGCGCGCCGATGCCGATGAAGAGGATCAGAAAAAGGCCGCTTCCTTCGGACTCCGCTCCGCTGGCGGCGAATGCTGATGAGGCGGTAATCAGGGTAATCATGGTGGCGAGCGTTGTTTTCATGGCATCCTCCCGGTTCTGCGGATGAGATGAATTCGCTGGGTCTTGACTTTTTCTATAGCAGCCGCCATGCCAGAACAGAAAACAGCGAGAACTATTCTCTTAACAACTTGAGATTATAGGTATTTTTACATTTCGCGGCTGATCGGAATGTGCCATGAAGGGAGGGAAACGTATAGAAAGTATGTACAATTTCTAACCCGTTAAGTCGGTTACCAACGATGGTTATCCCACACAACTTGTTGATATCTATAGCTTTACGCATCAACAGGATGGGTGTATAAAAAGATTGGCTCCCTTGTATCCCTGCATGTGACTCTAAGGTCTTGACGGCCCCATGCCTCTGAGGGTATCGTTGCTCTCCGCCTTGTCGGCAGAAGCGGCATCACTCTTCAAGGATTACGCCTTGTTGCCGCAGGGACTCAAACTCGCGAAACGAAACTCTGGATATTTTCCCCGATCCATGTAAAATGAGCATCCTCTCATTGCCAACAGTATCGCCGGCACGATGAGATAAACCACACCATAAGGAGATCATTCCGTGTCATTTCGCACGAATTTCATGAATGGCGTGAAACTCTCCCTGATCCTCGCCGGCCTCGCGGCCGTCAGCTCCCCGGCATTTGCCCTTGAGCAGCCTGCGGACAAGGGGACCGGATACCTGGCGGTCGAAGCACGCGAAACGGCCCCGGAAAGCCGGGAGTTGCTTCAAATCTTTTCCCCGGCCATCAATCATCGAGAGGCGAAGGTGACTGGGGGAAAGGGGGGGACGCGGCTCCTCACCTTCACCACAGACTTCATTCTTAACGGAAGGGCGGTCCGCAAGTTCAACCAAGGGCTGCTGCAGCGGGGGGTCAACGTTTACGGCGCCGCCTACTATGGCGATTTTTCCTGGGACAGAACCGTCATTGACGCGGCCATCACCATGACCCGCCCGGTGGCCGGGGTGCCTGACACCATCGAGATTTCCGAGGGTATCGCCCGGGATCCCCAAACCAATCTCCCCCTCATGCCCCTCTCCGTCTCCATCAACGATCTCACCATCCCGCTGAAGGAGGATTTCGGAAAGACATGGAAGCGGGTCGCTATCATCCCGGCGGTGGAACCTGTTGCTCCCGAACCGAAAACCGGCCGTTTTCCCGGCTCCAAGGTGAGGGCGGTGCTCCAGAACGACGGCGAGCGCCGCCAAGTCGTCTATGCCGTGAAGGGGGATCTGAAGGCGGTGGAACAGTTCTTCGACACCAAGCTCAAGGAACTCCACCGGACCGTCATTGTTGCCGGCGATGCCGACAGCACTCCCTCGCCAGCCGAGGTGTTCGGCATCAAAACCTCGGCCCAGGTCATCGTTCTCTCCGGGTACAGCTACATCGACAAGAAGCTTGTCTATACGGAAGTGACCCTGCGCCATGCCAGCGATCCGAACCTTTCACCCTACGTGGAGATCGAGGTGGCGGAGAACTGATCCGCCACCTATTCATTCCTTTTCATCAACTCCACGATGCAGGGTCCTGCCGGTAGTAGAGGCTGAGGGCCTCGTAGAGGTCCGGATGCTCCCGCCTCATCTCCCCGGGCATCTCAAAGAAGGTTTCCGTGGCCACCGCGAAAAATTCGGCCGGGCTCTCCGCCCCGTAGGGATCCAGGAGGGTCCAGCGCCCCGCCTCGTCATCGGCTAGGAGCCGCTCATACTCCCCCTCGAACACCTCCCGCCACCGGTCCCCCTCGGGAAGCCTCGGCAGGAATCCCTCGTTGTCGGTAATCCCCTCCTCCTGGTCCAGTTGATGGGCAAATTCGTGAAACACCACATTGAAGGCATCGTCGGGGGCCTCGGCGTCCAGGAGCACATCTTGCCACGAAAGAACCACCGTCCCCTGCTCCCATGATTCGCCGATGCGGGATTCCGGCCCCTCGGTGACAACCCCGGCCTCGTCCCAGCGGCGGCGCTCCCCCACGTATTCGTCGGGATAGATGACGATGGAGGAGAGGAGCGGGTAATAGTCGGTTGCGCGGTGGAGAAGAAGGATACTGGCAAGGGCGGCGACGGTCACCCGCACCTCGTCTGTCACCTCGGCGCCGCCACAACCCTCAAAGTGCTTTTCGGCCAGGAATATCTGCACGTGCCCCAGAAGCTCCTGCCGGTCCTCCGGCGGGAGCTTCCGGTAAAAGGGGACGTTTCGCTCGATGATCCCGAGCCACGCAGAGGGAAACTCCCGACTGGCAAGCCGCTTTCGTCTCAAACGAGCGAAAAAACCCATACCCTGCTCCCTCGTGTCGGTGGTGCGATGGTTCAACCTGAAGGGCGTCTACAAAAAAAGCGGCGCCCTTGCTGGAACGCCGCTTTATCTCACCCTGACCACTCTTCCTCCGTCAACCGGCCAGCCGGAACCGGCCGGTGAGCTTCTCCAGCCCGCCGGCCAGTTGCACCAGTTCTCCGGCAGAGCGGGATGTATCCTGGGCGCCGGCAGCACTTTCCTCAACGATCGTTCGGATCTCGCGGATATTGTGGACGATGGCCGTGGTGGTTGCCGACTGTTGTTCCACGGCGTCGCGGGTCTTCGCCTGGATATCCTGAATCATCCTGCCGATCTCCCGGGTCGCCGCAGTGGTCTGTGGGACGGTCTGTTCTACCCCTGCCGTGATTCCTCTTCCGGTCTGCCGGAAGATGGGGTCACGAGGGCAAGGAAAGCTTTAACCCGGTAACCGGCCTCTTCTGCCAGAGCCATCAGCGACGCACGCACTCTCAGTAGTTTCGCCAGTTCTGTACCAAATCCACTGAGCGCTCTTCCAACGGGAGGTTGTGCCACCGCAGCAAAAAGAACGAGCCAGGAAAGGAGCTCCTCGAACGGTTCTTTGACAAACCACTCGACGACGCCGCTGCGGTTCACGCCGATGAACCGCCTGACCCGACGGTCGTCCATAAGGCGCTGGAGGGCTCCGGAACGCCCAGGACTTCCGAGAAGCCCGCCAAGGCCGGGATAGGCTATGACGATATCCGCCAAAAGGGCTAGACGGTCAGAGTCCCCGTGGGGGGATTCGTCCCCTTCCTCGACGGCCTCGCGGATGAGGTCCACCAAGGCACGCCTGAGGCCGAAGGTGCCAAACCATTGGACAGAGCGGGCAGGATACTCCGCGTCGTCGCCACCAAGCCGGCCGGTCTCGTGGAGGACAAGGAGCATCGCACAAAGCCATCGCGCGGTGAGGTCTGCCGGGAAGAGCGGCAGTTCTGCCGCAGGCTCTCCTTTTTCCAGAGACTTCCAGAGGCCGGGGAGGCGATCGAGGCGCTCCGTCACGGCACCGGCCGTTGCGGCACCATCGCCGTCAACGCCGGCAACCGAAGCGAGTTCCTTAAGAAACGCCGCAAGGGCCGCCTGAAACGCTTTCGAACGTTCCAAAGACGTCTTCGGCGCTGCTTTTCCCCCAGCAAGGGGAGAGAGTTCCCGGAACCGTTCCACCAAGGATGCGTAACGGATAAGCTGCACCTCCTCGTCGATGCTTGGTACCCCTCGCCCCTCCAGACCGAAGCAGAGCTTACCCCAGGTGCCGTAGTCGTCGTCGCGGATCTCGCGGAAATCGAGGAAGGCGTGGTACTCGTAGGCTTCCAGCTCCACGAACAACCCCTTCTCGGCAATCTCCCTGCCGTGGCGGATGTACTCCATGCCGGTGGCGTAGTCCCTGAAGACGTAGTAGTGGCGGCCATCGGCGTTCACCCCGAGGGCCTCCCCCAAGTCGGTCTGCCGCAGTACGGTCTCCCCCGAGTCGATCCGCACGAGACGGGACGTGGAGCTCCTGATCCACCCGGCGGTAGTGGCGAAGCGGTTATGGTAGAGGACGAGCCCACGGTCATTGCCACGGCGGTTGGAGTAGGCGAAGACATCCTCGTTCACGGCCCCGTCCACAAAGAAGTCGTAAAGAACGAAGTTCTCGGAGCCCGAGAAGAGACGTCGGCGCCGCATGAGGGGAAAGATGCGCCGTTCATGCTCCGCCACCAGGTGTTCGTCCACTGGCTCGTCCCAGTAGGCGCGCTTGTACTCCATGCCGTATTTCTCGTGGAACCCCTCCACCTGGCCATGGCCCAGCATGGGGAGCCCGGGCATGGTCACCAGGAGCACCGCCGCGCCGAAGTATTTGCTTTCCTTACCAAACTGCTCCACAGCGGTCTTTTCATCGGGGTTGTTCATGAAGTTGACGAAGCGCTTGAGGATCTCGGGATTGAACTCCAGCACGTTCTTGATGGTCTGGCGGTACTTGGCGTTCTCCTCCATCTTGAGCATGTTCATGAAGGCGCTGTTGTAGACCCGGTGCATCCCCAGGGTCCGGACAAAGTACCCCTCCATGAGCCAGAAGGCCTCGGCCAGAAGGAGCGTGTCCGGCGTCTCCGCCGCGGCCCGGTCCACCACCTGGCGCCAGAACTCCTCGGGCATGGCGGCGTCGAAAGCGGCCCGGGTCAAGCCACGCTCGGCCCGGGAGGGGACGCCGCTCCCCAGGCCCGGCTGGGGAAACCAGAGGCGCTGGTAGTGCTTCTTGGCCAGGGTCATAGCGGCATCGAAGCGGATGATGGGAAAGTTGTGGGCCACGTGGATGATGGTCCGGGTCACCGCCTCCCGCACCTCGGGGTTCAGGTAGTCCAGCTGGGCCGTGTCGTTCCACGGGGTGCTCGTCCCATCGTTGCCGTGGTAGATGTAGCGGGTCCGGCCGTTGCGGTGGTCGTAGTGCTTGAAGACCACGGCGGCGTCGCTCTTGTCCCAGTAGCCATCCTCGATGTGGATGGAGACCTCGGGGGAGGAGGAAAGGTCGGGGCCGGTGAAGCGGTAGGTGGGGTACGGCGGGTAGTCCAGCTGCACGAACCAGTCGGGGTGCTCCACGATCCACTTGGAGTAGATGCCGGTGTGGTTCGGCACCATGTCGCTGGCAAGCCTGATGCCCCGCTTCAGGGCACGCTCCCGCAGGTCCGCCAGGGCCTCCCATCCCCCCAGGTCATGGGCGATGGTGTAGTCGTAGAGGGAGTAGGCGGACGCGATGGCCTCGGGGTTGCCGCACATCCGCTTGATGGTCTGGGAGGCGGGGGAACGCTCCCAGATGCCGATGAGCCAGAGCCCCGTGACGCCCCAACGGGCGAGCTTGTCCAGCTCTTCATCGGGAATCTGGTCGAGACGGTGAATATCTTTCCCGTACCAGCCGGAGAGCTGGCCGAGCCAGACATAGACCATCTTGGCCATGAGCACCACGTTGGGCATCCAGTCCACGTCGGCGGAGAACTGCTCGGGCTCGGGATAGTGGTCATCGGGGGCCGGGAACCCCGCGTCGGGGCCGAACTCCAGGACCGGCGCGGGGGCGCCACCGCCACCGCTCCAGAAGGGGCGCGTCTCCTCCTCCACGATGCCGAAGGCCACCTCCAACTGGGCCAGAAGCTCATCAGGGAGTAAGGGGCTCCACGCATCCCGCATGTATGCCAGCTGACCCGCCAGGGATTCGGGGGCGGCCCGCAGCGGCGCCCGGAGAAGCTCCGTCAGCGACACGCCGAACCCGGCCACGGGGAGGGCATCGGCCAACGCCCTCTCCAGGCCGGTCACGGCAACACGGTAGGGGGCCGTGGCGGCCAGTTCGGTGTCGTCCACCAGCTCCCTAAAGCTGTCCAGGGCGCTGTTCTCGGCGGCGAGGGAGAGGAGAAGGAGTTCTTCCACGGCCTGGAGCCGCTGAGAAGTCCCGCCAGCCGCAAGCCAGGCCGCGGGGGACTCGGCATCGCCATAGAGGAGCGCCGCCGGCGGAAAGAGGGTAGCGAACCGCTCCAGAAGAGCTGCCAGCTGCGGTGAGTCAAGGGGGAAACCGGCATCGGCCAGGGACTTCTCCAGCACCCCTGGAGCCTGTCCCTGTGCGTAGCGGGTGATCAGATGCCGGAAGATGGCCCCCTGGAGTGAGTAGAGATTGAGAACTCCTCCCTGAACCGGTCGACCCGCCCGCTCCGGCAGGCGGTTGAGCCGTGCCGCCAGCTCCCGGCAGAACAGGATGGGCGGCCTCCCCAGGCGCTCCAGCTCCCGGGCCGACGGCGCCAGATCCAGGGCACGCCAGAACCGGGCGGCAACCTGCAGATTGAAGGGGAAATACGTGGAGTTGCTGGTAATGGTCACTGTTTACTCCCTGCTGTTGATGTGCGCTCCACCTCGGCCAACGCCGCCTCGACCTCCTGGCGATCAAACCCTCTCACCACACGGTCACCGATCACGATAAGCGGGACAAGGGGCTCCTCGTCCGGAAACCGGCGGACATGGATATCGAGCATTTCCACCAGGGCGCTCCGGTCGGCTGCCACGTTGCGCTCGCGGACCGGCACCCCCCGGGCGGCGAAAAACTCCCGCGCCTCCTGGCAGAAGGAACAGCCGGTTCTGACATAGACGACCACCTCGTGCCGGTTCCCGGCCGCCGCGCCCGCAGGTGCCGGCGGGACCGCCGGCCGGGCGGGGGTACATCCTTCAAGCAAGGCAGCAGCCAGGGCAACCGTGAGCAGCGCAACGATAATTCGCAGAATCATGTACGTTTTCCTCGTCCGTGAAGAGTATACCGGAATTGACGGGAAGCACCCATCAGAAATAACGATTGACCATCAGCATCGCCTCGGCCCGGTTGCGGTCGAAGCTCCGCTCCCAGGATGTCGTGAGGCCGAGGCCAAGGGTACGGCTCAGGGCCAGATTCTGTTCCAGGGCCAACCGGTAGTATTCATGGTATTGGAGACCGTAGGCAAAGGCGCTCCCCGAGAGGGCTACCTTCCAGCAGCCGGCGGGGGAGACGATCACCCCGGCTGACACTCCGGCCCCGAGCACCGCCTTGTCCCGCAGACGATCGCTCAGGTTCAGGTCCAGTTCCGCCATGCCGTAGACGACCCCGTTGCCCGGGACGGGCCAGGCCATGCCACCGCCGGTGTTGAGCCGCAAGAAGAGGCGATCGGCGCCGTCGGCAAAGGGTCGGCGGAACAGGCCACCGTTCACCTTCCAGGAAATGGGCTTGAAGAACTCGTCCCGGAGGGCCAGGGAGACGATATCCACCACCGAGAACCTTTGGAGCCTGATGGAGTGCCGCTCCGGGTAGTAGCGACCCACCGCCTCGGCGAAGATGATCTGGGAGTGGGGGCTGTATCCTTCATCGGCATCCATCAAGGCGTGGTACGCGGGACGAATGCTCGCCTCCACGAAGGGGGTGTCGTGGCGGTAGCCACCACCAAGCCCGATCCGGCCCGGCAGGTGCCCCGTTTCCGGGGCGGGAGGGACCGGAACCTCCCCCGCGTCCGATTCGTCGGGCCCCAGGGGGCTGCGTACCTTGAGCACCTCCAGGAACTGCCGCTGGAACTCCGGCTGCTCCAGCTCCTTGCGTGAGTAGCGGTACTGCACGTATTCTGCGGCCAGATTGAGTATCTGGCGGCGCTCCTCCACCGGGCGGCTGGAAGCTGCAACCGCTTGTGCCCGCTGGGGCGAAAGGGCCGTCTGCAGGGCCTCATGGCGGGCATCCGGCGACAGAAGCGATGCCCGGCGGAGGATGCGGGTCGCCTGGGCAGGGCGGTAGGTCTGTTTCTCGATGAGCCCCGCCCGGCCAATGACCGCAACCGTATCGGCCGGCATCACCCAGAAGCTGGAGCGGTCCCAGAATTCTTCGGCAAGCCGCAGTTCAGGCCGAGCCGCCTCAAGGAGGAAGAGGAGATTGAAGGAACAGTTCTCGTCGAAGAAGTAGTAATCGGAGGCAATCCCACGCAGCTCCCAGATGTGGAGCACCATCCGCCGAACCTCGTCGGGGGCGAGGGTGAGGGGATACTCCCAGACGTCCCGATGCTCCAGGTCATTGTACTCCCTGACCTTCTCGTAGTAGGGAAGGATCGAGTAATACCCCGAGTACCCCCCGAAGATCCCCTTGAAGGCGTAGACAATGCCGTTGGTGTCGGTGGTGTGGGAGGCATAGTTGACCGCGTAGGAGAGAAGGTCGCTCCGGTAGGTGCTCCCGACCCGTAAAAGGGTGTGGCCGAACATGGAGGCGGGGCCGTTGGGATGGGCCGCGGGGAACACCAGTACTGCCGATCGGGGGTTGACTGCCGCCAAGGCTTCGTCCAGTTGGGGGCAGGCCATGGGGGGGAGATGGCCGGCATCGATGGCCAACTCTTCGGCGAGCCAGGCGACGCGGGCCGGGAAACGGCAACGGGGGTGCTCGTCGCCGCTTGCCTCGGGAGAGAAGAGGCTCCGCAGGGTCGCCGACAGCTCCGCTGCAGGGTCGGTCTTCCCGCTGGGAGCGAGGAAAAAGCGGGGATCGTCCACCAGGCTTTCCCGCTCGTCGCCCCGGGGCCGGTAGTGGAGGAGCACCTCCCAGGCGCGCTCCCGGTGTAGCTGGCGCTCTGCAGCCCGATTCAGGAGTTCCGCCAGGTAAGGATCGTCGGCCCCGGCGCAGACGCCGGCAAAAGCCGCCAGGTTTACGATCAACACCAGCAACCATATCAGCAGGGGATGTACCCCCATTGCATCGTAACTCTTCCGGAACGGGCAATAGAGCATGGGCATAGTCACAATCATTGCAAAGGGCCGCGTCGCCGCCTGGGGGTGATAGCTTGCACAGAAAAAGGGGCGCGCCACGGGACGCACCCCTCAGTTGGACTGGTCACAATGGACTAGCTAGTTGGCAAGGGCAACGGCGTTGTCGATCACCTCGGCCACAACCACGTTCTCGGAGGTGAAGACCGACGCGAAGTTGCTCTGAAGCGCGGCATAGAAGCCGGGACGCTTATCAGCCGGCACCTGGAGGAGCTCGGCAAAGGCGTCGAGGGACTCACCGCGCCCCTGGGCGATGTCACGGGCCAGGTTGTCCATGTTGGCTCGGACGAAGTGGTTCAGGCGCTCGTTCTGCACCACCTTGCCAGGGGTGCCGCACTCGAGGGTGCCGGAGGTGATGCCGAAGGTCTGGTTGCCAAAGGTCTGGTTGGTGGTTGCCTGTAATGCCTGCGAGAAAACCGAACTGTCTGCCCGGCCTTTCCACAGGACCGTTCCGAGACCACAGCCGGTATTGACCTTGCCGCTGGCCGCAAAGGCAGAGGCGGCAGTGACGACCGTGATTGCCACAGCGAGAAGAGCTCTTTTCATATCCTACCTCCTTGTAAAAATTTTCCTCCTACTGATTCAACCCTACCACAGCATAAAGTGTTGTCAACGCCTCTGCGTGTCGGCGCCGAAAGCAAACGCCCCATCAAGACGCTCCACCAGGGCGCGCCGCAACGCGGGGTCGGCAAATGAGCCCACATGCCCCAGGCCCGATGTGGTCCAGAGATCCGCGGAAGGGCCTGCCGCCTCGCACAGTAACCGGCCGTGGCGGGACGGGACTATCGGATCTAGCTCGTCGTTGATGATGATGAGCGGCACCGGCGCCACCTCTCCCACGAAACGCAGGGGGCTGTAGTCGTCGTTGAAAAGAAGGGAAAGGGGATACTGGAGGGGCCAGGTGAGGAAAAACCCGCCGAGCTTTTCCCGGGCAATGAGGCGGTAGTCGGCGAAGGGGCTGTCGACGACCAGAAGCCTGACCGCCTTCTTGTGGGGCGTAGTCGCCACCAGATGGATGGCAATGGCGCCTCCCAGGCTCTGACCCAGCACCGCAACCCGCTGCGGGTCCACCCTCGGCAGGGTGAGGAGGGTCGCAAGGGCCGCCTCGGCATCCCGATGGACCCCGTCGATAGTCGGCGTCCCCTCGGAGAGGCCGTAGCCACGATAGTCGATGATGAAAACCGCAAACCCCTCTTTGACCAGCCAGAGAACGCTGTTCACGTGGGTGCTGATGTTTTCGGCGTTACCATGGAGGACGAGAATGCTCCCCCGCGACTGGCCGGAGGGACGAAGGAGCCAACCGTGCAGCCGGACGCCGTCGGATGCGCGGAATGAGATATCTTCGGCGGGGAAACGAACGAGCAGCGGATTGTCCACCAGGTGCCGCTGGGGGTAAAAGATCAATGACGAACAGCCCGTGCAGAGCAGAAGCAGGGTCATAAGAGCGACAACAGAGGATATACGCATGGTCTCTCCGGCACGAACTGATAGCAGATGGTAGCTGATCCCGCATACTCCGTCAACGCCGCCGTCCCCCTTGCCGGACCAAGGCGGGTAATCGCCTGGAGCTTGACTAATATTACAGCAAAGATTAAGCTGTATTTAAATTTACTACACCCCATCGATCCTTGCCGTAACAGTACCACCAGAGGTCATGCCCTTGCGCCTGTCGCTCATTGCCAAACTCTCCCTCGCCATAAGCCTCATCCTCCTCGCCACCATGGGGCTCTTTGCCTACATTAACGTGGAACAGCTCGAAAAGCTCCTCTACGAGGAGGCGGTCATCGATGCCGACAAGCTGAGCGAGACCATCATCCGCACCACCCACTACCACATGCTTGAAAACAACCTGAAACGGGCCTACCAGATCATCGACGAGGTAGGGTCCCAGCGGGGGACCATTGAGCGGATCAGGATGGTCAACAAATTCGGCCTCGTCACCCACTCCACGGACTCAAAGGAGAAAGGCCTCTACCTGGACAAGAAGGCCGAGGCGTGCAGCATGTGCCATTCGGGACCATCCCCCCTCGTCCATGCCACCACCATGAACCGCAGCCGCCTCTTCACCAACAGGGAGGGGAGAGAGGTCCTCGGACTCGCCAAGGCCATCTACAACGAGGAGCGCTGCTACACGGCCCCCTGTCATTTCCACCCCAAGGAGGCCAAGGTCCTCGGCGTCCTGGACGTTATCGTTTCCCTCGACCAGATGCACCAGAAGGTCTACGCCTATCGCAACGAGATCATCGTCCTCACCGTATTGCAGATCGGCCTCATCGCCCTCTGCCTCACCTTTCTGACCCAGCGCCTGGTCAACCGGCCGGTCCGGGCGCTGGTCCACCATGCCCACCTGATCGGCGGCGGCGACCTCGATGCCACGGTGAGAGTCAAGAACCGCGACGAGCTCGGCGAGCTGGCCGATGCCTTCAACGGGATGACAATAAACCTGAAAAAGGCTCGGGTAGAGTTGGAGGATTGGGGTAAAAACCTTGAAGACAAGGTGGAAGAGCGGACCCAGGAAATCAAGAAAATCCAGTCGCAGTTGGTCCACTCCGAAAAGCTCGCCTCCCTGGGAGAACTCGTGGCGGGGATTGCCCACGAGATCAACAACCCCCTGACCGGCATCCTTGTCTTCGCGTCGCTGCTTGCCAGCGATTCGAAGCTCGATCCGTCCCTGAAGGGGGACCTGGACCTAATCGTCAAGGAAACCCAGCGCTGTGCCCGCATCGTGAAGGGGCTCCTCGATTTCTCCCGGGAATCGATGCCCCAGAAAAAGCCCTCGTCCCTGAACGCCATCATGGACGCAACACTGACGCTGGTCTGCAACCAGTCGAGCTTCCACGATATCAACGTCATCAAGGAGTACAACCCCGACATCCCCGAGATGAACCTCGATCCGAACCAGATCGAGCAGGTGTTTATCAACCTGCTCCTGAACGCCTGCCACGCCATCGGGGGTCCTGGGGAGATCAGGATCAGGACCGGCTTCGACCAGGAGCGGGAAGAGGCCTACGCCGCCATTACCGACAACGGCTGCGGGATTCCCGAGGAACATTTATCCAAAATATTCGACCCCTTCTTTTCCACCAAGGAAAACAAGGGTACCGGCCTGGGACTTTCGGTTTCCTACGGAATTATCGAGGGTCACGGCGGGAAAATCGAGGTCCGGAGCACCGTGGGAGCGGGGACCACCTTCACCTGCTGGCTGCCGCTCAACCATGACAGGGCAACGGCTACGGTCGAAGTGACAGGCGTCAATCAGGCGGCTCCCTTGCCGGAATCCTCCTGACTCTCCATCCGCTTTCATAGGCATAAGAAAAGGGGTCCACGGATTGTGGCCCCCTTTTTCGTTTCAATCGCCCCGCAGCAGCGGCTTCGCGTCAACTGTTCATCTGACTTCGCACTGAGATCCGCAGTTTTTTAAGCAACGCCTGGAAGTTGGGCCGAAGCATACCCGTTTCCTCAGCAGCCCGGGTAATGTTCCAGTTGTTGCGTTTGAGGGCCTGGAGGACAAAGGCCTTTTCGATGGGTTCCACGGCTCGTTCCCGAATCTGCCGCTTGGTCTCCTTCAACTCCTCGACGTTCTGGGGGACATAGGCCGCAACTCCGGTCCCCTCGCTTCCGGAGAGACGCAGTTCCAGATCTTCCTTCTGGATCAAATCCTCCTCGGCAAGGACCACGGCCCGCTCGATGATGTTCTCCAACTCCCGTACGTTGCCGGGAAACGTGTAATCCTCCAGGAGTGCCATGGCGTCAGGCGCCAGGCCCCGGATTTCCCGCCCCATCTCCTCGGAAAACTTCTTGAGGAAGAAGGCGATGAGGAGCGGCAGATCCCCCTTGCGCTCACGCAGGGGAGGAAGGTCTATGGGAATAATGTTCAGGCGGAAGAAGAGGTCTTCCCGGAAGGTCCCCTGGGCGACCAGGGTCCGGAGGTTCTTGTTGGTGGCAGCCACGAGGCGGATGTCGATGGGGACCGGCTGGGTGCCGCCGATGGGGGTGATCTCCCGCTCCTGGAGAACCCGCAGGAGCTTCGCCTGGGTGGTGAGGCTTATATTGGATATCTCGTCAAGGAAGAGGGTGCCGCCGTCAGCCACCTTGAAGAGTCCGGTTTTCGTCTGGATCGCGCCGGTGAACGATCCTTTCACGTGGCCGAACAATTCGCTTTCCAGGAGGTTCTCGGCCAGGGACGTACAGTCGACGGCAACAAAGGGATTTTCGCGACGGTTGCTGTGGTTGTGGATGGCCCGGGCAACCAGCTCCTTCCCGGTACCGCTCTCGCCGGTGATGAGAACGGTGCTGTCGGTGGGGGCAACCTGGATGATGCGCCGGTAGACCTTCTGGATTTCCTTGCTCTCCCCCACGAAGAGATCGAAGCCGTGATGCTCTCCCAGCTCCTTCTTCAGAAAGATGTTCTCGATCAGGACTGCACGCTGATCGAGAGCTTTCCTCACTTTCTCCGTAATCTGCTCGGGGGTAAAGGGTTTGGCGATGTAGTCGAAGGCACCGTTCTTCATGGCCTCCACAGCGGTGTCGACGGTTGAGAAGCCGGTAATGATGATAACCGGAACTTCGGGCTGAAGAACCTTTATTGCCTTGAGGACCTCCATGCCGCTCATGCCGGGCATCTTCAAATCGGTAATCACCAGACTGAAGTTTTCCTCCTGCATCCGCTCAAGGGCGATCTGCCCGCTGGCGGAGGTCTCCACATGGAATCCCTCCTTTTCCAGGATGCGCCGCAATCCCTCGCGAATTACCGCTTCATCGTCTACCACAAGGACATCAATGTTTTCCATCGCCACCTTCCCTTTTCATCCCCCCATACGGTTGGGTTGGGTTACTCATTCATAACAGACCGGCGACAAAGCAACAGACGATTAGTAGTTTCTAAATTACATCAACCACCCTGACAAGTCAAACACCTTATGGAGTCACACCTATCGACCGAAAGTCGACTCGCTTGAATTTATTACATGATTTCAATATGATACAACCGAAAACCCGACTGTATAATAATTTATACACTCCAATCCCAAGCACAATGCCGTGCAATTACGGCAAGTTAGCCACAGACACCCTTTCAGGCCGCTCCGGGACTGCCCGGTGCCCGTATAACTACATTATACACATCGCCCCATCCCCGTCATCTCAGGCTCTGGCCTTTAAACGAATTCTTCCCAATTTTCAGTAACTTAAAAATATTTAATCAATCTGGCATAACGGATGCACTTGTAATGGTCAAGACGGCACGCATCGTTATTCACATACCCGGGGAGAATACCATGAAAACCTCAGCGAGAGCACTCTTAGCACTTCTTGCAGCATCCGGTACAGCCCTTGCGGCAAGCGGTGCCGAATCCGAGGCCAACGGCTTCCTGGTGACATTTTTTCTGGCGTTCGGCGCTCTGGTCATAGCTTTCCAACTGGCCCCCGGCCTGATCCTGTTCGGCTCCATGATGAAAGGGCTTTTCTCCAGGCCGGCCGACGAAACCGTCATGGGCGACTCCGGCAACGAACGGTAGGTCTGGCGATTCCGACGGAGAGAGGACAGCCATGTTAGGACTTCTCATCGCAGACAACGATACTGTTGCTCGCAAGGAACTGGCGGATCTTTTCATCGAAGCAGGCTACAACGTTACCGTGACCAACTCGGCGGCCAACGCCCTCTATGGGATACTCAAAAAAACCGCGCAGGTGGTCGTTATCGGGAGCGAATTCGACAATTTCAAGGCCGGCGATCTCATACCACTCCTCAAGCAATGCGATCGGAACGTTACGATTATCCTCGTATCCGATGAGGACTCTCTCCCGGTCATGCGTAAGCTTCGCAAGGAGGGGATATTCTACCACGCACTGAAACCGGTCAAACCGGAGGACAAAGAAGAAATCCGCCAGGCCGTGCGATGCGCCTTCGAAAACCTTCTCAGCGCACGGCCGGCAAGATAACGCTTTTGGTTAACCAACCACGGAATAGAAAGGGAAAAAAGGAGGACACCATGAAACGCTCATTGGCACAAACAATCGCAGTTTGGCTCGGCATGGCGGTTCCGGCGCTGGCAGCATCAGGGGCGCGGGAAGACAACAGCGGCATCTTCGTCTGGATCTTCCTCGGATTCTGCGCCCTTATCGTCGTCGCCCAACTTCTTCCGGCACTGCTCATGATGCTCGGCTTCGCCAAGGGGCTCAAGAAGGAACAGCCCATGGCCAAAGAGTCTGCGCACCACTAAAGAATGCCGCACCGCGTCACGAGAAACCAACGTATTCACCGCACAGGAAAAGGAGGCGACGTAATGACAACCCTACGAGCAGCAACTCTCGTGCTATCGATTCTCCTGGTCTTCCCGATGGTGGTCCTTGCCGCCGCAGCTACCGAAGACGGATGCATCGGCTGCCACGGAGACAAGAACATCAGTGGCAAGAGCGGGTCCCATCTCTTCATCGACCCGGCCCAGTACAAGAAAACCAGCCATTCGATCATCGGCTGCACCTCTTGCCATGAATCGGTGACATCCAATCACCCGAATGACGGCATCAGGCCGTCGCGGGCCACCTGCAAGGAATGCCACAGCCCGGTCCACCAGGAGTATGCCGCGAGTCTCCACGCCAATAACGCGGCGTGCGCCGACTGCCACAATCCCCATGCGGTGAAGCCGCCAGCAATGACGTCGGCCCGGGACATGAACGCCATGTGCGCCAAATGCCACGAAACCGCCAAGATGGTCAATGTTCACGCCAAATGGCTTCCGCAGGCAGACCTCCACATCGACGCCCTCCCCTGCATCACCTGCCACACCGGTTCGCAAAATTACGTCATAACCATGTACATTGAGAAACGGCTGGGGACAAAAGAGCACAGCGACTTCAAGGTGGCCAGCTTCGACGAGCTCACCCAGCTCGTGCCGGGCGACAAGGACGTGAAAGCCCTTATCGACACCAATGGCGACAATTTCATCTCCCTGGCTGAGCTTCGGTCCTTCAACCGCAATTCAAAGCATGACGACATGAGGCTCTGGGGAATGATGACCCCCGAAAAGGTAACCCACAGCTACCAGATCCTGGACAACCGCTGGGACTGCACCTTCTGCCATGCATCCGGCCCCAGGGCCATGCAGACGAGCTTCGTCGCCTTCCCGGAAAAGGGAGGCACCTACACCCGCGTGGCCGTCGAGAAGGGAGCCGTCCTCGACGTCCTCTACGGGACTCCCGACTTCTACATGATGGGCTCCACCCGCAGCACGGCGCTCTCCATCGTCGGCGGACTCATCGTCCTCGGCGGCATGGGGTTTGCCGGAGTGCACGGGACATTAAGATTCCTCACCAGAAAAAATAGAAAGGAGCACTAATCATGAGCGCCCATAACGAGCAAGCATTGCATACAGAGCATGCGGAACACGCTGAGTATATCTACCTTACCCCAATGCCGGTCAGAATCTGGCACTGGATCAACGCCCTCGGCATCGTTACCCTCTGTGTCACCGGGCTCCAGATCAGGTTCCCCGAGTACGTGAACATCTTCGGAACCTACAAAGCCGCCATCAGGCTCCACAACACCGCCGGCATCACCGTTTCCATCTTCTACGCAATCTGGTTCGCGTACTACCTGATCGTGAAGGGGAATCTCTTCAAGCTCTACGTCCCCAACACCTATGACATAAAAATGGGAATTTTCCGGCAGGTGCTTTACTACTTCTACTACTTCTTCAAGGGAGGTCCGAGTCCGCACCACGCCACTCCCGACGACAAATTCAACCCGATGCAGAAGGTGGCTTACATGGGGCTGATGCTTGTACTGCTCCCCCTGGTCATCCTGACCGGCATTCTCATCCTCAACGTTGCCCCCCTCAGAGAAATGATCATGCTGCTGGGAGGCCTCAAAATTCTCGTTAGCGCCCACTTCCTGATCGCCTGCTGCTTCTGCGCCTTCCTCTTCGTCCATATCTACCTGGCAACCATGGGGCACACGATGCTCGCCCACTTCAAGCCCATGTGGGACGGCTGGGAAGAGGTCAAGCACCACTGACCCGGGGAGACAGATCACTCAAAAGGCGAAACGGCCTGCCGTTTCGCCTTTCTTTTGCGCCACTATCCAAACTGAATGGGAAGCAGGTATTTAAAATTGACTAATCTGGCTTCATTACCTATAATTCGGCCAGTTCCGGTGTATACAGTATTCAATCATTCCTGAGGAGGCTAACATGAGATTCCGCTTCACCCTTCCCCTCGTGGCCTGTACACTCGCCGTTGCCGGTCTTGCGTTCGGCATCAGCATCAAAGACGTGGTCTTCACCACGAAGGACGCTGGCAAGATCGTCTTCAGCCATAAGGTCCATATCGGCAAGAAGGGTATCGAAAACAACTGCAAGGCCTGTCACCCTGCCATCTTCGACATGAAGAAGAAGGTGACCTACACCATGGCCGACATGGAAAAGGGAAAATCATGCGGCGCCTGCCATACCGGGAAGGACGGGGTCTTCCCCCTCAAGGATTGCGCCCGATGCCACGCGGTGAAGGAAATCACCTACAAGGTGAAGTCCGCGGGTCCCACCCCCTTCAGTCACAAGAAACACCTGGCCAAGTACTCAGACTGCGGCGCCTGCCATCCCAAGCTCTTCAAGGCCGGCCGCAACAAGCCGGTCACCATGGCCGAAATGGAGAAGGGGAAGTCCTGCGGCGCCTGTCACAACGGTAAGTCGGCCTTCAGCGTGGATGAATGTGCGCGCTGCCATCTGGTGAAGGAAGTGGGGCTTACCTCAAAGGAAACCGGCAAGATAATTTTCAGCCACAAACTCCATGCTGCAAAGAGGAAGTGCGGAGAATGCCATAACAAGCTCTATGAAGCGGGCCGCAACAAGCCGGTCGGCATGGCTGCCATGGAAAAGGGGAAATCCTGCGGGGCCTGCCACAACGGCAAGGGACTCTTCGATGTGAAGCAGTGCGCCAAGTGCCACCCCGTCAAAGCTGTAAACTTCAAGGTATCGGGAGCAGGGCCGGTCAAATTCAGCCATGATGTCCACCTTGCCATGTACAGCTGCAACGCCTGCCACACCAAGATCTTCAAAGCGGGCCGCAGCGCCAGGGTAGTGACCATGCTCGAAATGGAGAAGGGAAAATCGTGCGGCGCCTGCCACGACGGCACGAAGGCCTTCAGTGTACGCGAGGACTGCGTGAAATGCCACGACATGTAGTAATTCAGGTCTTTTGCTGACGAAATGGTCATCCAAGGGCGGGAGTTCCGACTCCCGCCCTTGCATTATCGACCGAACGGGTTATTCTCTAACTTAAAAGAACCTCATCCAGGGAGCGCCCATGCTGAAAAGCTTCGCCGCCAAGGCAACCGTGCCGCCCGCCATCGCCGTAACCGGATTCGTCGTAGTCTGTTGCATCCTCCTCTACTCGGTCATCAAGACCGACATGCTCAATGATGCCATAGAGCACGAAACCAATCTGGCCGGAACCATCGTCAAATCGGCCCGCTACGCCATGCTGAAGGACGACCGGGAGACATTACGCAACATCATTGACAACATAGGCCAGCAGAAGGGGGTTGAGCACACCCGTATCTTCAACAAGAAAGGGGTTATCATGTTCTCGGCCCACACCGAGGACGTGAACAAACTCGTCGACAAAAATGCCGCGGGATGCATCGCCTGCCATGCCGGCCCGGTCCCCCTCACCAGCATGGGGAGGATGGAACAGGCCCGTCGCTTCATTAACGAACAAGGGCACAGCGTCATTGCCATTACGGTCCCCATCTACAACGAACCCGACTGCTTCAACGCCGCCTGCCATGTCCACGGTCCCAACCAGAAACTCCTCGGCACCCTCGACATTGGCCTCTCGGAGGAACCGCTCCAAAAAACGCTCGGCACCCTGCGCGGCAGAATGATCGTCTTCTGCCTCATGGTCCTCGTCCTCACGGTTGGGGGAGTCTCCGCGCTCCTGCTCCGCAATGTCCTTCTCCCCATCAAGGAATTGGCCAACTATGTCGCTGCCATAAAGAGGGGCGACGCGAACCGGAATGCACCTGCCTATCGGGACGAAATCGGCGAACTGGCCCGTTCGTTCGAGGAGATGGCAACCAGGCTGACGGCGACTCAGAATGAGTCGAAACAACAGCGGTCAGCCGAAGGCGACGGCGCCGACAGCCGTTCCTGATCCGTCGCTCATGGCCGGCACCCGTGACCCATCCTCCATGAAGCGCTTCCAGCCCCCCCCTCCCAAGCCCGACGCAACGGGCACCCCCCCGGACAGGGACGCGGTGCGACAGGAAACCGTTCAACGGATCAAACGACTCCGAAGCAAGTCGAACCGCGGCCTCTGGGCCATGGCTCTCTTCATCGCCGTCAGTATCGTTGCGTTAGGGGACTTCAGCATCCTCCCTCCGCTCCCTCCATCGATCCGCGCAACCCTCGGAAAGCCACCCTCCGCCATCATGATCAGCGGAGCTCTCGTACTCTATACTTTCTCGGCGATCATCCTCATCCTTTCGCGCATGATGGGAGGAAAGGAAGAGTACAGCGGTTTTGCCCATGTGGGATACCTCGCCGCCTTCTACGGCTTCTACCATTTCGCCAAGGCCCTCAATGAGAATTTTTGGGCGGTCTTTGTTGCGGGCGTCACCATCCTGGGGCTCGAAAGCTACCACATCTGGAACTTCTGCAATGAAGCGATCCGCCGCGAGCAGGAGGTTCTCGACTCCATCGAGCGATTAAGAAAATCGTAACATCTCCGCGCTCCTTACCCCCATCCCCGGCACAGGAGTTCGGCTGAAAACCCTTGACGAATTCCGGCATACTTGTTAGCTTTGTTCCGAGGTTACGCTGTTTTACAATCACATAGAACCAACTCGCTAGGGGAGTTTCGACTGAGAGTCCGACGCGCTGCTACGGACAACCCTTTGAACCTGATCCGGATAATGCCGGCGTAGGGAAGCGTTCCACCATGGTCTATTCCACGACCACGGGCCGCTTCTGCGGCCTTTTTTGTTTACGTGACCAGATGCCGGTTTCGACGAACCGGCACCCATACTCGGAGAACACAATGGAAATCATCGTCAACGGCGAAGCACGGGCTGCCACCCCCATGTCGATGTGTGAGCTTCTTCGCTCCCTCGACATCGACCCCCGCCGGGTGGCGGTAGAACTGAACCACGACATCCTCCCCAAGGGTGAATACGAATCCACCATCCTTAACGACGGAGACCGGATCGAGATCGTCCACTTTGTGGGCGGGGGATAACAAAGGAGACTACCCATGTCCACTACGAACGACAAGCTGATCATCGCCGGCCGGGAGTTCAGCTCCCGCCTCATGGTCGGAACCGGCAAATACGCCAGCAACGAGCAAATGGTGGCGGCCCTGGAGGCCTCGGGAGCCGAGATCATCACCGTGGCGGTGCGGCGGGTGAACATCACCGACCGTTCCAAGGAGTCGCTCCTGGACTTCATCGACACGAAAAAATATACACTTCTCCCCAACACCGCCGGCTGCTACACGGCCGACGACGCGGTCCGCACCTGCCGGCTCGCCCGGGAGGCGGGGATGAGCGACATGGTGAAACTGGAGGTTCTCGGCAACGAGAAGACCCTCTTCCCCGACAACGAGGAGCTCCTCAAGGCGGCCAAGATCCTTGTGAAGGACGGGTTCACCGTCCTTCCCTACACAAGCGACGACCCCATCGTCTGCAAGAAGCTGGAGGACATCGGCTGCGCCGCGGTCATGCCCCTGGGGGCTCCCATCGGGAGCGGCCTCGGCATCCGCAACCCCTACACCATCCGGATCATCATGGAGACGGTAACAGTGCCGGTCATCGTTGACGCCGGCGTGGGAACCGCCTCTGACGCGGCCATTGCCATGGAACTGGGGGTTGACGGCGTCCTCATGAACACCGGCATCGCCGGCGCCCAGAACCCCATCGCCATGGCCGAAGCCATGAACCTGGCGGTGCGGGCCGGACGGCTCGCCTACCGGGCGGGGCGCATCCCGAAAAAGCTCTACGCCACCGCATCGAGCCCCGTCGAGGGGATGATTGAGTAAGGTCGATTTCTCCCTCTACCTCATCACCGACCGTCACCAAACGGTTGGTCGCGGCCTCCCCGCCGTGGTGGAGGAGGCCCTGGCGGGAGGAGTGCGGGTCGTGCAGCTGCGGGAGAAGGATCTGCCCCCCCGGGAGCTTCTGGAGCTGGCCCGTCTAATGAGAGAGCTGACGGGCCGTTACGGGGCGAAGCTGATCATCAACGACCGGGTGGATATTGCCCTGGCGGCGGATGCCGACGGGGTACATCTGGGAGAGGCTGGCATCCCCGCCGATGCCGCGCGGCGGATCCTCGGCGCCCACAGGCTCATCGGCGTTTCCTGCCACAACAGGGAGGGGGCACTGGCCGCCGAAAAGTCGGGGGCCGACTTCATCACCTTCGGCCCCGTCTACCCCACCCCTTCCAAAGCGGCCTACGGCGCGCCGGTGGGGGTGGAGCGGCTGGCCGAAGCGGCGGCGCTCCTCACTATCCCCGTCTTCGCCCTCGGCGGGATCAAGGCGGATAATATCCCGGAAGTCCTGGCAACAGGCGCCGCCGGCGTTGCCCTCATCTCGGCCGTCATCGCCGCCGTCAACCCCAACGAAGAAGCCCGCGCCATCCTGACGCTCCTGGAGCAGGGACGACGCACCGAGTAACCAATGCCCGATTTGCTCATCAACCCCGATCTCCGCTTCAATTCGTACGGCACGTACCTGCGCCGCCGCTTCGGCTGCCGCGTGAGCAAGGTGAACGTGGATGGCGGATTCACCTGCCCCAATCGCGACGGCACTCGGGGGACAGGGGGGTGCATCTACTGCGACAATGCCTCCTTCTCGCCGGGGGGCACCGTGGCCGAAATACCGATCGAGATTCAGATGGCCGAGGGGATGGCCTATCACCGGCGCCGCCTCGGGAGCGAGAAATTCATCGTCTACTTTCAGAAGTTCACCAACACCTACGCCCCGGTGGAGCGACTCCGGGACCTCTACACCCGGGCACTGGCCCATCCGGACGTAATCGGCATCTCCGTCGGCACCCGCCCCGATTCCCTGTCGGACGAGGCCTTGGACCTTCTGGCCGATCTGGCGAAACGTCACTACGTCTGTATCGAACTGGGCCTCCAGTCCATGGACGACAAAATCCTCCAACAGATTGGCCGTGGCCACACCCTGACCGAATACCTGGAGGCGGTTGCACGGATCGAGGGACGGGGGATCGAGCTCTGCACCCACCTGATCTACGGCTTCCCCGGCGAGACCCGCGACGGGTTCCTGCGAACCGCCGACATGATGGCGGGGCTTCCCGTGAACTCGGTGAAGATCCACCAACTCCACGCGGTGAAGGGGACGCGGCTGGCGAAATTGTACCACCAGGGCGACTTCGTTCCCATCACCCACCAGGAGTACGTGGCCACCGCCTGCGACTTCCTGGAGATCCTGCCGCCGCGCATCGCCATCCAGCGACTCTACGGCTCGGCCCCCCTCACCATCCGGGTTGCCCCCACCTGGGATCTGAAGAACAACCAGATGTGGTTCTCGATCGTGAACGAGTTGAAACGCCGCGGCACCTGGCAGGGATGCCGGCTTACCGACTCATGCCTCAAGGCGGGTAACTTGTAGGGCGGGTCTCAAACCCGCCTTTTTTTCAGGAGGAACATCAATGACGTTTGCCACCCTGGCAGGAAGCTCCACAGAACACCCCATCGGCAAGATCCTTTGCATTGGCCGCAACTATGCGGAACACATCAAGGAACTGGGGAACGAAACCCCGGATGCGCCGGTCATTTTCACCAAACCCGCCACGTCGGTCATCGGTGATGGCGACGCCATTGTGATTCCCCCTTACTCCAGAGACTGCCACCACGAAGCGGAACTGGCGGTCCTCATCGGGACAGCGGGAAAAGATATCTCCGTTGAACGCGCCCTGAAACACGTGGCCGGCTACGGTATCGCCATCGACCTGACGCTGCGGGACGTGCAGGCCGAGCTCAAGAAGAAAGGGCTCCCCTGGGACATCGCCAAGGGGTTCGACACCGCCTGCCCCCTCTCTCCTTTTGTGCCCGCCGACCGAGTCGCCGATCCGCAAGACCTGCGGATTATCCTGACCGTCAACGGCGAAACGCGCCAGGACGGCTCAACCTCCCTCATGATCCACACGGTCCGCGAGATCATCAGCCATATGTCGGGGATATTCACCCTGGAACCGGGGGACGTGATCCTCACCGGAACCCCCGCCGGCGTCAGCCCCATTGTTTCGGGAGATCGTCTCGTGGCTGAGATACCGGGTGTTGCCCGGCTCCAGGTCTCCGTTAAATAATTTAAATACTCAAATTATTGATTTTATTTTCCGCACCGGGTTATTCTGGCCTAAATCGGTATTGTCAGCAAATTTACAGGAGGTGGACAATGGAAACCCAGAAAACATGCCCGGAGTGCCAGGGGACAATGTTCCTTCTTCCCGGCTGAGGGGCCCTCTTCTGGCGGTGCCAGAAGTGCGGAAAGAAGATGCCGTTCTCGGACAAGGAACCGGCAGGATGTTGCGGATGAGCGGAAGGGGATGGTATCCATCCCCTTTCTGATTTTTTGAAGTCACCATTTCGATTTCAGACCTTGTCGCCTCTCTCCCCCGAATGGTAAAATTGGCGCGGCCATTCTCACGCGATCCCGGATTCCGCTGTGCTGCCGGGAAGCGGTTATCCTCACGAATCGAACATATACTCGGGTACGCCCTTTGCATATTTTCGGAGATGATCCGATTTCGTGCATCAATCTCTGGACTGATTCATCCCCGATAAACCCTGGGTACGCCATCGCAGAAGGAGATCCCGATGACCAAAAACCTGCGCCTCGGCTCAAAGCTGATCCGCTCCTCGCTCCTTGCGGGCTTCGTCATTGCCCTGGTGGGCATCATCTGCGCCTATAATGCCGGCGGCACCCCCGCGACCCAGGGATACGCCCGGCTAACCCTGGGCATCTCCCTCATCAATGCGCTTCTTTTTCTCTTTGTCCTCTGGATGTTCACTGCCAGAAAAATGGTCGTCCGTGTCGGCAAATTGGCCGGTGCCATGGATCGTGGCGCCGAGGGCGATCTGACAATATCGGTACGGGATGATACCGAGGACGAACTGGGACTGCTGACTACCAACTTCAACGCCATGCTCCAGCACCTGGCCGCGACGGTCACCAAGGTGAAGTCATCGGTGACAGAACTGCGTACCATTGCTGCAACGGTACGGGATGCGGCCGACCGGGGCGTTGCCACCGCGGAGATACAGGCCGAGGCGGTCCAGGGGACCACAGACGGCATCCACGCCATCGACCGGTCGGTCACTGACGTGGCCCTGTCCGTGGGGCAGCTTTCCCGCACCGCCATGGAGAACTCCTCTTCCATCCTCCAGATGTCGGCAAGCATCGAGGAAGTGGCCGACCACGTGGAATCCCTGGCCAATGCCGTTGAAGAGGTGAGCTCTTCCATCATCCAGATGGCAACTGCCGAGAAGGAGATAGGCTCCAACGCCTCCACCCTCATGAACGATGCCATGCGTACGGCGTCGCTGGTTGCCGAGCTTGACACCTCCATCAAGCAGATCGAGAAGAGCGCCGTGGAGACCGCGGCAATCTCCGAGGAAGTGCTGAGGGACGCCGAGCAGGGGCGCGAGGCGGTGGAGAGCACCATCTCCGGCATCGACGAGATCCGTCGCTCCTCACGCTCCGTGGGTGAAACCATCGAAACCCTGTCACAGCGGGCTGGCCACATCGGCACGATCATTTCGGTCATCAACGACATCGCGGAGCAGACCAAGCTTCTGGCCCTCAACGCCTCCATCATCGCGGCCCAGGCAGGGGAGCACGGCAAGGGATTCGCGGTGGTTGCCAACGAGATCAAGGAACTTGCCAAGCGGACCACCAGCTCTACCGGAGAGATCGGCACCATTATCATGGGGCTGCGGGAAGAGAGCGAGCGCGCGGTTGCGGCCAACAAGCATGCGGAACTGCGGATCACTGAAGGGGAGAAACTTTCGTACCGTTCGGGCGAGGCTCTCGACAAGATCGTCGACGGCGTCAAAATGGCTGCGGGGCAGGTGAATGACATCGCCCGCACCACCGTGGAGCAGGCCCAGAGCAGCGAGCACATGCGGAACGCCGTGGAGCGGGTGGCGGGAATGGTGGAGCAGATCGCCCGGGCCACCGAAGAGCAGACCTACGGCACAGGGCTCATCATGGATGCCGTAGCCCGTATGAAGAGCGTCACGTCTCAGGTGCGGCAGTCCAGCCAGGAGCAGCGCAACGCGAGCACCCTCATCGTCAGGTCCAGCGAGGGGATCACCGGGATGATCGCCACGATCCGCCAGGCCTGCCAGGTCCAGACCCAGAGCACCGAAAAGATTGTCCAGGCGGTGGACAACATGGCGCGGACATCCGAGGGGAATGTGGAGACCACCCGGGTCATGGAAAATGCCGTCAACGGCCTCACCCGCCAGATCGACGAACTGAACGAGGCAATGACCGGGTTCCGGGTTTAGGGCTTGCTATCAGTCGTCGGCCCGGTAGCCGATCCTGACCGCTCCCCAGTGTTTCCCGCCGACTGTTATGGGCGTTGACAGGTCGTTCATGACCTCCCCCGTGTCCCGCAGATAGGTCTGGAGCAGAAAGCTCTGGGTATGGGTGGCGCAACGGATGCCGGTCCGGTCGTTGAAGATCCGCTTGGTGCGGTTGTGGTCCTTGTCCACGGCGACGTCGCCGGTCAGGGGGCGGGAATAGCGCAGGTTGTGGGAGGGGCAGTACCCCTCGCGATCGACACAGATGGCATAGTACACCCCACTGTCCCGGCCCAGGATCTCCTCCTGAACCGGCGAGACGAGTTCGTCAAAGAACCGGTCGAAGGGGGTACGGTACTTCTGGGGAGTGGTGTTCGGAATCGGCGTGTAATCGGTGCTGAAGAGGGCATCGATGGTGATCTTCCGGTCCTCCAGGGCCTTCTCTATGACCGCCGTCGCCCGGTCCCGCAGCTCCGCGGCATACCCCTTGACGGCATCATGGTAGCACCCCACGCTGAACCGGCCCACGGTCCCGTAGATTTTCTCGGCTGTTTCCGACAACTCGCGGAAGATGCGGGCCGTCTCCTCCATCTGGCCGTTCACCGCCCCTGCCGTGGCCGACACCTGGCCGATCTTCTCCGTGATCTCGACGGTCGTGGCACTCTGCTCCTCAGTGGCCGTGGCAATCTGGCTGATCATGTCCGTTGAATCGGTCGCCAACCGCAGGATCCCCTCCAGTTGCTGGCGGGCATGCCCCGCCTTCTCGACCCCTTCCTCAACCCTCGTTTTCCCCTCGCCAATGGATGTCACCACCGTCCCGATCTCTTCCTGGATGCTCCGGACAATGGCGGCGATCTGTCTTGTGGACGTGGCGGTGCGATTTGACAGGGTCTTCACTTCGTTGGCCACCACCGCAAAGCCCCGCCCCGCATCGCCGGCCCGGGCAGCCTCGATGGCCGCGTTGAGGGCCAGGAGATTGGTCTGGTCGGCGATATCCTCGATAATTCCCACGATCTCGCCGATCTGCCCCGACGAAGTCTCCAGCTTCCCCATGGCTCCCAGGGTGCCGAGGACGCTGGTCCGGATCTGGTCGATGCTCAGGGAGGTCTCCTCCACGGTCTCCATCCCCACTTTTGCAGCCTGATCCACGTTAATGGAGAGCTGCGCCGCCCGCTGGGTGGTGGCTGCCACATCGTTCAGGGTAGCCGACATCTCCTCCGACGCCACGGCCACCGAGGTGGAAAGGTCCTTCTGTTCCGCCGTAGAGGCGACGAGCCCTTCGGTCCCCTTGACGGTGCGGCAGGCCGATATGGCGATGTGCCCCGCCTGGCTGTAGAGGGATGTCACAATCTCCCGCAGCTTGGCGATCAGCATGTTGACCCCCTCGGCAAGCTCTCCGAGCTCGTCGCCGGTCCGGACTGGCATCTGTGAGGTCAGATCCCCCTCGCCGTGGGCGATGACCTGGATCCTGTCGGACAGCTCACGGATGTTCCGCACGATGGTCTGACGGAAGAAGAGGTACAAGGTACCAAGCATGATCAGGAAAAAGACAAAGCCGGTTGCAGCCAGGGCTATGGTAAGGTTCCGCGCGCTGACATACCCATCCTGAAGCGAGGTGGTGAGAAGAATCGCACCGGTGTACCGGGCTCCCTTCTCGTGGCAGGTGGTGCAGCGCTCCTCGTTCACCAGGGGGACGGCAAAGCTCAGGACATGCTTCCCGTCATCCAGGGTATGGCGCAGTTCCCGGGCACGGCCTGCCGCAATGGCTTCCGCAACCACCGGGTCAGCAGCCGCGCCCTTGTCCCCCCACGGCTTTGCGGCGGGACCGAACACCTTGAGGTCGAGCACCTGCCCCTTCCCTTTCACCCGTGCGATATATCGGTTTATCACCGCCATGTCGCCCGACATCATGTTTTCAGCGATTTCCTGGGAGATGAGGGTTGAGAGGCCGCGGGTATTGGCAGCCTGAAGTTTCATCAGGGCGGTGTATTCAAGCCAGATGGCGGTTACACCAAGGATGGCGAATCCCACGCAAAGGGTTGCTCCAATAATCCCCAGCACCTTGAACTCGAGCCTGTTACGCATTATGACACCTCTCTCCGATAACATGACCGCTAGTATCTTATCGGTACCGAGAGGCAATCCTTTAATCGATTTCAGAAACGTGTTTGATTATTAATTAGTTTAGACAGGATTACGAAGTGTTACGGGCAGGCTCAACAAAGAAAGCCCCGGCGTGACCGGGGCTTTCTTTGCAAACGGAAGACTAACGGAGGTTCAGTTCCCTTCACCCAGAGCAGCATGGGCAGCGGCGAGGCGGGCGATGGGCACCCGGAAGGGGGAGCAGGAGACATAATCAAGGCCGATCTTGTGGCAGAAAATGACCGACGACGGGTCGCCGCCATGCTCGCCGCAGATGCCGAGCTTGATGCCGGCGCGGGTGGTGCGCCCCTTCTCCACGGCCATCTTCACGAGAATACCGACGCCGTTCTGGTCCAGGGAGACGAAGGGATCCTCTTCCAACAGCCCCGATTCCACATAGAACGGCAGGAACTTGCCGGCATCGTCACGGGAAAGGCCGAAGGTAGTCTGGGTCAGGTCGTTGGTGCCGAAGGAGAAAAAGTCTGCCTCACGGGCAATCTCGTCGGCGGTCAGGGCGGCCCGGGGAAGCTCGATCATGGTGCCGATGAGGTAGTCGATCTTCACGCCGTAACGAGCGATGACCTCCTCGCATACCCGGACGGTGTTTTCACGAAGCCGCGCCAGCTCGCTCACCACCCCCACCAGCGGGATCATGATCTCGGGGACGATAGTGAACCCTTCGTTCTTGGTCAGCTCGCAGGCGGCCTCCATGATGGCCTGGACCTGCATGTCGTAGATCTCCGGGAAGGTGAGCCCCAGACGGCACCCCCGGTGCCCCAGCATCGGGTTGAACTCGTGGAGGTAGTCCACCTTGTTCTTGAGGGTCTGGGCCGTCACCCCCATGGTCTTGGCCAGGGCATCCACGTCCTTCTCCTCCTGGGGGAGGAACTCATGGAGCGGCGGGTCCAGGAGGCGAATGGTGACCGGCAGGTCCTTCATCTCCCGGAAGATACCGAGGAAGTCCCCCTTCTGCATGGGGAGGATCTTGGCCAGGGCCTTCGTGCGCCCTTCCACGTCCTCGGAGAGGATCATCTCACGGACGGCCGCGATCCGGTCCGCCTCGAAGAACATGTGCTCGGTGCGGCAGAGGCCGATCCCCTCGGCCCCGAACTCGCGGGCCACGCGGGAATCGTTGGGAGTGTCGGCGTTGGTCCGCACCTTGAGCTTGCGGTAGGTGTCGACCCATCCCATGAGAACGCCGAAGTCGCCGGTGAGCTGTGGCGCCACGGTGGGGACCTCGCCGAGCATCACCTCTCCGGTGGAACCGTCAAGGGTGATCGTGTCGCCCCTTTTCACCACCTGCCCCTTGGCGGTCACGAACTGGCCGGCGGCGTAGTCCACCTTGATGTCGCCGCAGCCGGCAACGCAGCACTTGCCCATGCCGCGGGCAACGACCGCCGCGTGGGAGGTCATGCCCCCCCGGGCGGTGAGGATCCCCTGGGCCGCATGCATGCCGTGGATATCTTCCGGAGAGGTCTCGATCCGAACGAGGATGACCTTGAGCCCCAGGCGACCGGCGGCCTCGGCCTCGTCGGCGGTGAAGACCACCTCGCCCGATGCCGCCCCCGGCGATGCGGGAAGCCCCTTGGCGATAATCGTCCTGGGAGCCTTGGGATCGAGGGAGGGGTGGAGGAGCTGATCCAGCTGGGAGGGAGAGACCCGCAGCACGGCGGTCTTCTCGTCGATGAGCCCCTCCTTCACCATGTCCACGGCAACCTTGATGGCCGCCTTGGCGGTCCGCTTACCGTTGCGGGTCTGGAGCATGAAGAGCTTCCCCTTCTCGATGGTGAACTCGATGTCCTGCATGTCCCTGTAATGCTTCTCCAGGATGCCGCGGATCTGGACCAGCTGCTGGTAGCACTCGGGAAGCACCTCTTCCATGGAGGGGAGAGTCGCGTCCTTGCTGTTGGCGCGGTTGATGGGCTGGGGGGTCCGAATGCCGGCAACCACGTCCTCGCCCTGGGCGTTCACCAGGTACTCGCCGTAGAAGTAGTTCTCGCCGGTGGATGGGTCCCGGGTGAAGGCGACGCCGGTGGCGCAGTCGTTCCCCATGTTGCCGTAGACCATGGACTGGACGTTGACGGCGGTCCCCCAGTCGGCGGGGATGCCGTTGAGGCGGCGGTAGGTGATGGCCCGCTGGTTCATCCACGAGCCGAACACGGCGCCCACGGCCCCCCAGAGCTGCTCCTGGGGATTCTCCGGGAACGCGGTGCCGAGGGTCTCCCTGATCTTGGCCTTGAAGGCCCCCACCAGCTCCTTCCAGTCGGCGGCGGTGAGGTCGGTGTCCAGGTGAACCCCCTTCGCCGCCTTCTTCTCCTCCAGCAGGTGCTCCAGAGCCTCCTTGTCCATCCCCATGACCACGTCGGAGTACATCTGGACGAAACGGCGGTAGGCGTCGTAGGCAAAGCGCTCGTCACCGCTCTGGACGATGATCCCCTGCACTGTCTCGTCGTTTAGTCCCAGGTTGAGGATCGTATCCATCATCCCCGGCATGGAGGCCCGGGCGCCTGAACGGACCGAAACCAGAAGGGGATTCTTCGGGTCACCGAAGGTACGCCCCATGATGGCCTCTACACTTTTCAGGTTCTCGGCCACCTGGGCGGCCAGGACCGACGGATAGCTCTTATTGTTGGCGTAGTAGTAGGTGCAGACCTCGGTGGTGATGGTGAAGCCGGGGGGAACCGGCAGTCCGATCGCGGTCATCTCCGCCAGGTTGGCCCCCTTGCCCCCCAGCAGGTTCTTCATGTCGGCTTTGCCCTCTGCCTTGCCGTTCCCGAAGAAATAGACATACTTTTCAGCCATTGCACTCCTCCTCTGTGGTTGTGACGGTGACACCGCCGTTTACTGAAAGTCAAAACCCTTCAGCTGCATTAAATGTGATTAAGCGTAACTCAACAGAGATTCAGCCGGACTAAAACATAAAAAAAGCCGCCTAGCGTGGGCTAGGCGGCTATCTTGGCGAAGTCGGCGATGGCGCCGAGCATCCGGGCGATCCCGGTCAGGAGCGCCAGACGGTTGGTCCGGACCCGTTCGTCCTCGGCCATGACCATGACCTTGTCGAAGAAGGTGTCGACGGGTCCCCGCAGGGCGGCGATCTCCGTGAGGGCTTCCAGATAGGCTCCGGTTGCGATCTTCTCGCGCACCGATACGGCAACCCCCTGGACGGCATCGTTGAGGAGCCCCTCGGCGGCGTCCTGGAAGAGAGCCGTATCCACAGGGGCGTCCACCCCTTCCTTCACGATGTTGCCGACCCGCTTGAAGGCCACGGCCAGAGGCTCGAAGTCGGGGTGCGACCTGAACTCCGAAAGGGCCGCGATCCGGGCGGCGGCATCCACGAGATCGGCGCAGCCGGCGGCCACGGCGGCATCCACCGCGTCGGAGGCATGGCGGTCGGCCATCAGGTTCACGAACCGGCCCCGGAAGAACTCCAGAACGTCGACCTTCACGTCGGCGGCCGGACGGGTGAGCTTCGCGGCCAGGAGCCCGAGGGCCTTGTCCACCTGCGCCTCCAGGGAGAGGCGGTACCCCTTGTCGAGGATGATGTTGATGATCCCCAGGGCCGAACGACGCAGGGCGTAGGGGTCGGCGGAACCGGTGGGGATGAGCCCCACGCCGAAACAGCCGCAGATGGTGTCCAGCTTGTCGGCCATAGAGACAAAAGCGCCAATGTCCGACGCCGGCAGCTCGCCCCCCGCCTGGGTCGGGAGGTAGTGCTCGGCGATGGCCGCGGCCACCTCGGCATCCTCCCCCTCGATGAGGGCGTACTCGCGCCCCATGATCCCCTGCACCTCGGGGAACTCACCCACCATGCCGGAGACGAGATCCGCCTTGCAGAGGAACGCGGTACGGGAAACCTTCCCCTGCACCGCCGGGTTCAGGAGATCGGCCAGTCCCTCGGCCAGGTCCCGGAACCGCTCCATCTTCTCGTAGGAGGTGCCGAGCTTCTGCTGGTAGACCACGTTCTTCAGGGATTCCACCCGGGTCTCCAGCTTGACCTTCTGGTCCTCCTCGAAGAAGAAACGGGCATCGGAGAGCCGGGCCCTGAGCACCCGCTCGTTCCCCTTGACCACCACGGTGGGATCCTCGGTGAGGGTGTTGTTGATGGTGATGAAACCGGGCATGAGCTTACCGGCGTCGTCGACAATGGAGAAGTAACGCTGGTGGCTCCGCATGGAGGTGATGAGAACCTCCCGGGGAACCTTCAGGAACTCGGCGGAAAAGGTGCCGTGAACCGCGCTCGGGTACTCGCAGAGGAAGGAGACCTCCTCCAGAAGCCCCTCGTCGGGGAGAAGATGCCCGCCGGCGGCCTTGGCAACCCGGTGGATCTCCCGCCGGATGATCTCCTGTCTCCGTTCCGGGTCGGGAATGACGAAGTGGCGCTCGCACTCCTCCAGATAGTGGGCAAAGTCCCGCACCGGGAAGGGCTGGTTGGCCATGAAGCGGTGCCCCCGGGAAATGGTGCCGCTTTCGATGTTCCCGAAGGTGAAGGGAACCACGACGCCGTCAAAGAGGGCCACGATCCAGTGGATGGGGCGGGCGAAGCGGACGTCGAGAGCACCCCAGCGCATGGACTTGCGGAAAGGGATATTCGCAACAAGCCGCGGCAGGATCTCGGCCAGGAGCTCCGGCACGGGGCGACCGCTCTCCTTGCGGACGGCGGCCACGTACTCACCCTTTTCAGTGGCGACGAGGGTGAGGGACGCCACGTCCACCCCCTGCCCCCGGGCAAACCCTTCGGCAGCCCTGGTGGGTTTTCCTTCGGCGTCGAAGGCTACGTTCCTGGCCGGCCCCATGGCAGTGATCTCCGCATCGGGCTGGACCGTCGGAAGACCCTTCACCGTCAGGGCCAGGCGACGGGGGGTGCCGAGGGTCCGGATGTCGTCGAAGGAGATGCGGGCATTCTCAAGCTCCTTCGCCAGCAGGGCCTCCATATCGGCCATGGCCTTCGGGATGAAGCCCGCCGGGATCTCTTCGGTGCCTATCTCAAGGAACAACTCTTTCATGCTAGCGGCCTCCTTTCAGGAGCGGGAAGCCGAGGCTTTCGCGCAGTTTCAGATACCCTTCGGCACAGAGGCGCGCCACGTTTCGCACCCGGCCGATGTAAGAGGCCCGCTCGGTGACCGAGATGGCGCCCCGGGCGTCCAGGAGGTTGAAGGTATGGGAGCACTTCATGACAAAATCGTAGGCCGGAAGCACGAGTCCCCGTTCCACCAGCCGGACGCACTCCTTCTCGTACATGGTGAAGAGCTGGAGGAGCATCGCCACGTCCGCTTCCTCGAAGTTGTAGGTGGAGAACTCCACCTCGCTCCGGTGGTGGATGTCGCCGTAGCTGACTCCCTTGATCCACTCCAGGTCGTAAACATTGTCCACTCCCTGCAGATACATGGCGATCCGCTCGCAACCGTAGGTAATCTCCGAGGAGACCGGCTTCAGGTCGATGCCGCCGGCCTGCTGGAAGTAGGTGAACTGGGTGATCTCCATGCCGTCGAGCCAGACTTCCCAGCCAAGGCCCCAGGCCCCCAGGGTCGGGGACTCCCAGTCATCCTCAACGAAGCGGATATCGTGCTTCTGGGGATCAATGCCGAAGGCCCGCAGTGAATCCAGGTAGAGGTCCAGGATGTTCAGGGGGGACGGCTTCATGATGACCTGGAACTGGTAGTAGTGCTGGAGCCGGTTGGGGTTCTCGCCGTAGCGGCCGTCGGTGGGACGGCGTGAGGGCTCCACATAGGCAACGTTCCAGGGCTCAGGGCCCAGGACGCGGAGGAAAGTGGCAGGGTTGAAGGTACCGGCACCCTTTTCGGTGTCATAGGGCTGCTGTATCACGCACCCCTGTTTGGCCCAGTACCCCTGGAGGGAGAGAATCAGGTCTTGAAAGGTCAAAACGGCTCCTCCGTCGGCAGAAAAATGAGAGTTCTTTACCCGTTATAAACAGTGTTTGATGAAACTTAAAAACAGTCCAAGTTACGGGCAATTAGAGTCGGAAAGATTACATTGTCCGGCGGGTCGTGTCAAGGATTAATCGGGTTCAATCTGTTTCAGAAAGGCGAGAGAGTTGAGGGGACGGGTGAGGTGGGCGGCAATGGCGCCGTCCAGGAGGGTACCGGCCTCCCGCAGGGACTGAGGGGAGAAGAGCACAGCCCCGAACCGCCCCGTGGCGATGCATCGGCCCAGGAGCGCCGCGGCTTCCGGCCCGACCGATGCGCCGTACCGACCGCAATTGGCACAGAGGATCATCCCCGATGCTCCGGTGCGCCGCTCGGCAGTTGCCGGAAGCTCCACGCCGCAGGAGGCGCAATGGTCCAGAGATATCCGGTAGCCGAGGATATTGAGGAAGTTGGCCTCGAAGAAGCGGCGGTCCGACGGCAGCGGTTCCCCCTGGTCGAGCCGCTCCAGATAGGAGGACAGAAGCCGGAAGAGCCGGGGGCTCGGCGCCCCGTCGGGAAGGTAGCGGTCCACGAGCTCCACGGCGTAGCCGGCGAGGCCGATGGCGCGGAGGTCACGCCGGATGCCGGGATAGAGGGTGACGATATCGGCCCCCCGGAGCGAGGAGAGCCCTTCCCGCACCACCAGCTCCACGCCGATGCGGGCGAAGGGCTCCAGGGCCGGGCCGAAGCGGCGGGCGCTCCGCTTGGCCCCCTTTGCCACCCCCCGCACCTTTCCGTACTGAAGCGTGAAGAGGGTGACGATGCGGTCGCTCTCCCGGTAGTCCATGGCGGCGAGAACGATGGCTTCGGTGCGGGTCGATTCCATGGCGCACAAGGTAGCACCGGATTGCGCCCTCCGTCAACGGCAGCCACAACATTGGACGGAAATAATACTCTCCCCTCTTGACCGGGCCGGTCGGACCATGATACTTGAAAAAGACTTTCATTTTTAAGCATAACCTGCGTCGAGTCGGGCTTTTTTTGCAAATCCATCAGCCGTACCCGTACAGGGGGCAGTGCGTCACCTGCATGAATATGAATTTCAATTTCTCGCATTTCATCTGGTGGAAGTCCTTCGCCGAACGGCGGAGCTTTTCACCATGCACACCATCACAGGAGGAATCGCACCATGAAGAAACGCTTCATCATTCCCACAACCGCATCGTTCCTGCTCGCTGCCGCCACCCTGGCAAGCGCGGCCACGGTGGACGAACTGCAACACCAGCTCGATGATCTGAGCGGCCAGATCAAGGCGCTCCAGGCGGAAAAGGCCCAAAAACCGGCGGCAGCGCCCGCCCCTCAGGGTGAGGGGTACCTGAAAACTGTCTGGGACCGGACACGGATCGGCGGCTACGGCGAGCTCGACTACATCATGAAGAGCGACAACGGCAACGGCAAGGGGGGGAATACCTTCGACCCGCACCGCTTCGTCCTCTACGTCAACTCTGATCTGGCCGACTGGATCACCCTCAACGCGGAGCTTGAGTGGGAGCATGGCGGGGTCAACGATGAAGTAAAAGGCGACGAACTCTCCGGGGAAGTGGTCGTCGAGCAGGCGTTTCTCGACTTCAAACTGTTCCGCCCCCTCAACGTAAAGGCAGGGATCATGCTCGTGCCGGTGGGGGCCATCAACCTCTACCATGAGCCCACCAACTTCAACTCCTCCGAACGGCCCGACCTGGACAAGTACCTGATCCCCTCCACCTGGAGGGAGATGGGAATCGGCATCCACGGCTCCCTGGGGGACCGGGCCGACTACCAGCTCCTCGTCATGAACGGTCTTGACGGCAAGGAATTTTCCGCCAAAAACGGCCTGCGCGATGGCCGCCAGGACATGAACAAAGACAACAACCGGGGAAAGGCGCTTACGGGCCGACTCGAATTGCGCCCCGTCACCAACCTCTACACCAACTTCTCCTTCTACACGGCCAACTCGGCGCCCAAGGGGTCGGACAACGCCTACACCACCATCCTGGCCTTTGACGGCAAGTACCGCATCAGCGACTTCGAGATCGCCGGTGAATACGTCCAGGTAATCCAGGACAAACCGGGGCTCCTGGCAAGCGACATCGGCCACCGGATGTCGGGCTACTGGGTCGAGGGGGCCTACCACCTGATGCCCGCCGCCCTGAAAACCGGAAAACTCGCCGAGGCCGACCTGGTCGCCTTTGCCCGTTACTCGGAATTCGACACCCAGCAGGGGAGCATCGCCGACCCCACCAAGACAAGCGGCAAATACGACCGGAATTACACCAATTTCGGTTTCTCCTTCAAGCCCGTTCCCACCGTCGCCATCAAGGCCGACTACCAGATTTACGACGATCACCGCAGCGGGGGCGAGAAACCGCTGGACAACGACAAATTCCAGGTAACCCTCGGTTTCGTTTTCTAGCAGACCTAAAAAGCAAAGGGCGCCCGGCCATCCGGACGCCCTTTGCTTATTCTCCCCGTCTACCGCAGCCTGAGCCGCGCCAGGAGCTTTCCCACATACTTGTTGAGGGGATGATTGCGATGGAGCCGTCGGAAGGGCGGCTGCTTCCGGGTGCCGATCCGGTTCAGCTCGGCAACGGCCTCCTCCCCTGCCCCGCGCCGCACACCCTCGCGCAGAATCTCGACCGCCTCCATCCTCATCCCGGCCAGACAGTAGATGCGCCCGAGGTTCTGATAGAGGAGCGGGTTGTGCGGCTCACGGGCAATGGCCTCCCGGGCCAGCGCAATGGCGTCGCTGAACTTCCCACGGGTTTTCGCTTGGCAGAGGGCAAGGTACGAACTGGCGGCGGGATGCCGATTCACCCGAGCAACGTGCTCGAAACAGCTCCGCGCCAGATAGACCTGGTCATGCCCCAGGGCCTCTACCCCCCGCTCAAACCATTCTTCAACACGTGACGTTTCCATGATGCGCCTCGCGGTTCCGTTGCAACCCTGACAGAACTTGATTCAACCTGCCTAATTCAAGATTCAAGCCAGCGATATAACGATATTTCCCAACCCGCCAAACGCCTCGAAATCATTACAACTAGCTAAAAAATAAATCCATTATCACTACTAAGCATTAACAAATTGCGGCAACTACTCAGCTATTTGACAACAAAAAAGTCCTACAGATACAAACCACGGCCCCACCACCAGCCCCCCGTCCCCAGGTCGGGTACCGGCACTTCAGTGAGGTGAAGGGACACTCTCCGGCCCGTCGAAGATCATCGCGCGCATGTCATGCCTCCACGAACCGTTTGAGTTCCCGCTGGAACCGCACCTCGTCGTCGAAGACGATCCCCCGCATCCCCCGGCTCTCGGCCCGCACCACGTTGGCGAGCATGTCGTCCACGAAGAGGGCCTGCCGGGGTTCGATCCCCAGCTCCCGGGCCACGTCGTCGAAGAGGGACGGATCCCGCTTCCCCTTGCCGAGCCGGTAGCTGTTGAAGACCCGGTCGAACTCCCGGAAGAAGCCGTCGCGCCGGTCGAGCCATTCGAGCCAATCGGTCTGGTCGCTGACGATGGCGGTGATGTACCCCCTCGCCCGCAGGGCCCGGACGAGCTCCAGCATCCCGGGGCGGAGGACGAAGCGGTCGAGGATGAGGGCCGACAACTCCCGGGCGCTCCCCCGCAGGCCGGCCTGTTCCCGCATCCGGCGCCAGAACGCGGTCTCGCTCCCCTTCCCGAGGACATAGCCGCTCCCGTAGACTGCCTCCATGCCGGCGCCATGCACCGCGATGGGGTCGAGCCCCTGGCGGCGGGCGATCTCGAAGAGCCCCTCCCGGAACCCCTCTTCGGCCAGCACTCCGCCGTAGTCGAAGAGGACTGCCCGGATTACCGGCTCCTCGAGCCGCACCCGGAAGAGGGTCTGCCACCTTCCGGCATCGCTCCAGCCGGTGACCGGGTCCGGGGTAACGATCTTCACCTCGTCGAAACAGATCTCCTCCCGGTCCAGGGAGACGGTGCGGGCCGCCATCTCCTTTTCCGCCACGGGCATGTCGGCGTAGAGGAGCGACAGATGCGGTACGAGTTCGTAGCCCGAATCCCGGGCCACCGCCCCCTTCACCGCTTCGTGGAGCCTACGCAGCCGAGGTTCTACTCCGAAGGAAACGAAGAGAGTCTTGAAATACTCTTCGGTCACGCCAAGCCCCCTTACTTGCAGGGCGATCGGTCCTGTCTCCGCCGCGGCCCCGGCAAGGGCCCGGCGCACCGGCTCCAGCTCCGCATCATCGGCGAAGGAGCCGCCATAGACCGTCACGTGGGGCTCGAAGGGAGGTGCACCGTAGCGGGCGGCAAGCTCGGCGATTACCCCCTCGGCCCAGCGACGGTCATCCCTGGCCGGGACGAGGAAGACGGAAAAGCGGCGGTTGTTCACGGTATCAGTACCTCCGGCGCTCGAAGGTGACGAAGGAGTGGCGAGGCTCTCCCGTCCCTTCCTCCCGGGACGTTTCCTCGAAATCGGCAGGAAGCTCGGGAAAGGTGGTGTCACCGCCGTAGGCGTAGTGAATAACGGTAAGGTGGATGCGGTCGGCCAGCGGCAACGCCTCCCGGTAGACCTGGCCGCCGCCGCAGATGAAGACCTCCTCCACCGGGCCGGCCAGGGCCAGGGCCTCGGCAAGTGTCCGGGCAACAGCCACCCCTGAGGGGGCATACCCCGCCTGCCGGGTGAGGACGATATTCAGCCGCCCCGGCAGGGGACGGCCGATGGAGTCGAAGGTCCTTCTCCCCATGATGACCGGATGCCCCATGGTGATGGCCTTGAAGCGGGCGAGATCGTCGGGGAGGTGCCACGGCATGGCGCCCTCCTTCCCGATGACCCGGTTCCCGGCCATGGCCGCAATGATGGTGACGATCATGCCGGCTCCTCGAACTCCAGCACCTCGCTCGTGGTTATGGGTCTCCGCTCGGAGAGGTAGCCGCGCCACTTGAGGAGCATGTCGAGCAGGGTCACCACCGCCAGGATGGCCATAAACACCACCAGGCCGGCGTTCATCCTCAAGGTGAAGGCCTCGGCGGCCGTGGCAGCTGCGGCGGCCTTGCCGAGGAAGCTGCCGGTCAGCTTCCACGCGGCGGTGAAGGTGGTGGCGTACATGAACACCATGGGGAGGACCGTGGTCCAGGCATAGCGCGCCTTGCCGCTTTTGATGAGGATCGTGGTGCCGATCCCCAGGGCGATGGCCGCCAGGAGCTGATTCGATACCCCGAACATGGGCCAGATGGTGGCGACGTTGCCGGACCAGATCAGGTACGACCAGGCGGCCACCACGAGAAAGCTGGTGATAATGATGCCGGGGAGCCAGTTCTGCTGGCCCAGGCGGGGGAAAGCCCGGCTCCCCAGCTCCTGGAGGAGAAACCGCGCCACCCGGGTGCCGGTGTCGACGGTGGTGAGGATGAAGAGGGCCTCGAACATGAGGGCGAAGTTGTACCAGTAGGGCATGAGCCCCTTCATGCCGGGGAGGGACGAAAGGATGGAGGCCATACCCACGGCAAGGGAGACGGCGCCGCCGGGGCGGCCGGCCACGTCGGTCCCCACCATGGCCGACAGCTCACGCACCCGTTCCACCGGGAAGCCCAGGGCCGCGATGGCGTCGAAGGAGAGCTTCGTATTGATGGCGAAGTAGTCGCCGGGGATGAGAATCGTGGCCGCCACCAGCGCCATGACCGACACGAACCCCTCGGCCAGCATGGCGCCATACCCGATCATGGGGATCTCCCGCTCGCTCATGATCATCTTCGGCGTGGTACCCGAGGAGATGAGGGAATGGAACCCGGAGACCGCCCCGCAGGCAATAGTGATGAACATGAAGGGGAAGAGCTTGCCGGGGATGACCGGGCCGCCGCCAGCCACGAACCGGGTCATTGCCGGCATCTGGATGGTGGGAGCCATGAAGACGACCCCGAAGGCCAGGAGGATCACGGTGCCGATCTTCATGTAGGTGGAGAGGTAGTCCCGGGGGCAGAGGAGCATCCAGACCGGGAGGATGGAGGCGATGAGGCCGTAGGCGGCCATGGCCAGGGTGAGCCCCCCCTTCCCCAGGCTGAAGATGGGCTCCAGGGGAGAGCCGGGGATGAAGTGGCCGCTGAAGACCGCCGCCAGCAAAAGCACGAAGCCGATGGCGCTCACCTCCCCCACCCTGCCGGGGCGGATCTTGTAGAGGTAGAGCCCCATGAAGAGGGCGATGGGGATGGTAAGGAAAATGGTAAAGGTCCCCCAGGGGCTCTTGGCCAGGGAGTTCACCACCGCGAGCCCCAGCCCAGCCAGGGCCACGATCAGGATGAAGAGGATGGCCAGGGAGGCCGCCAGTCCCCCCACCGGCCCGATCTCGTCCTTGGCGATCCGGGCCAGGGACCGGCCATTGCGCCGCACCGACGCCGCCAGGATCACCATGTCGTGGACCGCCCCCACCATGACGGCCCCGATGAGGAGCCAGAGGAACCCGGGGAGATAGCCGAACTGGGCCGCCAGCATGGGGCCGATGAGGGGGCCGGCTCCGGCGATGGCCGCAAAGTGGTGACCGAAGAGGACCCAGCGGTTGGTGGGGTGGTAGTCCATGCCGTCGGCCAGGCGCCGGGCCGGCGTTTTCAGGCGGGGATCGAGAGAGAGGACTTTGGTCGCCAGGAAGGCGCCGTAGAAGCGGTAGGCAACCAGGTAGAAACAGGCGGCGGCTGTCACGAGCCAGAGGGCGTTCACCTTCTCCGCCGGGTTCGCGACGCCGGCCACCACGGCCAGCGAACACGCCGCAACCGCCGAAATCACCAGCCAGACAAGCTTTCCGAGCATCTTCCGCCTCCTTTTCTGCCGCGCGTCTCCGTGAGACACATCTAACAGTGCCGGAAGCAGTGTAAAAAATCAAGTGGTTCGGGAAGTTGGACTATCCCAGCCGAATCATGATGGCGCCCGCCAGTATCACTAGCGCCGCACCGAGCCTGATCCGGCCGCACGATTCGCCAAGGAAGAGGATGCCGATGAGCACCCCCATGAGGATGCTCACCTGGCGCACCGGCACGGCATAGCTCACGGGGGAGAGGTTCAGCCCGTAGCGGAAAGTGAGAAACGACGCCATCATCACCGGACCGCTCACGAGGATGAGCGGCCAGTGCTCCCGGAACTCCTCGACGATGAGGGGGCGGTAGCAGGGGCGAAGGAGGTTGACCGACATGAGCCCCAGCATGATGAGGACGAGGAAGTAGGTGAAGTAGAGGGGGGTGTAATCCCGCACCCCCACCTTCTCGGCGATGGAGCCGAGGGAGTAGATGAACCCCGCGGTCAGGGCGTTCCGCACCGTGGAGGAGCCGAGATTGCGGAAGGGGCGGAAGAATTCGTCCAGGGAGAGGCGCTCCATCTGCACCGAGAAGGCCCCCAGGATCACCAGCACGATGCCGACGATCCCCGGCATGGTCAGTCGCTCCCCCAGGATGCTCATCCCCCAGATGGGGACGTAGACCATGGAGGTCTGGGAGAGGGGGTAGACAACCGACAGGTCGCCCCCCCGGTAGGCCCGGCCGTTGAAGAGGTGGTAGAGAACGAAACAGACCGCCCCGGCCGACACCAGGAGGAGGGTCGAAAAATCGGGCCACCGGAACCGCTCCGGCAGAAACGGTATCGTGAGGGTGAAGAGGGAGCTGGAGGCGACGAACATCCACCAGATGAAGACGGTCTTGTGCCGGCTCCGCTTCACCAGCAGGTTCCAGAGGGCGTGCATCACGGCGGAGATGACGATGAGGGTAAAGGCGAGAGTGCTCACGGGAGAAGTATAGCGAAACCAAAATTTTAGCGATAGTAAAATTTTAAACTTTCACTCAACCGGCATCCAGATCTCGGATCTGAGGTTCTCCGGTTTGGTGCGCCGCGGGTCCCGGTTGAGATAGACCTCGAAGCAGGGGGCATCCCGCAGCTTCTCGCCGCTGATCGGCAGCCAGCGGGAGAAGATCGCACGGTAGGTGTCCGCAAAGTTCTCATAGGGCCCCTTGTGGAGAAAGACAGTATAGCGCCCCCCGGCGATGGACTTCTCACCCACCTCTCCTTCCGGCTTCACATCGCCTGCAAAGGTAACGCAGGCGTCATAGCGGATGTTCTCCTCTGGGGTGATGGACGGGTCATCGTGGGATATGCCGATGAGCCGGGTATCCTTCGTCATGAGGCGCCGGGAATAGGCGAACTTCATCAACGCCTCCCAGGCACCAGCGGCAACCTCGCCGTAGGGTCCGGTCCGCCGCACGAACAGAATCTTCGTTTCCGGGATCTGCCGTATTTCAGCATCTAGCGCCATCGCCTCTTCCGCAGTCGGCAGCCCCCTTTCCTCTTTCAACAGTTCGCTTCTTTCCATGGCCCTCTCCTTTCGATAGTCGGTGGGGCTCACGCCAAACTGTTCGCGAAACGCCCTCGTAAAGGCGGCCGGCGTTTCGTAGCCGGCCATCAAGGCAACCTCGGTGACATTCTCCTCCCCAAGGGAGAGCCGTAGCGCCCCGCGCTCCAGGCGAAGCCGCCGCACATGGCCGTGGAGAGACTCTCCCACGTGGGCAGCGAAGAGCCGGTGGAAGTGGAACGGCGAAAAGCAGGCGACTCTTGCCAGGATTCCCAGGGAGAGCGGCTCGTCCAGGTGCCCCTCGATGTGGAGCAGAACCCGGTTGATCCGCTGCCGGTGGTCGTCGATGGTTTTTTCGCGTGGTGGCATGGCGTAACCTCCGGGCAGGAAACTACTATGAAGCGGTGATGGGGCGCTATTCCGATCTTGCGATCTTGCCCCCAATAGAAGGAGATTAAAGCAGTTGCCGCTCCGGCAAAAAAGACCTATATTTGTAGCTGAAATCAAATCACGAATGAGGTCTTTTTATGGAACGTATCTATGCCGGCGCATCGGTCAGCATCAGCGACCTGAAGAAAAACCCCTCCCGCATTATCAATGAAGCCGAAGGCTCGCCCGTGGCAATCCTCAACCACAACAAGCCCAGCGCCTACCTGATTCCGGCCGATGCCTTCGAGGCGCTGATGGAAAAGCTGGAGGATTACGAACTGGCACGCGTCGTCAAGGAGCGGGAGAGCGAACCGACCGTCAAGGTTTCACTCCATGAGCTATAGCCTCGAATTCAAGGAATCGGCCCTCAGGGAGTGGCGAAAGCTGGACGGCACAATCCGGGAACAGTTCAAGAAAAAGCTCGCCGAGAGATTGGAGCGCCCTCGGGTCGATTCGGCCAGACTTTCCGGCATGGCTGACTGCTACAAGATCAAACTGAAAAATGCCGGCTATCGGCTTGTCTACCAGATTGACGATAACCGTATCGTAGTCGTCGTGGTGGCCGTGGGAAAGCGGGAAAACCTTGCCGTGTATCGGGCAGCCGGGAAACGGGTAAAGTGACCGGAACAGCATCAATCACACTTCTACTCACTCGCCAAGGCAGAGCCCTCCCTCACCCCTACGAGGTAAACACGATTGAAGACAAGCTCCACCAACCCATCCTCCCGGGATTGGCGGGTGAAGGCGGCGCGGACGATCTCCCTGAATGCGGCGCGGTATGCCTCGCTGAGAGGAGCGTCGTAGCAACCGGGATTGAGATAGCCCGCCGCCGCGCCGGATTCAAAGATGGTAATGACCTCCTGGGGATGGTGATAACTCTTCTCCTCGGATATCGTGACGAAGGGGACAGTGAAGCCGGCCGCTTCAAAGAGTCGCCGGTAGTCGTCGACGCTTTCGAGGAAGAACCAGGGGGAGTGAAAGGTGGCGAAAGTCTCCCGCGTACGGGGATCGGTGGCCACATCATCGATTGCCGCGACGAAGTTTGGGGAGTAGGCCGACCGTGCCGGGGCTTGGATACCAATCCTCCCGCCAGGGCGAAGTGCTCGGCGGCATCCGTTGAGGGCCATTGCAGGACCGGTAAACCACTGGAAGGCGGAGTTGCAGAAAATGACGTCGAATTCCCCCGCAAATGCTAATTCCTCCGCTGCCATGACCTCAAGGGCAATGTCCAGACCAGCGTTTCCAGCCCACGCCTCCCGCACCATACCTGCCGCCGGGTCTACTCCTGCCACCCCCCCGGTGGTCATCCCCCGGATCTTCCTTGTCAGGTTCCCCACGCCGCAGCCAAGGTCGAGCACGTCCTCGTTCCCTCCAATGGCGAGGATGGCGAACAACCGCTCCGCAGCCGATTTCTGCACCAGCGAATCTCGCTCATAGCGCTGTGCAATCCGATCGAAATCCATGCTTATCTCCCCAAGCATTCGTAACCATTATGGACTAACCGAAGATAGTCGTAGAACGGTGCCAGCATCCCAAAGCCGGTGCGCAGGTCATCCACGAGTTTCCGCGAGAAGAGGGCATTGTCCGGCTGCCGATTGCAGACAAGATAAAAATTTTTTCGCCGGTGCCACTCTTGCAGATCCTCGGGCAAATCGTGCCGCAACGGCCTTCGATAAATCTCTCCCTCAAGCGCAAACCTTTCCTGCTTCCCAAGGAAAGCCACGACCTCCCGAAACTGCGCAGGCTTACGCTCGATCGTTTCCCGCAACCGGTCCATGGTCCGTTTCGAGGCGCTGTAAAATCCCATGCCGAAACGGTAGGAACAGGCGGTCAGCTCGAAAAAATAACACGGCGCATCCCGCCACTCCGTAATCTGACGCTTGAAGGTGATCCACAGGGTTGTCTTGTAAGGGGATTTGTCGCGGGAAAAGCGCGTGTCGCGGTGAATGCGGGAAATCGCTCTGCTCGGAACCGTCACAAAATCCTGGTCAATGGAGAGCATGAAATCGGAAAGCTCCGCAACCAGGGCCTTCATCGGCTCCAGCAGGCGTTCTTCATAATCCCCTCGGTGCGCCTCGAACCATGCTTTTGTGTTGTTCTCGGCCAGGTTGCTTATAAATGCCAAGGTTCCAGGGGAAAACCCGGCAAACGTGCCGTGAGGGTTATCGTTCATCTTCATTCCTTTGTAGAGTCCACATCTCGTCCATGCTTTCCCATCTGGCGAAGCCATCAGGAGCACGCCTAGCCCGGACCTCAGCCCTTCTTCCCGGCCAGGGAGCCGACCCATGCCGCTGTTGTCATCACCGTGGCGAACATGAGCTGTTGTGTCACCAGCACCGTCCGGTGAAGCTCTTCGGCGGTGACGGAGCCGGCGTTGTTAGCAAACGCCAGCGTTCCCGTGGCATCGGAGAGGAACTCCACGCTGAAGCCCCGGTGGAACGCCTGGCGGGACGTGATGTCGCAGCACATCTGGGTCATGTAGCCGCTGATGACCACGGTGCCGATCTCCCGCTCGCGGAGCCAGGCCTCCAGGCCCGTGCCCGTGAAGCTCCCCGGCAACTGCTTTTCCAGCAGCAGGTCGTGGGGGCGTTGGGCCACCTCGGGGTGAAGGTCCCAGGCCGGCGTTCCCGGCTGGAAACTCGCCGCACCGGGGCGGTTGGACGAATGGCGGACGACGACCACCGGAATCCCGTTGGCCGTGGCGGCATCCATGGCAGCGATGATGTTGGCGCAGCTCCCAGCCGGATGGGTTACCGGCAACGCACCGGTGAAGTATTCGTTTTGCACGTCGATGACCAGCAATGCCTTTTTCATGGTCCTCTGTCCTTTCCCCTACATATCGCTTATCACTCTCCCGAAGGCCTCGACCTGGCCCCAGTCGGTGAATTCCACAACGGCCCTGGGGTCGGTCGGCCCCTTGGTCATCCGCATGATCAGCCGAATCATCAGGCGGTCGAAAAACCGGTAGCTCGGATAATCGATTTTTCCGGCGAAGACAGCCAGCTTTCTCGGTTTCCACTCTATTCGATTGAGGAATTTCTGCAGGTAGGGATTGTGCTCGGGCGTGCTCTTTTCGGGTTTGCGCGCCACGACGTTTACCGAAAAAAACGCGTTCGGTCTGCTCTCCAGAAATGACTTGTTCTTCTCGATGAAGTCGGTAATCAGCGTGCTGTGCTTACCGTAGCGGATGCTGGCCCCGATGACGATCTTGTCGAAGGCCGTCAGGTCAAGGCTCGGTGCATCCTCAATGGGAACAACGGTGACGTGGTGTGACTGACGTTCGATGACCTCTTGCAATCTCCGGGATATCTTTCCGGTTTGCCCGTCCGTGGTGGCATAGATGATGAGAATGTTTGCCATGATCTGAAGAAGTTTCCTCTCGGGGTATGGTCGTGACAGCGTGAAGGTCTGTCGCTGCGCGCCCAGCCAGGACCGTGTCCCTAGCTGCTATGGCTAGAATTTACTCCGGTCACCGCCGGAAGAGCGCTCCAGTTTTTTCTCGCGGACTCGCCGGTCTTCAACCGCCGCCTTTTCCGCAAGCTTGTCGTCAACGTACAGGACGACCACCTCTCCGCCCATCATTTTCCAGTGCGATTCCATGGTTACCGTGTCGCCGCCCCCCTTCCAACTGCGGCGCTTCACATCGCGCACCTTGTCGACCAGTCCTCCGATCATGCTTTCCGCTGCCGGCTCACCCTGGTCCTTGTATTTGGTATCGAGTTGCCGGGCAATGGTATCAGCCAGAACATCCATATCCGCCTTTTCTGAAGACATGGGGAGCACCACCGTCACCCGCAGCGTGTGGAGCACACGGCTCAAGGGCGCGAACGAAAAAAGTATCCTCGCATCATACCCCATGAGCTTGGTGTCGCACTGGTATTCAACCTTGACGGCCAACTCCTCGGGCTCCTTTTTTGAAAACAACCCGCCACCCGCCAACTTGACAGAGACATCCTTCTTTTTCCCCGCCTCAATGACTCGGTCAGGTTTCATGCCGGATTTCCACACATCAAACACGAAGGCATCCGCCGATGCAGAAGCGATCAGCAGGAGTCCTAAAGCTGAGATTATGCGTTTGGTTGCTGCTCTGTGAGACATATGTTTCCTCCTGATTGGGCAATGGATTCTCATTGCACCCTATCTATGCTCAAGGTGGACCGATCAGATTTTTGTAACGGTCTTACTTTCTGGTTGGCAATTGCGTTTTCAGCGAATTACAGTGTGAACCGGAGAGAGTGGGTTCTCTTTCCCGCTCATCGACTCAATGGCAATCCTTACTATGGCGGTGTTCTCGATGTTCTCATCTCCTATGGGAGGCACAGGATAGGTGGAAGGCACGTATTTTTGCACCATTCTTTCCAATATCGCCCTCTTCTCAAGCGAGCCTTCCACAACGCCGGCTTTTCCGAAACAAACGACGCTTTTGTAAACCTGACTTATCCCGCAACTTCGTTCCAAAAGGACCAGCGGACCAACCTCGTCTACCAGGAAACAGACGCGAGGGTCGGCTTGAAGCGCTTCCATTTTTCGACCCGACAGTCCACTGTGAAAATATATGCAATTTTCGAAAAACACGTAGTTGACGGCAACAACGTATGGACCGTCTTCAGTTACGACGGCCAATCGGCCAACGGGCATTCGCTCCAGCAAGAGCTCCATTTCCCGGGGTGTCTTTATCTTTCGATCCGTGCGTCGTGGTTCTGTTTTCATTCGGATTCTCCAACGGCATGAGCCTGACCAGCAGGTTTCAGAGCCGGGCCTGCCCATTCAGCCCAACGGCTTGCGCGCCACCACCTGCACCACGGCGCCCCGCCCGGTGTGGAACCGTCCCTCCACCACCTCCCGCTCGATCTCCCGGGCCTGGAGGAATTCCAGACCGGCCAGCTCCTCCCGCAGGCCGGCAAGGGTCATCATCACCTCCTCCGTCGGCGGGCCACCGGTCCGAAGCTTCAGCTGCGCCGGCGTGTACGCCTCCAGAATGAAGAGCCCGCCGGGGCGCAGTCCCTCGACCACTTTGCGGTGGAGTGCCCGGCGCACCTGCGGCGGGACATGGCAGAAGATGGAGACGATGGCGTCCCAGCACACCGGTTCGATGGCGAATTCAGCCAGATCGGCGGTCTCGGTCTCGATCCGCACCCCGCTCTCCTCAGCCAGCCGCGCCGCCTTGGCCAGCCCCACGGCGGAGGAATCCACCGCCAGTACCCGATGCCCCTGCTTTGCCAGAAAGACGGCGTTCCGTCCTTCTCCCTCGGCGAGGCAGAGGACATCCCCCGGCGGAATCTGCTGGACCACTTCGGCGAGGAATGCATTGGGCTCCCGCCCGTAGACAAAATCCGTCGTATCGTATCGTTCATCCCACATGGTTTTCCGGTCAGACATGGCTGCTCCTTCTCGATTTCACGGTGATATAGTGCCTTTAAAATAACGGACAACGCTAGCCGCCAGGCTTCGGGGGCGGTAGGCCCGGGCGGGTGCAGCGGTCAAGTCCGCGTCTCCTTTTCATCCTCAACCACCACCATTGAAACCGGCCCCGGCGTTTCAGCAGTCACCGTCACACCTCGATCCTGAACTCTGCGCCGTCGGCCGTGTTGCACACCGTCAGCTTCCCCCCCATGTTGTTCTCGATGATCGTCTTCGCCATGAACAACCCCACCCCTGACCCCTGATGGGGCCCCTTGGTGGTGAAGTAGGGATTAAAAATCTTGTCCATGATCTTTTCCGGGATGCCGCCGGCATTGTCGGCAATGGTCACGACCGCCTTCCGGCCTTCGGCGCCGATGGTGATGGTGATCTTCGGGTGCTGCACGCCCCTCTCCGTCAGGGCATCCCTGGCATTGATCAGGATATTGAGCAGTGCCTGGGCGAATTCGTTCTCATAGCCGGTTATAACTACATCATCCAGCACCTTCAGCTCAACATCGATCTGCTGGTGCCGTAGATTGTCCCCGATGAGCGACAGGGACCGGGCGATTGTCTCGCGCCCGCTGAAATCGATCCGGGCCTTGTCCGGCTTGAAATAGTTTCTGAAATCATCGATGGTCTTGGACATGTACTGGATAAGCTCCATCGACCGGTTGACCGCCTGCTCCAGGAATTCCCTGTTGAACTCGCCAAGATCGTAGAACAGGGGCAACTGCTGGATGGTGAGCCCCAGGGTGTTCAGGGGTTGCCGCCACTGGTGGGCGATATTGCCGATCATCTCACCCATGGCTGCCTGGCGCCCCTGAACCAGCAGCATCCGGTCCTTTTCCCGCAACTGCGCCGTCCGTTCGGCGACCCGCTGTTCCAGAATCTCGTTCAGCTTTCTAAGCTCCTCTTCGGCCTGCGTCCGTTCGATGAGGTCGGTGACCTGTCTGGCCAGCAGGTCCATCCGCCACAGGTCGTGCTCATCGGGCACGTGCGGCGAGTCCCAATGCGTGGTAAGGACGCCGAGCACCCGGCCGGAGCGGGTGAAGAGCGGCGTGGATTGCATCGCGCGCACCCCGGCGGCGCGCAGCACCGACAACGACGGCGTGCCGGCGAACAACGGGCTTTCCTCCACGTCGTGGACCACCACCCGTTCGCCGCACTGCATCGCCTTGCCACACGTGGAGGCGACGTTTTCGGCGGCCGTAAAAAAATCCAGGAACGGCGGCTCGTGGCCGTGGTGCGCAACAATATGCAACGTATCGGCTTCGAGCAATTGCAGCGTCCCCTTGGCCGCGCCGACGATGCTTAATGCCGCGTCCATCGCCTCCTGGAGGAGCTGCTGGAGACCCGCCGTTTCCAGTTGCTTGCCACTTAACTCGTGCATGCGCGTAAGGGCGGCCAAGTCCGCCTGCAATTCCTTCTCTGCCTTGCGCCGCAGCATGGCGACGGCCACATGGTCGGCGACCGTCTTCATCAGCTCCAGATCGTCACTGCTGAACGAATCCCTGTCGGTCGCCCCGAAGGAAAGAGTCCCGATGGCTTCGTTAGCCGGGCCCAGCAGCGGATGACAGGCATAGGCGCGAATGCCGAGGCTCCGAACCAGCGAACTGCGCGGATCGGCGCTGGACCCGAGGCTTTCTGCATGAACCCGGCAGCGGCCCTGTGCGGCCGTGCCGCAGAGGGAGCCGGAAAGCTCCAGGCCTTCCACAAGCCGCGCCAGCCGCTGGTCCACCCCGCCGCAGGCGTTGAATTTGAGCCTCCCGGTGTGGGGATCGAAGAGATAATTGAAAAAGACCGCGCAATGCAGAAACTCCCGGACCCCATTGCATAATTGCTCGACCACGTCCTGGGGATCCACGGCGGTCAGCAAGGCGCTGATGGTACGAGACAACAGTTCGGAACGTTCCTCGCTCTCGCGCAGCTCCTTTTCGACTTTCCTGCGCTGGGTAATGTCGGAGAAACAGACGGCAATGCCGTCGCCAAGCTTGATGGTCATGTTGCGGAACCAGCCGTCAACCCCCTCGGACTGGTAGTGAAGCTCGTAATCATGGGGTTCGCCCGTCTCGACAACCTGAACGTAGCGCTCGAAGAGGTCGCTGTTCTCCTGGTTTCCGGGCAGGACCTCCAGCAGCCGCCGACCCACCAGCTCTGCCTGTGGTTGCCGCAACATCCGGCTTGCCGGCGGATTCACGTATGTCCAGCGGAAATCCACCACATGTCCACCATCGTCCCGGACAGCTTCCATCAACGTAAAGCCGTCCAGTGAAAGCTCCTGGGCCGCCAGGAACCGCGTTTCGCTTTCCTTCCGCGCCAGCACGGCGCTTTTCCGCTCTACCTCCTCCTCGGCCAATCGCCGGGTCAGCTCTTCCGCCATCCGGGCCTGCGATTCGGCCTCGCGGGCACGCTTTTCCGCCTCAACAAGGCGAGCGCGGAGGTCCTTGTTTTCCGCCAGCAACTCCTTACTGGTTTTCGTATCTCTAGTCATGGACTGAAGCCTCTGCGCCCGTTTCGAGGAGAACCGGTTCTTCCTGAGCCGGATACTGGCTCGCAACGGCGGATGGTGCAGCTTGACGAACAAGGGCGCGACGACCGTTCCCATCAAACTATAATAAATTGCCAGCCTTGAGAGTCAAGGGATGGGAGAGGGCCGGAGTGCTCGTCCCGTCACACCATTGACACGGAAAAGCCAATCCATTACTGTCGCCGGAGCCGGCAACGGCCACCACCCGCAACATACAGAAGGAGTGAGGCATGTGGCAGCAACTTATGGCTGAAGTCAGGGACCAGCAGGCGCTGTTCGACGTTGCGGTCAGGGAGTGGGTTGCCGGCTACGCCCTGAAGCAGGGGACCATTCACTGCGGGAAGGGATGCCATGCCTGTTGCAGCCTGGCGGTAAACTGCACCTTCACCGAGGCCCAGGCCGTCTCGGCGGGCCCTGCCGACCGTCACGCCACAGCCCTGGCCCAGCACGCGGCAGCGATCCGGGCCGCTGCCTTTTCCTCCTCCGATTTCCCGTCGTTTCTCCGGGCACGTCGGGCGCTGGGCGACTGCCCATTCCTCGACAACGACGGGGCCTGCGGCGTCTATGGCCGGCGCCCCTTCTCCTGCCGCTCCCTCCTCGCCACCAGGGAGAGCCACTGGTGCGGCGCCGACTTCTCGACCCTTTCCCGGGAAGAAAAACGGGCCTTCATGGAGAGCCTCGACCAGACGGTGGTGGCCTTTCCCATGCACTACGTGAAGGCCACTCAGGAGTTGGGGCAGGAGTTCGAGGAGCGCAGCGCCGGCCGCATGATCGAGACCTTCGGCTTCAGCCTCTACGGGAACCTCCCGGCCCTGGTCTTCCTGGAGCGCGAGCACCGGCTGAGCGAAGCGGTAGCAAAGGGACGGGATGCGGTGCAGGAGCTGGTGGAGCGGGCGGGATACGGCCATCCCTTCCTCGTGTCATTCCTTCCCTGACGCCTGCCGGACCAGTCTACTTCATCACGGCTTGCGGCAGATCAGCTGTATGGGGTGGGTGCGGCCTTCCTCGATGTTGCGCGCGGCATTGCGCATCTTCTCCACCATGGACTCCCCCATGAACAGATGCAGCCCCAACGGCGGCAAGGCGCCCTTTTCGGCCCGTTCGATCACCTTCCGGTACCCGGCGGCGCACTTGGCCCCGGTATCCTCGACGGTGATGGCTTCGAACCCCGTCCTTTCAAGAATCGCCCGGGTTTCGGCCGGCGCGGTCAGATAGGCGCCGGTGCCATCGTCGGACCAGGGGAGGGGGTAATGGGGATTCCCCTTCGGCCCCAACCCGTGCTCCGAGAGCGCGAAAAAGGCACCGGGCTTCAGCACGCGGTACGCCTCCGCGAAAAATCCCGCACGATCGGCCACGCTCATGGTGACGTCCTGCGTATAGGCGCCGTCAAAGCAGGAATCCGGATACGGCAGGCGCTGGCCGTTGCCCTGGGCGATTTCCACCTGTTGTTCCATGCGGAGAAGCGCCGTCAGCCTGTTGGCCGCCTCCACGAAAGGGCCGGTGATGTCGATGCCGCTCACCCGGCACTGGAACCGTTTCGCCATGTACCGGGCCGGGCCCCCCAGCCCGCAGCCGATGTCCAGGATCTGCTCGCCGGCATTGATCGGGAGCCGGTCGGCGAACTCCACGGTCGCGGGAAAGCCCCGGGAATGGAAATGGTCCACCGGCGCCAGCTCTTCAACCGTCAGGCCATCCAGGGGCTTCGCCATCTGGTTTAGAGCCGCCACGATCAGGCCGAACACGTCGCCTCTCCCCCAATGGTCCGCGATTGCTTGTACGTCTGTCATATCCCCCACGGTCGCCTCCAAAACCTACTTGCTGTTGTTCAGATAATACTCCAGGGTCTCCGGAGAGAAGCCTGACATCTTGTTCGACCCGATGATGATCAGCGGCACGCCGTTCCCTCCAAGCTCCCGGTGCCGCTGCCGGGCGGCGCTGTCCTTTTCGATGTCGTAGGCCACATAGGGAATCCCCTTGCTCTTCAGGTAGCTCTCCGCCCGCCGGCAGTAGCCGCACCATGAGGTCACGTACATCTCCACCGTGCCGGTGAAGTGTTCTTTTTTTGGGGAAGCGGGTTGCGCTTCCGCTGCGGCAGCGCCCTTGGCGCTACGCTTGGCGGGCGCCGGCTGAGGGGGAGGAGCGGGAGCGAAGTCGCCATCGTTGTAGACCTTCACCTTCTTGCGCTTCTTGGATGGGGGAGGAGGCGTGTCCGTGATGACCACGGTCCCCTTCCCGTCCACCCACTGGTACATCTCGGCGCCGGCGAGGGAACAGGAAAGGAGCAGGATGAGGATGGAAAGGAGTGTGCGTGTTGGCATTGGTCCTCCTGACAATGGAGTTGGCGCACAGGTATCAATGCGCCATTTTGAGCGTGGCAACTCCAGCCACGATAAGTGCCACGCCCGCGTATCGAGCAATTGACGTCGGATCACCATAATAGTGAACCCCGACAAGAAAGGTTCCAGCAGCGCCTATGCCTGTCCAGACGGCATAGGCAGTGCCGATTGGAATTTGCCGCTGAGCCATCCAAAGAGAAAGTCCGCTGAAAGCCATGAAAGCAACGGCGACCCCAATGCCCGGCCACCGGGTCTCGGGTGCTTGTGCCATCTTCAGGCCGACTGGCCAGCCGATCTCAAAGAGGCCGGCAAGAACGAGGTAAAACCATGCCATGATGATCTCCGTACTTGGGAACTAATGGAGCGGGGGATTGACCTGCCAGCCCAGTCTTTTCGGGCGGGCGGCGCCCAACTGTCTTGTTAGCAGACTCACTCTTTATTACAGAAAATGGAAAATGGTGAATTGACCCTTTATCTTCCCGTATTGTCTACCACTTTATCTTCACAAGAATTTAGTTTTAAGACATTGTTTTCATCCTTCATCAATCTTATTGGTTTCCATGTATTACTCGTTAACTCTTCAATATCCCTGCCTGTTATTTCAGACAAAACTGAAATAAATTTATTCACATTTTCTGCCCTGCATAAGTTCAAATCCCAAATGGTTACAGCCAAAAAACAAGATAAATACCAAGGCTCTCTTGTATTTCGTATACTCAAAGCCCTCATAATTGACCTATTTATGAAGCTGTAATTTGCCTTTGATATAATAACTTCTTTTGATTTAAACAATCTGTAAGTGGCAACAATTTTATCCTTATATAAGGTAATATCCTTCATCAAAAGCATATCTACAATTAACCAGGCAGAACCCATAAGGCCTATTGGAGCAAATATTTTTGTAATAATAACCCCTCGTATGCTTGCATCATTTAAGGGTGAAGAAGATGCAACTCCGCACGCCATAAATGCAGGCACTAGGGGGACATACAATGCCCAAGCTATCCGCCACCATTCATACTTCAGCAAGACCAGGGGATTTTCGCCACCATGGGACTCGATTTTTTCTAATCCATTGGTCTTCCCGGGCTTATAGAACACATAGCAAATAACCAAGAAAAGCAAAAGCGGTGCAACGAGCATTAGCACAATGCCTGAAAAGACGACAAGACCTCTTCCATATTCATTTTTCAGCAAAGTACCAAGCAAGCCTCTGATAAATTCATATAACATGTATCAAGCGCCCCTCCATTAATCAGGTCTTCAATTGTTCACATGTTAACTCGATATTAAGCGGTTCACGCGCGCGCGTGAACCGGTGATCTACCGAAATGGAACATTTCTTCAAGGAGAGAAAAACACATCTCCCGGCAGCGATTTGGCCTTTCGGGACTGTAGCAAGAGCCCCAGTGGTTAGCAATATCCAATCTCACGAACTCATCCCCGTCGCAAAACATTCAGCCTCCGCCCCGCATCAAGCACAACCCCCTCCGCTGTCCGGTGCCGGGCCAGAAACTCCCGCACCTCCTGCTGGAACGCCTCAGGCTGCTCCCCGAAACCGGGGAGCTTCGTGGCGATGAAGTCATCCTCGTCGGCAAAGAGGAACCGGGCACGGAAGAGGACCGTCTCCCCCACGGTCCAGCCATGGAGCCCGTGCATGGCCCGGATGGCGGCCTCCCGGCCGGGGCGCTCGTCGCCGCTGCCGGCGCCGAAGCGCTCCTTGGCCTCGGTGAAGGAGCCGCCATCGCCCGGTTCCACCACGGCGATGGCGCCCCCGTCCCGCACAAGGCCGGCGGCAGTGCGGAGGCTTTCGTTCATCCGATCGAGGGGAACATGGTGGAGGGAGAGGGTGTAGATGACCACATCGAAGGAGGCGGGGGGGAAGTGGAGGACGCCATCGGGCATGGGGAGGAATTGGACGTTGGGGGCGGGGACGGCGGAGCGGGCCTTTGCCAGGGCAGTTTCGTCGGGGTCCACGGCCACGACCCGGCGGGCGTGGCGGGCCAGATCACGGGTGATGCGGCCGGTGCCGCACCCCACTTCGAGGACCTCTTTCCCCGCCAGGTCGCAGTGGGCGGTGATGGTGCGGATGTACTCGTCGGTCGGGTCCTGAAGCACGGCAATTCCCTCGTTTACCCCTGTTTTACATAAAAATTACAGTTACCAAACCTGCCGGGGGGTACAATTTCACCCGGACACTGCCCCCCTGACAGGGAGGCATGGATCACGGAGGATTCCATGAACGTTCTTCTCGTCTACCCCCGCTACCCCGATTCCTTCTGGAGCTTCAGCCACGCCCTGAAATTCGTCGGCAAGAAGGCCGCGTTTCCCCCCCTGGGGCTCCTGACCGTTGCCGCCCTCTTCCCCGATTCCTGGGAAACGCGCCTCATGGACCAGAACGTCCGGGAGGTCACCGATCAGGACCTGGCCTGGGCCGACATGGTCTTCGTGAGCGCCATGACCATCCAAAGAGACGCGGTGCGGGACATCCTCGCCCGGTGCCGCCGGCTGGGGATCACCACCGTGGCCGGCGGCCCCCTCTTTACCACCGCTCCCGAGGATTTCCCCGAGGCCGACCACCTGGTGCTGGGGGAGGCGGAGCTGACCTTCCCCCCCTTCCTCGACGATCTGGCGGCGGGGCGCGCCCAACGCTCCTACACCACCAGCGGGCGGGCCGACCTGACCCGGACCCCGCTCCCCCGGTGGGAGCTTCTGGACATCCGGGACTACGCCGCCATGAACATCCAGTACTCCCGGGGGTGCCCCTTCGACTGCGAGTTCTGCGACATCACCCAGCTCTTCGGCCGCAGGCCCCGGACCAAGAGCTGGGAGCAGCTGGTGGCGGAGCTGGACGCCCTCCACACCCGTGGCTGGAAGGGGGGCGTCTTCTTCGTGGACGACAACTTCATCGGCGACCGGAACAAGCTGAAGCGGGAACTCCTCCCCACCATCATCGCCTGGCAGCAGGCACACGGCCGCCCCTTCTCCTTCTTCACCGAGTCGTCCATCGACCTGGCCGACGACCCCCAACTCATGGCCCTCATGGTGGAGGCGGGATTCACGGAGGTCTTCATCGGCATCGAGACCCCCCACGAGGAGGGGCTTGACGAGAGCGGCAAGGTGCAGAACCGCAACCGCGACCTCCTGGAGAGCGTCAAGCGGATCCAGCGGGCAGGGCTCCAGGTGCAGGGGGGGTTCATCGTCGGCTTCGACAGCGACCCGGCCTCCATCTTCGAGAAGCAGATCCGCTTCATCCAGGAGAGCGGCATCGTGACCGCCATGGTGGGGATGCTCACGGCCCTGCGGGGGACCAAGCTCCATCAGCGCCTGGCCGACGAGGGGCGGCTTCTGCGGGACGCCTCGGGGAACAACACCGCTATCGCCCTCAACTTCATCCCCCGGATGCCAACGGAAGAACTCATCCGCGGCTATCGGCAGATCCTCAAGGAGATCTACGCCCCCCGCCCCTACTACCGGCGGGTGATCACCTTTCTCAAGGAGTACCGGACCCCGCCGGGAGGATTCCAGCCGAACCCGGCCCACCTGCGGGCGTTCTTCAGCTCGATTCTATTCCTGGGGGTGCTGGGGAGGGAACGGTTCCAGTTCTGGAAGCTCTTCGCCTGGTCCCTGGTGCGGCGCCCCCGGCTCTTCCCCCTGGCCATCACCCTGGCCATTTTCGGATTCCACTTCAGGAAGGTGGCCGAGGGGATCAGCGCCACCGGCATGTTCGAGGGGAAGGAGTTCGAGGGGAAGGAGTGCGCGGAGTGAGCTGAATAACTACGCCACGAGGCGCGTATGGACCTCGCGCTCGATTTTCGTACCCAGTTCCCGTTCTGCAATCTTGAGGTCGTAACTGGTCTGCAGATTAAGCCAGAACTGGGGTGTCGTGCCGAAGTACCGGGCCAGCCTGAGCGCCGTGTCGGGCGTGACGGCGCGGCGCTCGCGCACAATGTCGTTGATGCGCGGCGCCGGCACCTTGAGTTCCAGCGCCAGTGCATGGGCGCTCATCCCCAGGGGGATCAGGAACTCTTCGCGCAGCACTTCACCGGGATGGATGGGGCGCATTCTGTTTGTCGGATTCATAACGTGTCTCCCTCCTACCGCAGCAATACCACCGTGGCCCCCTCTCCCCCCTCGAAGGGCTCGCCGGGGCGGAACTCCCGCACCAGGGGGTGGCCGTCCAGGTACTCCCGCACCCCCCGCATGAGGGCGCCGGTACCCTTGCCGTGGACGATCCGCACCTCGCCGTACCCTTCCAGTGACGCGTGGTTCAGGAACGGCTCCAGCCGCCCCAGGGCATCGTCCACCCGCAGGCCGATGAGGTTCAACTCGTGGGGGGTCGCCTCCCGGGAGGGGGCGGCGATCTTGGCGGCGGCCTTGGCCTTGGGCTTCTTCCCCCCCTTTTCCCTCGGCGGGGCCACGTCGGCCGCCTCCACCACCAGCTCGAAGGTGCCGGCCCGGACCTTGAGGGTCTCCCCCTTCCGGTCAACGGCGAGGACGGTCACGTCGTGGCCGAGACGCTTCACGTGCACCGTGTCCCCCTCGTTGATGGCCTCCAGGGGAACGCGCTCCTCGGGGTGGAACTCCTGGAGCTTCTCCTCGACCCGGGCCTCGGCCTCGTCGATCTTCCTCCGCGCCTCGCGGCTCTTCTCCTTGCGGGCCTCCTCGATGATGGCGTTCACCTCCCGCCGGGCCCCCCGGACGATCTCCTTCGCCTCCTGAAACGCCTTTTCCACCGCCTCCCGCCGTCTGGCCTCGGCCTCGGCCAGCCGCTCACGGACGATGCGGGCCTTCTCCTCGGCATCCCGCCGCAGTCGCTCCGCCTCGGCCAGGGCCTCCTCGTGGCGGCGGCGCTGGTCCTTCAGCTCGGCCAGAAGCTCGTGGAACTCGGTCTCCATCCGGGAGAGCATGCCGGTGGCGAACTCCACCACCCGGTCGGGGAGGCCGTAGCGGCGGGCGATCTCCAGGGCGTGGGACTGCCCCGGTTCCCCCTTCTTGAGGCGGTAGAGGGGGGTGAGGGTCGCCCGGTCGAACTCCATGGAGGCGTTCACCATTCCGTCCCGCTTGTGGACGAAGCCGACGATGTCGGTGAGGTGGGTCGTGGCGATGACCCGGGCCCCCTTCTCCTGCAAGTTGGCCAGGACGGCGCAGGAGATGGCCGCCCCCTGGACCGGCTCGGTACCGGTCCCCAACTCGTCCAGGAGCACCACGGTCCGATCGTCTGCCCGATCGAGAATTCCCGCGATGTTGGAGACGTGGGCCGAGAAGGTGGAGAGGCTCTGCTCGATGGACTGCTCATCGCCGATGTCCACCAGGAGGTCGGAGATGAGGGGGAACGACGAGGTGGATGCGGCCGGTACCGGAAGTCCCGCCAGGGCCATGAGGTGGAGGAGACCGGTGGTCTTGAGGGAAATGGTCTTGCCGCCGGCGTTGGGACCGGTGATGACCATGACCTGCTCAGTTTCCCCGAGGGAAAGGTCCAGGGGCACGACCCTGCCGGCACCTCGCTCCCGGGCCATGAGGGCCAGGAGGGGATGCCGCCCTTCGTTCACCCGGATGAAGCGGGCGTCGTTGATCTCGGGGTTTTCGGCGGAGAGGGAATCGGCAAAGGTGGCCACGGCGTTCAGGAGGTCCAGGTGGACCAGGGTCCGGAACTGTTCCGCCAGCCCGTCGGCCTCGTGGCGAAGCATCCGGCAGATGGCTCGGACGATGCGGATCATCTCGGCCTTCTCCTCGGCCACCAGGTTTTCCAGTTCGTTGGCGAGGCCGATGATTTCCAATGGTTCCATGAAGGCGGTCTCGCCGGAGTTGGAGACGTCGTGGACCACGCCGGGGACCATCCCCTTGGAGTCCATCCGGACCGGGATCACCCACCGGCCGCCTCGCTGGGTGATGAAGTCGTCCTGGAGGAAGGTGGTGACGCCGGTCTCCCGGACGATCTCGGCCAGCCGCCGCCGGATCCGCTCGGTGAGGGCGCGCTTCCTCTTGCGCAGGTCGAAGAGGAGCGGCGAGGCGGAGTCGAGGATCTCCCCTTCGCTGTCGATGGAGACCTCCAGCTCGTCCAGGATGTCGGGGAAGCCGGTCACGTGGCCGGCCAACTCCTTCAGGAGCGGGATGTCGGACCGGTAGGCGAACTGTTTGGCGATGGCGGTCATGGTCCGGAGCACCGGAAAGAGTATCACCAATTCCGTGGGGTCGAGGACCGCACCCTCGGGGCGCACCGCGTCCAGAAGGGCCGAGATGTCGTCGAACGTGGAGAGGGGGATGGCGATCCCCTGCTGGGTCATGCGCCGGATCTCGTCCACCTGGCCGAAGCGCCGGGTGATGGCCGACCAATCGTCCAGGGGGCGGATCAGGGCGATCTCCTCACGGGTGGCGCTGCTGTGGCCGTAGCCGGCGATGGCCGCGAGGATCTTGTCGAATTCGAGAGTGCGGAGGGTTTCGTGTCGTATCATCAGGGAAATCCTTTGTAAAAGGCTTATTGAAACACAGAGCAACAGAGCAACTGAGAAAAGATAAATTTCTGTTTTCGGAATAGAGCCGAACAAACGATTGTCAAGGGTGTGATCTTCAGCCTATCGAGTTTACTCAGTTGCTCAGTTGCTCAGTGTTATTAAATGGTTTTGGGACTTATTCCTTCTCGTATTTCCCGCTGGCGCGCCGCTTCCGCCGCGCTTTCTGCTTCTTCAGCTTATCCACCTTGGGGTCCCGGAAGCTCTCCCCCTTCTGGAGCCGCTCGATCCGCTCCAGAATCTCCCGTCGGGCCAGGAACCGGTTCACGGACTGGCTCCGGTCCTTCATGCACTTCACCTCGATCCCCGTGGGGCGGTGCTTGATCTGGACGCAGGTGGCGGTTTTGTTCACGTGTTGCCCCCCGGCGCCGGAGGAGCGGACGAAGCTCTCTTCCAGGTCGGCCTCGGCCACCCCCAGCTCCGCCATCTTCTCCCGAAGCCAGCGGTTCTTCTCCTCGCTGACGGCAAAGGTGGGGGTGGACATACACTAAGACCCTTCCGCGCCATCAAGATGGTAGAGCCGGCGATGCTTCTGCTCCAAATAGAGCCTCCCCAGGAGCGGACCGGCCACGGCCACCAGGATCAGCATGCACCCTACGAGCTCCCGAGGGGTGAGGCGCTCCCCCAGGATGAAGACCCCGGCCAGCATGCTCCAGACCGGGTCAAGGGTGTAGATGAGCCCCGCCTTGGTGGGGGTGGTGAAACGCTGGAAGGCGTTCTGGAGCGTGAAGCAGATGACCGTGGGGAAGATGGCGCAGTAGGCCAGGGACCACCCCCCGGCCGCGCCGATGGTGAACGCCGGCCACGGCATGGCAAGGGTGATGGCCGCCCCCGCGAGGGCCACGGTAGAGAACTGCACGAAGGTGACCAGGTAGACGTCCTCATCCCGCAGGACCCGCGACACGGTAATGATGTGGATGGCAATGAACAGGGCGCAGACCGTGGAGAGGAGGTCACCCCGGTTGAACCCCTCGGCCCCGCCGCTGGCCAGTTCCCAGAGACCGGCGACCGCCAGGAAAACTCCGGCAAAGGTGATCCGGTCGAGCCGCTCCCGCCAGATCAGGAACGAAATGAGGGGGATGAAGAGGACGAAGAGGTTGTTGAGGTAGCCGGCCCGGGAGATGGTGGTCCCCGAGACCCCCAGGACAAAGGTGAGGTTCACCGCCGCCAGGGCCACCCCCACCATGGCTCCGCGCCGGACAATGTCCCGGTTCAGGCGGGAAAGCCGCGGGATGCAGATGATCCCCATGAGAAGCGCCGCCAGGGCGAAGCGGAAGAAGAAAAACTGGATTGGGGGAATCTCACGCATTCCGATCTTGTTGAAGAGGAAGCTCCCGCCCCACAGGACCGTGGTGAAGACGAGGATGGCGGTGACCTTCCCCTGGGGCATCGGTGCCGATTCGCGCGCGTGTGTCATTGGGTCATTAAAGACCGGGGGGCTGAGGAAGTCAACACGCAGTTTTCGCCCTTTTTCCCGGCTCGAATTGCGCATCCCGGCGAAAGTGTTAGACTTAACAGACTGTATGGGTAACGGATACCTGGAAGGAATACGAACGATGATCCCCATAACCGATCCCCGCATCGAGGAGTACCTCATGGGGCTGGCGCCCGAGGATAACCCCAGCCTCCTCGCAATGGAAAGCCGGGCCAAGGCTTTGGGCTTCCCCATCGTTGACCGCCTGGTTGGGCGGTTCCTCTATATCCTCACACGCCTCAAGCAGCCCCGCCTCGTGGTGGAACTGGGCTCGGGATTCGGCTACTCGGCCTGGTGGTTCGCCCGGGCCATCAGCATCACGGGGAAGGTGGTCATGACCGACTACTCCCCCACGAACATCGCCTACGCCAAGGAGAAGTTCCAGGAAAGCGGCCTCATCGACCGGCTGGAGTTCCGGGTCGGCGATGCCCTGGAGATCGGCCGGGAATACCACGACATCGACATCCTCTTCATCGACCTGGACAAGCACCAGTACCGGGAAGCCATGGAGGCCATGATCCCGCACCTCGCCCCCCATGCCCTGGTCATCGCCGACAACGTCCTCTGGTACGGCAAGGTGGTGGAGGGAGAGGACGACCCCGAAACCCGCGGCATCCGGGACTTTAACGATTTCATGACCGGCAGGAAGGACTTCTTCACCTCCATCCTTCCGCTGCGGGACGGGGTGATGGTCGCCTATCGCCTGTCATAACGCCAGAACGGCATCACAAGGGGGAACCATGAAACGAATCGTCACTGCGGCAGTCATCCCGTTCCTCGCCCTCACGGCGGGGTGCGCCACCAAAACATTCGTCCAGGAGCAGACCGCCCCCCTGGCGGACCGGATCAGCGGACTGGAAAAGCGGCTGAATACCATCGAGGCCCAGGTTGCCGATCTGTCGAAACGCCCCGTGGCCACACCAGCCGACCTGGACGCCGTGAAACGCGAAAATGCCGATATCCGCACCCAGGCCCAGCAGTCGGCCCAAAACGCCCAGCAATCGGCGGAAGCGGCCGCCGCCGCTGCAACCAGGGCCGAGACGGCGGCCACAAAGGCCGATGCAGCCGCAACGAAGGCAGAGGGAGCCGCCCAGCAGGCGGAACAGTCGGCGGGGAAATCAACGAAGGCCTTCGAGCTCCAGCAGAAGAAATAATCCCGGCAAAAGCATTTGAAACACAGAACAACGGAGCAACAGAGCCAAATCCAGGGCAAAATCCCTTCCACAGCTGTTTTCGTATGCACGCAACGGCTAAACGGTAAATTGGTTAAACCTGTTGATTTCTCTGTTGCTCAGTTGCTCTGTGTTATCCAACCTGTCGTTTTCAGGATTAGCGGTCACCGGCCGATATCGACCGGCACCCCCCGCTTCTCGGCCAGTGCACGGAAGAGACGCGGGAAATCCACCCGGTCGAGCCTCCCCCGCGCCATGATTAGGCGGGTCGCCTCCGCCGCGTAGTCGATGCCGGCTCCCTCATCCCGATGGACCTCGATGAGGAGCCGCCCCTCCTGATCACCCACCTTCACCGGCTCCCGGACGATGGCTACCGGGGTGCCGGGAGAAACCAGCCGGAAGAGAACGGGGATATCCTCGGGATAGAGCCGGATACAGCCGTGGCTCACGTTACGACCAACCCCCCATGGCCGGTTGGTGCCGTGAATCATCAGGCCGTCGTCGGTCAGCCGCAGGGCGTGGCTTCCGAGAGGATTGTCGGGTCCCGGGGGAACCACGGCGGGTAGGCGGGGCCGCTCCTGGCGTATGGAGAGAGGAACGTGCCAGGCGGGATTGGCGCGCTTCTCCGTCACCCGGTAGACGCCAAGGGGGGTCTCCTTCCCCTCGCTTCCTGTCCCGACCGGAAAGGAGACAATGCGCGGCGTCCCCCCTTCCGGGACGAAGTAGAGGCGAAGTTCGGACAGATTCACCACCAGCCGTCCCGGCACCACCGCCGCCGGAACCACGTGCCGCCCGGGGATGGTGACGGGGCTGCCCGCGGTTGGGACAAAGGGGTCGAGACCGGGATTGGCCGCCGCAATCTCATTGAAACCGAGGTCGTGGCTCCGGGCGACCTCGATGAGCGATTCTCCCTTCCGTGCCTCCTGAAGCGAACTCCGTCCCACCACCTCGGCCGGCCCCGGAAAGATGGTCGCCCCTGCCAACCGCGCCCCCAGAAGCGCCGCCCACACCAACAGCGCAACCTCCCGGCGCCACCGATTCCCGCCATTGCCCCACGGTGCCGCCATGGACCTTTCCTACTGCCCGAACACCGTCTTCAGCAGATCCGTGGTCCGGGCCGCCGGGTTCGTCCTGATCTTCTTCTCCTCCGCGGCCACCATGGTGAAGAGTCCGTCCAGGGCCTTATTGGTCACGTAATCGTTCAGGTCCAGGGAGGGCTTTCCCCCGAAGGCGGCCAGGGGGAGCGCCTGGTACGTCCCGACCATATCCTGGAAGGCCTTGACGGTCCCCACCTCTCCCATGGTTTTCCCCACGGTCGGCTTGAAGGCGTCGTAGAGTTTGCCGCGGGTCTTCTTCTCGAAGAAGTCGGTGGCGGCCCGGTCGCCGCCGTTCAGGAGTCCCCGCGCATCCTCCACGCTCATGTCCCGGATGGCGTCGCCAAAGAAGCGTGCCGCCTGGGGCGCCGCCTTCTCCGCCGACCGGTTCATGCTCAGAACGAACTCATCCACCTGCTGCTGGTACCCCACGGTCCCCAGGAGGTCGGCCACCTTCTGGATCTTGTCGGGGAGCATGATTTTGATGAGCGAGTTGCCGAAGTAGCCGTCGGGCTTCGCCACCTCGTTCACGGCCCGCTCGGTGCCGGTGGCCAGGGCCTCTTTTAGCCCCTTTATAATCGTGGAATCGTCCAGGCTGCTCCCCATCCCCCCCTGGAGGAGCGGCGCCGCCTGGCGGGTGAGGTCGTCCAGAAATCCTGCCTGGCTGGGGGATGCGGAGATGATAAGCGAGAGAGATAAGATGGAGACGAGAATGTAGCGCATGGGGCACCTCCCGGTGGTTAATCAGCTTCACTAGGGAAGTATGCCCCCGTTTCAGGCCAACGCAAGCGGGAGATAGATTGAGGTTTCGCCACGGGCAGTCCGGTAAGCCGCAGGACCTGGCCCGCAGGAAGTTACTTCATGACGACCTTGTTCTTGCCGGTGTACTTGGCCTGCATCTGGCACTCGTCGGCCTTGCGGACCAGCTCTTCGAGGGAATGGTCAACGTCGGGGCCGAATGTCCCCTGGGCCACGCCGATGCTGATGGTTACCGGCACGATCCGGGCGCTCGCCTCCTCCACCTGGATCCGGAGGTTCTCGGCCACGGACTTGAGGGAGGCCGGCTCCACCGGCGAGAGATAGACGATGAACTCGTCCCCGTCATAACGCCCCACCACGTCGGAGCGCCGCAGGTGCGACGTGATGGTGTCGGCCACCACCTGGAGCACCCGGTCGCCGGTCTGGTGACCGTAATTGTCCCCCAGAAGCTTGAAGTAGTCGATGTCGATGAGCATGATGGCCGCGTTGTTCCCGTTGCGCTGGGCCGCATAGGCCAGGGGGGAGACGGCCTGGAAGAAGCCGGCCCGGGTGAGTACGCCGGTCAGGGCATCGGTATGGGACTGGACTGCCAGCTGCCGCGCCTCGTTCCAGAGGCGGAAGAGGGCCTCTCCGAGAAGTTCCGATTCGGCCGTGGCCATGCCGCAGATGCCGATCCCGTCGATGAACCGGCGCAGATACCTGCCGTAGCCCAGGTCGTTGGCATCCTCGCCGGTGACATCCTTGGTCATGCGGCAGAGGCTGGCAAAGGCAGGGTGAAGGAGATAGAGCTGGAGTCGGAAGCCAAGGAGACAGGCGGCCTCGGGAGTGGGCGCCGCCTGGTAGAGCTCGAACTGCTCGTCGATGTTCCGCTCGATCATCTCCAGCTCTTCCCGGGTCTCGGCCGGCTTGTAGATGACGAGGGGAGCGGCCCCTCCCTCGGAGATGGGGGTGTTGAGGCGCTCGTAGAGAGCGCTGTGGTGGTTGGTTTCAGCGGCCACGGTCTCCCAGAAGCTCCGGGCATCGTCCCGGACGGCATGGGCGGCAAAGGCCCTGAAGATGGCCGCGGCCTTTTTCTCCAGGGACAGGCACGAGTCAAGGATCTCCTGCAAAATGTCACACCCCACAGCCGCCTCCTCTCCCCACCCATGGGCAGGGACCGGGTTTTCCTCAGTACAAGGTTGTAAACACTATCACGAAAGACGCCCGCAATTCCACGCAGTTATTCTTAATAAAACCCATCTATAGAATAAGCATCAATCCCCGTTTGCCCCTGCCGGACTCCGGCATGGCCTAGTGGGCCTCGCTCCAGTTCCTGCCGTGGTTTATGTCCACCTTCAGCGGGACGCGGAGAGCCACGGCGTGCTCCATCTCGTGTTGCACGAGCTGTTCCATGGCAACCACCTCGTTCTCGGGCACCTCGAAGACCAGTTCGTCGTGAACCTGCATGATGAGCCGGCTCCCCACACCGTCGCGCCGCATCCGCGCCATCACCTTCACCATGGCCTCCTTGATGATGTCGGCGGCGGACCCCTGGATGGGGTAGTTGACGGCGTTGCGCTGGGCAAAGGCCCGGATGTTGCCGTTGGCGCTCTTGATGTCGGGGATCGGGAGCCTGCGCCCCAGGAGCGTGGTCACATGCCCCTTCTCCTCCGCCTCCCGCATGCAGCCGTCCAGGAACGCCCGGGCGCCGGGATGGCGGGCGAAGTAGTTGTCGATGAACTCCCTGGCCACTTTTGTTGCGATGCCGAGCTGCCTGGCGAGACTGAAGGCCCCCTGGCCGTAGATGACCCCGAAGTTGATGGCCTTGGCCTGGCGCCGCATCTCCGGGGTCACCATCTCGGGGAAGAGGCCGAATACCTCGGCGGCAGTGCGGGTGTGGATGTCCTCGTCTTTGGCAAAGGCGTCGCAGAAGACCCGGTCCCCAGACAGGTGGGCCAGGACCCGGAGTTCGATCTGAGAGTAGTCGGCGGAAAGGAGCAGGTGCCCCTCCTCGGCGATGAAGGCCCGGCGGATCCGCCGTCCCTCCTCGGTCCGGACCGGGATGTTCTGCAGGTTCGGCTCCGACGAGGAGAGCCGCCCCGTGTTGGTGACGGTCTGGTTGTAGGAGGTATGGACCCTTCCCGTGGCTGGCTGCACCAGCTTGGGGAGGGCGTCGGTATAGGTGGATTTGAGTTTGGCGAGCCCCCGGTACTGGAGGATGAGGGCCGCGATCTCGTGGCCCGCCTCGGCCAACCGCTCCAGTTCCTCCACGTTGGTGGACCAGCCGGTTTTGGTCTTGGTCTTCTTGCCGGTGGGGAGCTTCAGCTTCTCGAAGAGCACCTCCCCGAGCTGCTTGGGGGAGTTGAGATTGAAGGGCTCCGGAGCGAGCCCCGTGATCCGCCCCTCCAGTTCCGCCAGCTGTTTCCCGAAACCGGCGGAGAGTTCCCCGAGAAGCGGCAGGTCCAGCTTCACCCCTGCCAGCTCCATCTCTGCCAGGATCGGCACCAGGGGCATCTCCACCTCGTCGAAGAGGCGCGTCATCCCCATTTCAGCAACCCGCGGCAGAAAGAGACGCTGGAGGAGCCACGCGGCGTCGGAGTCCTCGCAGGAGTAGATGGAGGCCTTCTCCACCGGCACCTGGGCGAAGTTCACCTGTTCCTTCCCCTTCCCTGCCACCTCTTCGTAGGAGATCATCTTGTGGTCCAGGTGCTCCACGGCCAGGGAGTCGAGGCCGTGGCCGGAGCGGACCGGGTTCAGGAGGTAGGAGGCCACCATGGTGTCGCACCAGACCCCGGCAAGCTCGATGCCGTGGCGCCGGAAGACCTGGTAGTCGTACTTCAGGTTCTGCCCCACCTTGCGGATTTTCGGGTCGATGAGGAGGGGCGTCAGGGCGTCCAGCACCCGCCGGCGGGGGAGCTGCTCCGGCGCCCCCAGATAGAAGTGCCCCACCGGGATGTAGCATGCCTCGTGGTCCCGGTAGCTCAGGGAGATGCCGACGATCTCCGCTTCCAGGGGGTTCAGGCTCGTGGTCTCCAGGTCCACGGCAAAGGTGCCGGCAGCCTTCAGGTCCGTCAGGAGCGCCGGGAACTCCTCGTCGGTGGCAATGGTCCGGTACTGTTCGGTGGAGAGGGTCGCCTCGCTGGTCAACTCCTTCATGAGGGTGGTGAAGCCATACTGCTTGAAGAGCTCGGCAAGCCGCCGGTTGTCGGGGGAGGATGCGGCGAAGGTCGCAAAGTCGAACGCCATCGGCACGTCGCGCACGATGGTGGCCAGTTGCCGGGAGAGGCGGGCCTGGTCGGCAAACTCCCGGAGCTTCTCCCCGGTCTTCCCTTTCACCTCGCCAGCCCGCTCCAGAAGCGTGTCCAGGGAGCCGAACTCCTGGATCAGCTTGATGGCGGTCTTCTCGCCGATGCCGGGAACGCCGGGGATATTGTCGGAGGTGTCACCGGCGAGGCCGAGGATGTCGATCACCGCTTCCGGCCCGACGCCGAACCGCTCCCGCACCTCGGGGATGCCCGAGGCCTTCTCCTTCATGGTGTCGAGGAGCGTGACCCCCTCGCTCACGATCTGCATCAGGTCCTTGTCGCCGGTGACCACCACCGCCTCCATCCCCCGCTCCTCGCACTCCCGGGCGATGGTGCCGATGATGTCGTCGGCCTCGTACCCCGCCAGCTCCAGCACCGGGATGTTGAAGGCCCGGACCATCTCCTTGATGGGGGCGATCTGGGGGACGAGATCGTCGGGCATGGCGGAGCGGTTGGCCTTGTAGTCGGGGTAGAGCTCGGTGCGGAAGGTGGTCCGCCCCGCGTCGAAGACCACGGCGATATGGTCGGGGCGGCGGTCCTTGATGACCTTGAGGAGCATCTGGGTGAAGCCGTAGAGGGCGTTGGTGGGGAACCCCTTGGGGGACGAGAGGTGCCGGATGGCGTAGTAGGCCCGGTAGATATAGGAGGAGCCGTCGATGAGGTAGAGGGTCTGTTTCCCGGTCATGGCGCCACCTCCCGTTCCTCCCGCGTGAAAAAGACAAAGGCCATGGCGGGGCGCCGGCTCGCATCCCGCATGGCGAACTGCATCCCGTCGAACCGCCACCCCTTGGCGGTCCACTCGTTGAGGATCTCCTCCAGGACATCCTCGGTAACCGTATTTATCTCAACAACCTTGTATATGGGCATTGCGCACCTCTTTCATTGTTCTCCTCTGAGCCTCGCAGGATAGTAGCCCATATCGCGCCGTCCATCAAGGCATAAGGCCCTGCGGAAAGACAATGCCATCACCCCGTAACTCATTAATAATGCTGACAAAATTTTAATTTTCCGTCAATTGCATCTCCTGGATGCCATGGTATCATGGAGTCACACAGAAGAAAGGAGGTGCCCAGAGGGATTTCTCATTGTGGACCAACCGGCGCGCCCCACGGCGTGCCCATCAACGACACGAGGTGTGCGGTATGATGGAAAAAGAAAACGAAACGATCGAAAAGCTGGCTGAAGACGCTGAAATCAACCTTTCCACCGACTACGACAAGAGGGACCTGAAGGAACGGCGGGGGGTGCAGAAGGGGAATCTCTACGACGGTTCCAAGAAGCTCAAGCACAGCGTGCCCAAGGGGAAGCGGGTCTGACAGCCTGACAATGAAATAGCAGCACTGATGCGGAAATGAGGGGGGAGGAACGCAAACGGGCGTCCTCCCCCCTTGACTGTGGCGGATGAGTGATTATGTTATGGGTAACACAACCACCAGGAGGTGCATGAACCATGGCAATCGTCAAGTACACCCCGTTTGGGGACCTCAGGAATCTGCAGGAGCAGATGAGCCGGCTTCTGGACATGGCGTGGAGCAGAGAGAGCGGCGAAGAACTCCGCGAAGGGGTATGGCAGCCGCCGGTGGACATCTTCGAGGATGAAAACGGCGTCGTCATCAAGGCCGAGCTCCCCGGCATCGACCAGAAGGACATCGAGGTAAAAATCGAGGACAACACCCTCACCATCCGGGGCGAGCGCAAGCACGACCAGGAAGTGAAGAAGGAGAACTACCATCGGGTTGAGCGGTACTACGGCTCCTTCATGAGGAGCTTCTCGCTCCCCACCACCATCGACCGCGATACCGTCAAGGCGGTCTGCGACAAGGGAATCCTGACCATAACCCTTCCCCGGCGCGAGGAAACCAAGCCGAAGCAGATCAACGTGGAAGTGAAGTAAAGCCGGGACCAGGGATCGGGGACCGGAGACCGGGGACCGGCAAGAATCAAAAGATTTTCCCGGTCCCTGGTTACTGGTCCCCGGTCCCCAGATTCATGCTTCCCGTGCGGTACCCCTCCAGATCCAGCGCCACGTAGGTGAATCCCGCCCCCTTGAAGAAGGCCGCCACCTTCCGGCGCATGGCCGGTTCCAGAAAGCGCGCAATCTCCGCTTCGCCCAGCTCGATGCGGGCCGTGTCACCGTGGTAACGGACCCGGTACGTGGAAAACCCCTCCCCCTTCAGGAACTCCTCGCACTCCCCCACCTGCCGGAGCCGCTCCGGCGTGATCTCGGTTCCGTAGGGGAAGCGGCTCGACAGGCAGGCAAAGGCCTGCTTGTTCCACGTGGGAAGCCCCAGCTCCCGCGAAAGTTGCCGGATATCCTCCTTGCCGAGCACCGCCTCCAGGAGTGGACTCCGGACGCCGAGCTCCTGGATCGCCTGCCGGCCGGGACGGAAATCGGAGAGGTCATCCACGTTGCTCCCGTCGGCCGCCCAGGCGAGCCCCTGCTCCGCAGCCCGTGCTCCGGCCAGTTGGAACAGCTCCTTCTTGCAATGGTAGCAGCGGTTGCGGGGATTCCCGGCAAAACCGGGGATCTCCAGTTCGTTGGACTCCACCACCACCTGCCGGACACCTATCTCCAGGGCCAGGGCCACCGCCTCCCGGAACTCGGAGTCGGGATAGGTGGGAGAGGTGGCGGTAAAAGCCACGGCCCGGTCGCCCAGGACATCATGGGCAACCCGGAGGAGGAACGTGGAGTCGACCCCGCCGGAGAAGGCAACCAGCACCGACCCCATCTCCCGGAGAATGGTTTTGAGTTTTTCGTACTTTTCGTGAACCGCGTCCATGGAACTCCCGTGAAAAACAAAAGCCCCGAAACGGGGCGATTGATGGAGGGCACCCGCGACGGGTGCCCTATTCATGTTAGAGGCACTAGTCGAACACACCCGTCGAGAGGTACCGCTCCCCGGTGTCGCAGAGGATTGTCACCACGCTCTTGCCCGGTCCCAGCTTCTTCGCCACCTGGAGGGCGGCAAAGACGTTGGCGCCGGAGGATATCCCCACGAGGACCCCTTCTTCCTGGGCCAGGCGCCGGACGGTTTCGTAGGAGTCCTCGTTGGTCACCCGGATCACCTCATCGTAGACCTTCGTGTTGAGCACGTCGGGGACGAAGCCGGCGCCGATCCCCTGGATCTTGTGGGGACCGGGCTGGCCGCCGGAGAGGATGGGGGAGGAATCAGGCTCCACCGCCACGATCCGCACGGCGGCGTTGTGCCCCTTCAGCACCTCGCCGACGCCGGTGATGGTGCCGCCGGTCCCTACCCCAGCCACGAAGGCGTCGATGCTCTGGCCGCTGAGGGCCCTGACGATCTCGGGTCCGGTAGTCCTGCGGTGCGCCTCCGGGTTCGCCCCGTTCGTGAACTGCTGCATCATGATGTGCCCCGGCTGGGCGGCCAGCTCTTCCGCCTTCTGGACGGCCCCGCGCATCCCCTGGGCCCCCGGGGTCAGGATGAGCTCGGCCCCGTAGGCTGCCAGGAGCCTGCGTCGCTCCACGGTCATGGTGTCGGGCATGGTGAGAACGAGCTTGTATCCCTTGATGGTGCAGATCATGGAGAGGCCGATGCCGGTATTGCCGCTGGTGGGCTCCACCACGGTCATACCCGGCTTGAGAGAGCCGTCTTTCTCGGCCGCCTCGATCATCGCCAGGCAGATGCGGTCCTTCACGCTGCCGCCCGGGTTGAAGAACTCCGCCTTGCCGTACACGGCCGCGGAACCGGGCGCCTCAAGCTTAGCCAGACGCAGCAGCGGCGTGTTGCCGATCTGCTCGATTACCTTGTCGCTGTCAAATACCGGCATCTCTGTCTCCTTTTCTCAGATGAAATACATGAAGCGGTGATCCTGCTCCCGCTTGATCCCCATGGACTGACCCCGGTCGCACAGATCCTTCACCGTGATGGCCGAAAAATACTCCACAAGCCTGCTGCTTGCCTCGCACCAGAGCTCTTGGGTGACGCACGTGCCGTCGAAGCCGCACTCGACTTTTTTCTTCCGCTTATTGGTACACTCCACAAGGTTCATGTCCCGCTCCGTCGCGAGCAGAACATCGGCCACCGTGATCTCCTCGGGCTTCTTGGCGAGACAGTATCCCCCCTGGGGCCCTCGCTTGCTCTTGAGGAGGCCGGCCCGCTTGAGCCCCTGGAAAATCTGCTCCAAATACCGGGGCGAGACACCCTGGCGCCGGGAGATGTCCTGAACCTGAGCCGGGAGATTTCCGGCATTATAGGCTATATCGAAGATTGCCCGCAGACCGTAGCGGCTTTTCGTCGAGAGCTTCACACGATCCTCCTTAAGCGTTTTATGCCACTATACGTTCCTTTACCTACGGCGTCAAGAATATAAAGAACCAGACAAAGTATTTCCACAGAAACATGACCGGTATTTCCGGGGAGAAGGAGAGTATTTTTACTGCATATGGCAGGTCATACAGAGGCTGCTGGCGGCAGGATCCACGGCCAGATGATGGGGGGGAGGATTGTTGAGGTTATGACAGGAAATGCAGACGACCATCCCGTCCACCAACTCGATTCCCGCCTCCCGGAGGGACTCGACGGGCCGGTACGCGGCTTCGCGCCCCGGCGGAGGGTAGCGGCGCATGACAGGGTGGGGGGTCCTGAACGAACAGTTCTCGCGGCAGTAGGCGACATCCTTTGCGATGGTTCCGTCGTGGCAGGCGACGCACTCTTCGAAGCTTGCGCGCCGGTCGACCATGGCGCCGTAATGGTCGACCGTTTCGGCGCGGGCAGACGCCGAACCCGTCGACAGCACCACCGCCACTGCCAGACCTGCGGATGTGATGCGGTTCACCCCATGACGGCACCTCTTCAGCGGAATCGTACCCGACAAGGATACCACGGGGCCGGCCATCCGCAACGGCCCCGCCGCGCCCGCATCTCACCAGAACGTCTGAGGAGGCTCCACCCTGCCGAGGTACTTGATCTCGCCGTCTTCCACCTTGAAGCTGTCGCCGATCGAATTGACCCAGGTGTCGCCCTCCTCGAGGGGAGACGGAACCTCGCGCCTCCCCAGGTACATCTCTTCTTCGCCCACGTAGGCGAACCAGTCCAGGTTACCGGTCATCCAGATCTTGTTTTTGAGTTCCATGGGAACATGCCTCCAATAAATATTTATACGCATCATACTCAAGAATCGGCGACGCGGTCAAGGAGGGGAGATTTTTCCTTGTTGGCAACGGACGTTTCTGGTATTTCTACCGGGATTCGATTCACTTTCTTCAATAACGAGGGGAACTTCCATGAAATTTACCAAGATGCACGGCGCCGGCAACGACTACGTCTACGTGAACTGCTTCGAGGAGCGGGTCGACAACCCGGAGCAGGTTGCCATAAAGGTTTCCAACCGCAACTTCGGCATCGGCTCCGACGGCCTCATCCTCATCATGCCCTCCGACAGGGCCGACGTCCGGATGCGGATGTTCAACTCCGACGGCTCCGAGTCGGAGATGTGCGGCAACGGCATCCGCTGCGTGGCCAAGTACGCCTACGACCATGGCATCGTCTCCAAGAAGGAGATCACCGCCGAGACCGGCGCCGGCATCCTGACGCTGCAGCTGGTGCCCGGTGCCGACGGCACAATCGAGAAGGTGCGGGTCAACATGGGCGTCCCCCGACTGAAGCGGGCCGAGATCCCCATGGCGGGCGAGCCCGCCGACGGGCAGATCGTCAGCCAGCCCCTCAACATCCTCCACACCACCTTCAACATCACCTGCGTCTCCATGGGGAACCCCCACTGCGTCATCTTCGTGGACGACGTGGAGAGCTTCCAGGTGGAAAAGTACGGCCCCCTCATCGAGAACCACGAGCTCTTCCCCCGCCGCACTAACGTGGAGTTCGTCCAGATCATATCCCGCACCGAGGTGCGCCAGCGGACCTGGGAGCGGGGCGCCGGCGAGACCCTGGCCTGCGGCACCGGCGCCAGCGCCGTCTGCGTGGCCGGAGCCCTCAACGGACTCACCGAGAAGAAGATCCTCAACCACCTCTCCGGCGGCGATCTGGAGCTGGAGTGGGCCGAAGACGGCTTCCTCTACATGACCGGCCCGGCCACGGAGGTCTTCTCCGGCGAGATCGACCTGGCAAAGCTGTAATTCCGGCTGACACGACCACAGAATAAGGGCCAAAGGCGGATCGGGAGTCAGTCCCGGCTCCCTTTGGCCCTTCGTCCTTGGAGGTACCCCATGTCCACCTGCCCCATGTGCACCAAATGGCACGACGAACCGCCCCTGCGTATCGCCGAACTGGAGCACACCCTCGTCATGCTGAACCGCGACCAGTTCTTCCCCGGCTACACCTTCGTCTTCACCAGGGAGCACGTCACCGAGCTCTTCCACCTGGACCGCGACATCCGCCAGGGGATCATGGATGAGGTCACGGCCGTGGCCACGGCCCTTTATACCATCTTCCGCCCCGCTAAAATGAACTACGAACTCCTCGGCAACATGGTCCCCCACATGCACTGGCACCTGGTTCCCCGCTTCGAGACCGATCCCCTCTGGCCCCGCCCCATCTGGAGCGAGCCCCACAGTGAGGTGATTCTCAGTGATGGGGAGTATGCGGAGCGGATCGAGCAGATCAGAAACCAGCTTCTCACTGCGTAGCAGAAAGAAAGGCATTTATATGGATTATTTCGGCGCCCACATGTCCATCGCCGGCGGCCTCCACAACGCCCCTGACCGGGGGGTGAAGGTGGGGTGCGGCGTCATCCAGATCTTCACCCAGAACTCCAACCAGTGGCGGGGGAAAATCCCCAGCGACTCCGACGTGGCCCTCTTCCGGGAGAAGTGGGCGGAATCGGGGCTCCACGAGATCATCTGCCACGACATCTACCTCATCAACCTGGCCGCCACCCCGGGAGAGACCCGGGACAAGAGCCTCCTCTCCTTCCGGGAAGAGATGGAGCGCTGCGCCCGTCTCGGCATCACGAAGATCGTCATGCACCCCGGCTCCCATGTGGGCGAGGGCGAGGAAACCGGCATCCGGCGCATCTGCGAGGCCTTCGACGCGCTCATCCCCGCGGTCCCCGAGTTCACCGGCAAGATCCTCCTGGAGACCACCGCCGGCCAGGGGACAAACCTGGGGTATACCTTCGAGCACCTGCGGGCCATCATCGACGGCTCCGCCAACCCCGACCGCTTCGCCGTCTGCTACGACACCTGCCACACCTTTGCCGCCGGCTACGACATCACCACGCCGGAAGGATACCGGCAGGTCTTCGCCGATTTCGACCGGATCATCGGCATCGACCGGCTCCAGTGCTTCCACATGAACGATTCCAAGAAGGGGCTCAACTGCCGGGTGGACCGCCATGAGCACATCGGCAAGGGGGCCATGGGGCTCGAAGGGTTCCGCTCCCTGGTGAACGACCCGCGTTTCGCCAACGTCCCGAAAATCCTCGAAACCCCCAAGGGAGACAACGACGAGTTCGACGGCATGAACCTGAAGACGCTCCGGGGACTGATGGCAGGAAAGAACTGAGCGATGCCCGACCTGATCGTAACCGGCTCCCTCTGCACCCGCTGCGGCGCCTGCGTTGCCACCTGTCCCGCGCGGATTATCGAGCTGCCGAAGGGTGGGGAGGTGCCGCGCTTCACTGCCACTGGGGAAGCGCGCTGCATCATCTGCGGCCACTGCGAGGCGGTCTGCCCCACCGCCGCCCTGACGGTGAACGACCCCCGCCTTGACCCGACTGTGCCTCCACCACCCGAAGCCCCGCTCCCCCCTGAGATTCTGGATGCCTACCTGAGGATGCGGCGCTCCATCCGGCGTTTCCGGACCGAGGCGGTGCCCCGTAAGACCATCGAAAGCCTTCTGGACGTGGTCCGCTACGCCCCCACCAGCAGCAACAGGCAAGCCGTCAGGTGGCTGGTCATCCACGACACCGCTGAGGTGCGCCGGCTCACCGGACTCGTCATCGACTGGTTCCGCTCCCGATTGGCGGACCCCTCCTGTCCGAACCGCACGACCCTGGCAGCGATGATCCGCTCCTGGAACAATGGCAGCGATCCCATCTGCCGCAATGCCCCCCACCTGGTCATCCCCTGCACCCCCCGGCAGCATTCGCTGGCCCCCTTCGACGCCACCATAGCCGCCGCCCATCTGGAAATCGTAGCGCCGGCTCACGGCATCGGCACCTGCTGGGGAGGCTACTTTCAGATGGCCGCCGAGGTGTGGGAACCGCTGCGGCTTGCCCTGAACCTCTCCGATGGGTACTATCCCGAATGCGCCCTGCTTCTCGGCTACCCCGCGACCACCTACCACCGCCCCCCCAAACGCAACCGCCTCGACGTCACCTGGCGCTGAGGAGTTCTCCCGGCAGTCCCAAGGCCGTTACCGGCATCTATTTTTTCTCAAGTATTCCTCGTTTTCGGCCGAAACTAATGAATAGACAAGTTGAACCACGCACTACAGCTAAATGATCAAAAACCGGGGGTCAGGATGGGTTGGAACCTGTTCAAAGGGCGAATTCGCCTTTCGTTACTTGCAGCTGCCATCGTATTTTCGTTTCCTTTCCAGGTGTGGGGCGGGAGCGCTGCTCCCTCCGAAGCGGAGCGGATCAGCGACCTGGAAAAACGCCTGGAGGAGCATGCAAAAATAATCGAGAAACTTGTGGAACGAATCCGGGAACTGGAGAAGAAGCCCCCCCAGGATAGCCAGGAACCGGTTGCAGCGGCAGGTGCTTCTTCGCCGCCGGTGGTGGCCGTGGCGAATGCCCCGGCGGCCAGTGGAAGCGATTTGTCGATGTTCGAGGATGTCACGTGGCTCCACGGCTTTGCCGATGTCGGCCTCACCTACAGCGGGCGGCATCAGGGCGATGACGCGAAGAGAAAGGGTTTTTCCGTCGGAGCGCTGGACTTCTATCTGACTCCCCATCTGGGACCCCGGGTCAAGGGCCTTGCGGAACTGATTTTCGAGGTGAATAACGACGGCGAAACCATGGCGGAGCTGGAAAGGCTTCAGATCGGCTATTCCTTCAATGATTATCTCACGCTCTGGGGCGGTCGATATCACACCCCCCTGGGCTACTGGAATACCACGTTTCACCACGGAAAGCAGATCCAGACGACAATTCTGCGCCCTAAATTCCTTGATTTCGAGGAAGATGACGGCGTGCTCCCGGTGCACATGACAGGGTTGTGGGGTTCCGGAACGGCGTGGCTGGGCGACGGGAAGATGAATTATGATCTGTATGTGGCGAATGGCCCGAAAATAAAAGACATAACCACCGGGGGAGACGGAAGGCTTGAACCGAATTCATTCACCGATGACAACCACAATCTGGCTCTGGGATTCAATGTCAGTTACGACTTTTCGGGCGCGCTCGACGGCCTGAGGCTTGGCGCCCATGGACTCCGCACCGATGTGGACGGTTATGATTCGGCCGATCAGCGCCTGAGCCGCTCCGAGCTGAATATTCTCGGCGGTTACGGGATATACACCTCCAATGACTGGGAGATTATCGGAGAGTTCTACCAGTTTCTCAACCGCGACCGGTCCGGTGGCAGCGGGTATCATTCCAGTGCCGCCGGCTTTCTGCAGGCGGGCCGGCTCATTGGCAGCTTTACCCCCTACGCCCGGTTCGAGTTCGCTTCCCTTGACCAGAAGGACAATTATTTCAGCAGGCTGAAGGAGGGTTTCTCTTACCGGCGCGGCCTTGCAGGGGTTCGCTTCGACCTGAGTCCGAAGACGGCGCTGAAGGTGGAAGGAAACCATACGCGCATCCTGAACCGTGAGCATGACGACTATTTCGAGATAAGTTCCCAGCTCGCCATCCATTTTTAAAGAGAGAGCTCAGCATGATGGCACGATGCCTGGTTTTATTCACCGTCGCCCTGCTGGCCGCAAGTCTGGCTGGACCGGCGCGGGCCGAGATCTTCGTCGTGAGCAATAGCGGCACATCCCTTGACTCCGATGAAATATTCGATGTGTTTCTCGGCGGCAAGCAGTTCAGCGGAGACACAAAACTGGTTCCCGTAGACAATGCCGCTGCCCACGAAGAGTTCCTGGCCAAGGTATTGCGGATGAGCCATTCGCGATATACCGCACTCTGGATACGAAAGTCGTTCAGGGACGGTACCCGCCAGCCCCCCGTGAAGGCCGGTGATGCTGAAACCATTGAATTCGTGCGGAAGACACCCGGAGCGGTTGGCTATGTGAGAGTCCCCCCCAAAGGGCTCAAAGTTATCAGGTCCTATTGACGGGCAACGATATGAGAAACGACGTCAAATCACTCCGTGCGGGCATATTCTCAGAAATCATCATCGTCTTCCTCCCCCTGACAATGCTGCTCATCTATCAGACCGTCAGCGACATCACCGTCTCCGACAGGCTTGCCGACACCCATCGGCTCCTTGCCGCCTCGTCGTCGGCCTACCAGAGATACAGACTGTTCGTCAACGGCGTCGTTGATGCGATCGATACCGGCAGAGTCTCCGAGGATGCCGTCCACAACCTCGAACATACAACCGTTGAACTCAGATCCATCACCACCGGGGACCGCAGCAGTGATTTCAGTTCCCTGGCGGCCAGGACAAACGCCCTGCTCGCGCACCTGAGGAAAGACCGCTCCTTCGGGAAGGTACTGCCGCTGCGGGATACCATCAATGGGATCGATGCGGACCTGTCGGCGCTTGCCGCACAATGCGACGAAACAAATCGACAAATGATCCTGGAGAACATCAATTCCACCCAGTCCAGAAAGATCATGGTGTTCACGGCCCTGGCACTGGGAGCACTCGTCACACTTGCCCTGATTGTCATGCTTATTCGGCATGTTACCCGGTTCGAGCTGGTCTTGCGGGAGAGCGAAGAGCGAATGCGGGTAATGTTCGAATCGATCAACGCCGGCATTGTGCTCATCGATTGCGATAACAACAGCATCGTGGATGTCAATCCGACGGCGCTTCGCCTGCACGGGGGAACAAAGGAGGAATTGATAGGGCATCCGAGTGAGCGTCTCTTCCATGGGGACAATGTGCGGACAGATCCGGAGCATGAAGAGGGGAAGGCAATCGACATATCCAAGGGGGTGTTGAGCCTGTGCAATGGCGAACGCCTTCCCGTCCTTGAATCGGTCAACTACGTGGCCATAAACGGTCGCCGGTATATGCTGAAAAGCTTTGTCGACCTGTCGAAACAGATGACCCTGGAAACCGAGCTCCTTGCCGCCAAGGAGGCTGCCGAGGCGGCCAGCAGGGCCAAGAGCATATTTCTCGCCAGCATGAGCCATGAAATCCGGACTCCCATGAACGCTATCATCGGCTATGCGCAACTGCTGAGGCGTGAAGGAAATCTTGCGCCACAACAGGGACAATACCTCAATGTCATCAACAACAGCGGAGAGCATCTCCTCAAGCTGATCAACGACATCCTTGAAATGTCGAAAATCGAGTCCGGCACGGTCAACCTCACGCCGGTTCCCTTCAATTTTCACAATCTGCTGCACGACGTGGAATCCCTGTTCGCCGACCGGGCCAGGCAGAAGAAGCTGCGGTTCGACGTCCGGTTGCAGGGCGAGGTACCCGTGGTGCTGGATGCGGATGAGATGAAAGTGCGCCAGGTCCTCATCAACATGATCGGCAACGCGCTCAAATTCACCGACGAGGGGACGATTGCCGTCACGGTTTCCTCCTCCACCGACAGCCCGGACAAAGAACGTGACACGTACGGCGAAACGGCCATAACCGTCGATGTCGAAGACTCGGGCATGGGAATCTCTGCCGAGGAGGCAGACCAAGTCTTTGCCCTGTTCGAGCAGACCGAAAGCGGCCGACGCAGGATAGGAGGAACGGGACTCGGCATGCCGATCAGCCGCCAGTTCGCCCGACTGATGGGAGGAGACCTGTTTCTTGTGCGCGGCGAGCCCGGCATCGGCTCGGCATTCCGTTTTGTATTCAGGGCAAAGGCGCTGGACCTGGCGGAATTCAAGCAGCCGGCAGTCGATGAGCGGTTCTTCTGGCGGATTATCCCGGACGAAAAAGAATGGCGCGTCCTGGTCGTCGATGACCAGGAGAACAACCGGAGCCTTTTGTCGCACATGCTCACCAGGGCCGGCTTTGCGGTTCGCGAGGCGGACGGCGGCATTGACGGCGTCGCCCAGTTTCGCGCCTGGCTTCCCGATATCGTTCTGATGGATATCCTGATGCCGGATATGGACGGCTATGAAGCCCTGCGGCAGATAAAGGCAACCGCAGAGGGGGGCGTTACCCCCGTAATCGCCGTTACCGCCAGCGTCATGATGGATGAACATCAGAAGGCCCTCGATCTTGGATTTGACGGTTTCATCATGAAGCCGGTTTCCATGGAGTGCCTCTTCGAGGAAATCCGGCGTCTCACCAACGTGGCCTATCTGTACGATGACAGCAGGTCCTCCGGGGATGCGGCCGCGGAGATCCTTCCCCCCTGGGTTGACAGGCTGACCACGCTGCCGGACGCTCTCCTGGGGGCCATGCGCGATGCGCTTGAGGCGGGAGACATCGCTTCACTTCGGGGGCTCATCGAGCAGATAGGCGAGTCCGAACCGATACCGGCCGAGGCGTTACGCCGTCTTGTCGATTCTTATTCCTACGACGAACTGACCACGCTGCTTGCAGGGGGGGACGCCAGATATGCCAGCGCTTGAGCAGCCGCCCAATATCATGATAGTTGACGACACTCCTGCCAATCTCCGGCTTCTTGAAACGATGCTGCAGGAAAAGAATTACCGCGTGCTGTTGTTTCCACGGGCGGATATCGCCCTGAAAGCGGCGAAGAAAAATCCCCCCGACCTGGTGCTGCTCGACATCACCATGCCGGGAATGGATGGCTTCCAGTTTTGCGCGAGTCTGAAGGCGGACAGCCGTTTATGCTCCACTCCGGTAATCTTTCTCAGCGGCCTGAACGAGCCGGCGGATAAGGTCAAGGCGTTCAGCCTGGGGGGGGTGGATTACATAACCAAGCCGTTCCAGCTCGAAGAGGTCCATGCGCGGGTGGAAACCCATCTCAACCTTCGTCGTCTGCAGATGGAAGTGGAATCCCATAACCGCAACCTTGAGAGCCAGGTTGAGGCGTATGCGAAAGAGATTATCGCCTCCCAGATGGCGACCATTTTCGCCCTGGCGAAACTTGCCGAATCCCGCGATGACAATACCGGCAAGCACGTCGAACGGGTTCAGATTTACTGCCGCCTGCTTGCGCAGCGACTGGCGGAAAAGGGACCGTACCGGGGAGAAGTCACCCCGGAATTCATCAACAACATAACCTTTGCAAGTCCGCTCCATGACATAGGAAAGGTGGCCATAGTCGACCGCGTGCTGCTTAAGCCCGACAAACTGACAGCGGAAGAATTCAAGATCATGCAGACCCATACGGTAATCGGAGCGCAAACCCTTGCCACGGCCTTGGCAAAATATCCGCAGAACGAGTTTCTCCGTACCGGCATTGCCATAGCGCAGTCACATCACGAATGGTGGGATGGCACCGGTTACCCCGACGGGATCAAAGGGGGGAAAATCCCACTCCATGCCCGCATCACCGCCGTCGCAGACGTTTACGATGCACTCCGCTCCAATCGATGCTATCGGTTGTCGCTGCCCCATGAGGAAGTCCGTGCCATGATTCTGGAGGGATCAGGCACCCAGTTCGACCCGGATGTGGTGGCGGCGTTCATTGAATCCGAGGATGAATTCTTTGCGATAAGCTGCGAATTGGGCTGATGTGGCACCGGCAGAGGCTGGTCGGCAACGGGAGACCTGGCGTTGAGGCAGTCGCAGGGCCGTCAGGCATTTGCGTCGGTCTTCTCGGCACTCGCCTGCCCTCCGACCGGGGGAGTAGCGGCCTTCGCGAACGCTTCGAGCTCGAAACGGTTGTGGAGGTACGGATTGCGCCCCCGCAGCCTTTGAACGGCACTGGAACCGAGGTAGAGGGGAATGAGGAGGATGCCCCACCGCTCGTACTGGCGGACATGGACATGCTCGTGGGTGCGCAGCTGCGCGAGAAGGGAGTGATCCAGCCCGATCACCACGTGGCCGAAAGTAATGGCCTCAAAGTGGAAGATGCGGGGGAGCAGGGGAAAGAGGCGAAAGAGCTGGCCGCCGGCCACCTCCACCACCCCGTCGGCCACGCGGCAGGTGGCCCCCAGACAGAGGGCAGCGGCCGCCATGAGGAGCCCCAGCGCGGTTGCTGGGGAGGCCCACAGGTAGCGGATGATGAGAAGCAGACGATTCATGGGTAGGTGTGAAACTTTTCAGAGAAAGCGCGCGGATTTGTCACAGTGAATCATTTTCAACGTACCGGCTTCAGGGGCCGGCGCGTAGCGACGGTCCCCTGGAAGTACCCGTTGGAATCATGCTGCCCGCGAGAAAGGATGCACTTCTTTTTCAAGCCTGTCCTCAAGGGTCTCCAGTGCCACTTCCATATCGTAGTGTGATTGGAGGTTGAGCCAGAACTGCGCTTCCATATTGAAATACCGTCCAAAACGCAAGGCAGTATCGGCGGTGATGGCCCGGCGGCCATGCACGATTTCATTAATGCGCCGCGGTGTGACACCGATGTCCTTTGCCAGCCGGTACTGGCTGATTCCCAAAGGTTCGAGAAACTCCGCAAGAAGAATTTCACCTGGGTGAATAGGGGGAAAATCGCGCTTTGTCATAATGACCTCTCAATGGTAGTCGGCGATTTCAACGTCGTAGGCATCGCTACCCTGCCATACAAAGCAGATTCGCCACTGTTTGTTGATGCGTATGCTGTACTGACCTTCTCTGTCGCCGCGAAGAGCCTCCAGGCAGTTCGATGGTGGGACACTGAGCGTTTCGAGGAGACTGGCCGCGTTAAGGATTTTCAGCTTCATAACCGCCGCCCGCTGGATTGTCTGCGGCAGTTTTGCTGAAAACCGACCATAGAAAAGCTTTTCGGTTTCTTTGCATTTGAAGGACTTGATCATGGTGGCTGCAATGTTATCGCGAAGGGATAATATCGTCAAGCGACATTACATGAAAAAGGGAAGAGGGTGCTGCTTCCAACGTCAGGCTTCAGGGGCCGGCGCGATAGCGACGGTCCCCTGGAAGTACCCGTTAGCGACTCACCCACTGTAAGAATGCCCATTGCTGTTCTTGAAAGTTTCAGTCAATGAATACACGACATGCGATAACAATTATCAATGGAATCCAGTTAGGAAAACCGAAACTTAATTTTAAAAAATGTCGTATAGTGAGAGGGATACCTACAGCCCTGGAACATGAGTAAAGACCATACAAGTAGAATCCAGATATTAATACACCAATAAGGCCAATGCTTAACGAATGTGGGTCGGGTTGTTGAGGAGGGTTCAGTCTCGGAGCAATTATTTCCGACCATAACGCCATAACTGATGCAACAGTTACCGCGAGGGAAATCCATCTCTTACCCGTTTTGATTCTGTTTTCAATATCCATTATTCTCTTTAACACTGCTAACGTTCGGCTTCAGGGGCCGGCGCGTAGCGACGGTCCCCTGGAAGTACCCGTTAGGTGAGGGATTCCTTGTAGCCAGGCTTACCCCTACCGCTGGTGTTCGCTCCGGCCCTCGCCTTTCTAAAAAGCAATATTAACCCCACCCCAAGCACGAACATCATTGGTGTACTCGGCTCCGGTACTGGCTGCAGATTGATGGTGCCGGTCATGTTGTAGGAGAACCTCTTGCTGAAAATACCTTCATCCCATACCGACCCGTCTGTCAGCGTGTACGTCGACGAATAGTCAACAATACTTCCTTCTGGGGTAGAGAAGGGCACAAAGTTATCCGGCAACCCCCAGTTGTTACTTGCATTGTTCATGACGATACGGGCTGTACCGGATAGCGTCGCGATAGGTGAACCAAGTTGCGCCTTTAATATGATAGGTGATACCGGCTCGAATTGGCCCTCTGTCCACAAACCAGAGCCACTCTCATTGCATGATGGGCACCACACTTGTCCAACTGAGTAGAAGATTGTTCCGCTTCCCTTCGCCCAGTTGTATACCTGATCAAAATAATAGTTCACACTTCCGTCCGTAACTGAGACGCTAGCCAAATTCCCATTTGTGTATGGGATCCACCCGGCTCCGAACGGCCGCACCTGACCGTCGCTCAGGGTATAAGTATAGGCTGCGCCGAGGATACTGAAACGGTCGTACTCAGGGTACGGTACAGGGTAATGAGTGTCTCCATACCCGGAGACGGTACTAACATTGATCGTGTCAATAGTTACTGTTGTTGCTGCTGCAGATTGAATCGTCACAACTGTGCTCAGCAGGGCGATAATGGTTCGAAAATACATTTGTTTTCTCCTTAGGTTTGATGAACAAAAAAATTGGATGGTGGTCATTTGGCTCGACGCCTAACGTTAGGCTTCAGGGGCTGGCGCGATAGCGACAGTCTGTCCCCTGGAAGTTAGGGTTGGGTGTATCTTGCTAAGTCATAACAATGTAAGATTGCACCCAATTTTTAGCTAATAGATTTAATCTAGAAATGTCTTGTTGAGGGATTTTGTTGTGATGATACTTATTTGTATTTTGCTTCAAGGATTTATCAAAATGGCGCAGATTATTGTTGTTGATATAACCAGTGAAATATTTCCAGTCGTTATTAGAAATAGCCAAGCGTTTCATAGCATTGCGCTCTGAGCCAAAATGTTGTGCTAATACTTCTTTAATTTTATATAACTCAACAAACCATTTATTGCCGTCATTTAGTGACGAATAGTAATAATTAATTAATAATTTTAGTGTTTTGTCGTAACTATAACGTTTTGCTATTTCAATAGCCTGTTCAAGTGGTGCAAATTTGTATTCGTGAATGACAAGACAAGATGTACTATGATTTATAGACACGTATCTCAGGCCCTGTCTTTCTAATAATTCTTGTTTTACTTGTTGCGCATTTGAGCAAAATAACTTTTTGTTTGTAGTCTCTTTTTTTTCGAATAAAAGCCTAAGCCCTCCTGCAAATATCCAAACTTTACAAATAATAATAAGTGCTTCAGTTAACTCCCTCTCAATTTCATCTACTTCTGTATAGTCACTGACCTCTTTTCTGAACCTTAGGAAATAATCACCAGTCGCCATTGTAGGCGGGAACTCTTCAACACATATAATTTTACCCCACAATTCAAATTCATTGTGCAGGCCTTTCCCTTCAAGGAAAGGGGCTGAAACATGTTCATTGTTTATAGATACCTCGACAATCATGCCTAATCTTTCAAAACCCAACGTCAGGCTTCAGGGGCCGGCGCGATAGCGACGGTCCCCTGGAAGTACCCGTTAGCGACTCACCCACTGTAAGAATGCCCATTGCTGTTCTTGAAAGTTTCAGTCAATGAATACACGACATGCGATAACAATTATCAATGGAATCCAGTTAGGAAAACCGAAACTTAATTTTAAAAAATGTCGTATAGTGAGAGGGATACCTACAGCCCTGGAACATGAGTAAAGACCATACAAGTAGAATCCAGATATTAATACACCAATAAGGCCAATGCTTAACGAATGTGGGTCGGGTTGTTGAGGAGGGTTCAGTCTCGGAGCAATTATTTCCGACCATAACGCCATAACTGATGCAACAGTTACCGCGAGGGAAATCCATCTCTTACCCGTTTTGATTCTGTTTTCAATATCCATTATTCTCTTTAACACTGCTAACGTTGATTGGACGCCCTAAAAGGCGTGGAATTTTGCGCCAGTATGGTGTATAAGGCAGTCTTGAGTCAAGCTAATTAATTAATTCTACTCATAAAGGGCTTCTGAAATGCACCCCATCAACATGGGCAAAAACGCCTCTGCTGTCGAACCCGAAAAACCCCGCCTCCTGGATATCCTCCGCACCAGAATCCGCCTCAAACATTACAGCCTCCGCACGGAGCAGACTTACACCGAATGGGCGAAGCGCTACATTCTCTTCCATGGCAAACGCCATCCCGCCGAGATGGGGAAGGAAGAGGTGGAGGCGTTTCTCTCCCATCTGGCGGTGAAGCACAATGTCTCGGCCTCGACCCAGAGCCAAGCCCGGGCCGCGATTCTTTTTCTCTACCGCGAGGTACTCGACATTGAACTCCCCTGGCTGGACGATGTGGAACAGGCGAAGAAGCCCCAACGGCTGCCGGTGGTGCTGACGGTAAGCGAGGTGCAGGCGCTCCTCTACCGCCTGACCGGAACCCATGCGCTGATGGGGCGACTGATGTACGGTACCGGCATGCGCCTGATGGAGACGGTGCGGCTGCGGGTGAAGGATGTGGATTTCGAGCGGAGCGAGATCATCGTCCGGGAAGGTAAGGGTGCAAAGGATCGGATCACTATGCTCCCCCAAGCGGTTGCGGCCCCGCTGCGGGAGCACCTGGGGCGGGTGGAGGCTCTTCACGGGGCGGATTTGCGGGCCGGCTTCGGCGAGGTCCACCTCCCCCATGCCCTCGGGAAGAAGTACCCGAACGCGGGTCGGGAATGGGGATGGCAGTATGTGTTCCCGGCAAAGCAGCTTTCGACGGACCCGCGCACGGGGGTAACCCGTCGGCACCACGCGGACGAGAAGGGAATCCAGCGGGCCATCCGTCAGGCAGTGCGGGACGCGGAGCTTGCCAAGCCAGCCACTCCCCACACGCTGCGGCACTCCTTCGCGACGCACCTGCTCCAGTCGGGCTACGATATCCGCACGGTGCAGGAACTTCTGGGCCACAAGGATGTGCAGACGACGATGATCTACACCCATGTGCTGAACCGTGGCGGCAAAGGGGTGGAAAGTCCCCTTGATCGGCTGTAGAATTGTCCGGTAACGTCATTGCTACGGAGGGTTCTGACATGAAGGAAAAGATCGAAATCATACCGGGGGATATCACGAAGCTGGCGGTGGACGCCATTGTGAACGCGGCCAACAATTCGCTCCTTGGGGGCGGGGGGGTGGACGGCGCCATCCACCGGGCCGCGGGGCCGGAGCTGCTGGCGGAGTGCCGGCCCCTGAACGGCTGCGCCACCGGCGACGCCAAGATGACCAAGGGGTATCGGCTGCCGGCGAAGCACGTGATCCATACGGTGGGGCCTGTGTGGCACGGCGGGGCCAAGGGGGAGCCGGAGCTTTTGCGGAGCTGCTACCACCGCTGTTTCGAGGTGGCCCACGGGGCCGGCCTCACCTCTATCGCCTTTCCGGCCATCAGCTGCGGGGTCTACGGCTATCCCCTGGCTGAGGCATGCGCCATTGCCGTGGAGGAGACCAAGACAGCCCTGGAGCGCTACCCGGAACTGGCGCGGGTGATCTTCACCCCCTTCGGTGCCGAGGCGGAGGCCGCCTACCGGGCTGCACTGGCGAAGGTGTTCGGCGCATGAAGGTGGTGATCCAGCGGGTGAGCGAGGCGCGGGTGGAGGTGGATGGTGAGGTTGTGGGAACCATCGGCCGGGGAATCCTCGTCCTTCTCGGGGTGGAAAAGGGAGACGCGGAGCGGGACGCCGCATGGCTGGCGGAAAAGATTGCGGGGTTGCGGATATTCGAGGACGAGGCGGGGAAGATGAACCTGTCGGTGCGGGAGGTGGCCGGGGGGATTCTGGCCGTGTCCCAGTTCACCCTGGCCGGGAACTGCGCCAAGGGGCGGCGCCCCTCCTTCGACACGGCGGCCCCCCCCGACGAGGGGAAGCGGCTCTATGACCGTTTCGTGGATTTCGTGCGGGAAACCGGCATCCCCACGGCCACGGGGATCTTCCAGGCGGACATGAAGGTGCATCTCGTGAACGACGGGCCGGTGACGTTTATCCTGGATAGCCCGAAGGCTACCGGGGGATAATCCCCACGGCGATCATGGTCCCTTCTTCGATCCGCGTCATAAGAGAAGAAGGTAGCTCGCCGATGAACTCCGTCAGCTTGCCCCGATCCAGGGTGGTTATCTGGTGGCAGAGGGCCACGGAATCCTTCGTAAGCCCACCCTTTCCCTTGCTGATCGGCACCACGGTGGGTCCGCGGCCGGTCTGGCGCGGCGAGGTGGAAAGGGGGACGACGATGACGGAGCGCCAGCCGGCGGTCTGGTTGAAGGCATCGTGGGAAATGATGACCACGGGGCGCCGGCCGGTCTGCTCGGAGCCGGAGCGGGGTACCAGGTCGGCCCAGTAGATGTCACCCCGCTTCACGGCTTCGTCTCCTCGTTGACAAGGTGCTCGATTGCCGCCCCTTCCAGGATTTCGTCCAGGTCGGCAGCGGTGCCGACGTGGGCTTGGGCATAGGAGGCCAGCTCTTCGTGGACGGCATTGACCCGCTGTCGCCTCACCCACTCTTCCACCGCCTGCCGGGCAAGCTGGGTGGCGGGAACGCTAAGTCGCCGGGCCGCGTCCCTGAGTCCCTCGTAGACATCAGCCGGCAAGGGAAGATGAAAATTGTGCATTGGCGCTGTTTTCATGGCAGACCTCCTGCCACAATAATATGCCAGCGCCGCCCCAAAAGCAACGATGACATTCCTTCGGAGTAACCGACTCCCCTTTTTTACGTTTTGCGCTTCCCTCCGCCGTGGTGTACGATGGCTGCTTTCTGTATTCTCTCTTGACCGGGAGTATCCGTTGGACATCAAAACAGTCCTCGACAATCTCTACACCGCCCGCTCGACCCGGCACCTGGCAAACGATCCCCTCTCCTTTTGCCACCGCTTTGCGGCCCCCGAGGACCGGGAGATCGCGGGGCTCGTGGCGTCGTGCCTCGCCTACGGCAACGTGAAGATCATCCTCCGGAATCTGGAGACGGTCTTCGCCGCCCTGGGGCCGTCGCCCCGGCGGTTCGTGGAGCGTTTCGAGCCGGAAGAAGGTCTGCGGCTCTTCGCCGGGTTCAAGCACCGCTTCAACGACGGCCGCGACCTCTGTGCGCTGCTCCTGGCGGCCCGGACCATGATCGAGGAAGCGGACACCATCGGCGACTTCTTCCTGGGGTGCCACGACCCCCATGCCGAGGACATTACCTCCTCCCTCACGGAATTCAGCGCCTCCCTCCTCGCCTTCGACTACGCTCCCGTCTTCGGCAGCGGCCCCATCCCTGCCGATTCCTACTTCCCCTTCTTCTTCCCCTCCCCCGCCTCGGGGAGCGCCTGCAAGCGGCTCTGCATGTACCTGCGCTGGATGGTCCGCCCCGCCGACGGCATTGACCTGGGGGTCTGGAAGGGGGTTCCACCGGGCCAGCTGGTGATTCCCGTGGATGCCCACATCCGGCGGATCTGCCGCAGCCTGGGGTTCACAAAGCGCAAGCAGGCCGATTGGCGCATGGCCCGGGAGATCACGGCGGCGCTCCGGCAGTTGGACCCGGCCGACCCGGTGAAGTACGATTTCCCCCTCTGCCACCTGGGAATCTCGGAGGGGTGCGACGGCACGGTGCAGCCCCTCTGCCGCCAATGCCCGGTGGTGGAGCTCTGCGGAGCGGGTGCGCCATGAGCGGAATGCCGACGGTCACCCTGTTATCCCTGGCGCCGGAGCACCATCCGGCCTCGTTCCGCTTCGACGGATTCGTGGAGGAGATCACGGCCCGCTCCCTCGAGGAGGTCGTCCCGGCCCTCAAGAGGGTTGAGGAGGCGGCTGCCCAAGGGCTCCACGCGGCGGGGTTCGTCTCCTACGAAGCGGCGGCGGGGCTCGGCACCGGCCTCGCCACGCACTCCCCCGGCCCCCTCCCCCTTGTCTGGTTCGGCCTGTTCGAGAACCGCCTCGGCATTGCCCCACGCCTCCCCAGCGCCGAGGAATGCGGGGCGGCCTGCGGAACCTCCGGCTGGGAGACCACCCTCTCGCCCGAGGCCTACCAGGGGGCCGTCGAGCGGATCAAGGAATACATCGCCGCCGGCGACACCTACCAGGTGAACTTCACCTTCAGCCAGCGTTTCGCCTTCACGGGGGACCCCGCGGCCTATTTCGGCGACCTCTGCCGGGCCCAGAATGCCCCCTTCTGCGCCCGTCTGGACACGGGACGCTTCCAGATTCTGTCGGCATCTCCCGAACTCTTTTTCGAACTGCGCCACGGCGTCCTCACCTGCCGACCCATGAAGGGGACCGCTACGCGGGGCCGCTGGCGGAGCGAGGACGAGCAGATCAAGGCGCGCCTGGCCGAGAGCGAGAAGGAGCGGGCCGAGAACCTGATGATCACCGATCTGCTGCGCAGCGACCTGGGGATGGTGTCGAAAACCGGCTCGGTGCAGGTGGACGGGCTTTTTGCGGTGGAGACCCTGGAGACGGTCCACCAGATGACCTCCACCATCACGGCCCGGCTGCGGGAGGGGGTTGACCTGCCGGAGCTCTTTCGTGCCCTCTTCCCCTGCGGCTCGGTGACCGGTGCTCCCAAGAAGCGGAGCATGGAGATCATCCGTGAGCTGGAGGATTCCCCCCGGGGGGTCTACACCGGCTGCATCGGCCACGTATCCCCCGGCGGGGAGATGACCTTCAGCGTCGCCATCCGCACCGTGGTCGTCGACACTGAGACGGAAAGGGGGGAACTGGGAATCGGCAGCGGCGTCACCATCGGCTCCCAGGCCGGGGACGAGTACCGGGAGTGCCTTGCCAAGGCCCGCTTTGCCCGGGAGCGCATGCCCGACTTCCAGCTCGTGGAGACCATGCTCTACGAGGAGGACAAGGGGTGCTTCCTTCTTGACCGGCACCTGGCGCGACTTTTCCGCTCCGCCGCCTACTTCGGCTTCACCGTGCGCCTCGGCACCATCACCACGGTCCTCGCCCACCGCACCGGCAGCCTCGAAGGAAAGCACAAGGTGCGGCTCCTCCTGAACCGCCGGGGGGCCTTCACCATCGAGACCGAGCCGCTCCCGCCGACGGAAGGCGTTGAGACGATGATTACCTGCTTCGCCTCGGAGGCCGTCGATTCCGCAGACTCGTTCCTCTACCACAAGACGACCCATCGCCCCCTCTACATGCGGGAGCGGGAGAGGCATCCCGATTGCGACGATGTCATCTTCGTCAACGAGCGGGGAGAGGTGACCGAGGCGACCACCGCCAACGTGGTGGCCCGGATCGGCGGCACCCTCGTGACCCCTCCCCTTCCCTGCGGGCTTCTTCCCGGCACCTTCCGGGAGGAGATCCTGTCCCTGGGCCAGGTGCGGGAGCGGGTCATCACCCGGGAGGAACTGGAAGGGGCCGAGGACATCTACCTCGTCAACTCGGTTCGGCAGTGGCGCTGGGCACGGCTGGTCACGAAACCCGACCAATAACACAGAGCAACTGAGCAACAGAGAAATCTCCATTGCAATTCAATTCCCGCCCAACCCCTTAATATTGTTTAAACTCTGTTTTTGTGGTTTTCTCAGTTGCTCTGTTGCTCTGTGTTGAAAATGATTTTCCAGGAGGTAATCCATGCAGAAATTCGGTTTCATCGGCCTCGGCATCATGGGAAGCGCCATGGCAAAGAACCTCGTGAAGGCGGGCTTTTCGGTGACGGTCTGGAACCGCTCCCCGGAGAAGGCGGAGGAACTGGCGGCCCTGGGGGCGGAACGGGCCGCAACCCCCTGCGAAGTGGTGGAGTCATGCCCCGTGACCTTTGCCATGCTGGCGGACCCGGCGGCGGCGGAAGAGGTCTGCTTCGGCAAGCACGGGGTGCTGGAGGGGATCGGCGAAGGGCGTGGCTACGTGGACATGTCCACCGTGGACCCGGCCACGTCCCAGCGGATCGGCGTGGCCGTGGTGGCCAAGGGGGGACGGTTTCTGGAGGCGCCCGTGTCGGGGAGCAAGAAGCCGGCCGAGGATGGCACTCTCATCATTCTGGCTGCCGGCGACCGGAACCTCTACGACGAGGCAATGCCAGGCTTCGAGACGATGGGGAAGAAGATCCTTCACCTGGGGGACGTGGGGAAGGGGGCCGAGATGAAGCTGGTGGTGAACATGGTCATGGGTGGGATGATGGCCTGCTTCTGCGAGGGACTGGCGTTGGGGGAGAAGGCGGGGCTCGCCACCGACGCCATCCTCGACGTGATCGGCGCCGGCGCCATGGCGAATCCCATGTTCGCCCTGAAGGGGGGGCTCATCCGCGACCGGAACTTCGCGCCGGCCTTCCCCCTGAAGCATATGCAGAAGGATCTGCGGCTGGCGGTTGCCCTGGGTGACCGGGTGGGTCAGCCCCTCGTGGCCTCCGCGGCGGCCAACGAGCTGTTCAAGGGGGCCAGGGCCGCCGGCTTCGGCGACGAGGATTTCTCCGCCATCTTCAAAACCATCGAGCGGTGAAAGCCCTCCCCCAGGGAGTTCCAGCAGAGCTTACGGCAGTTCCTCGCCCCCAGGCAGGGCCAGTCCGGCCAGGGGGTGCTGCCGGGGTTCCTCCGGGTTCCCCCCTTCGTCACCCTCACCCTTGGCAACATACTCCTCGACCCAGCCATTGACCTTCTCGGCCACCAGGGCCTTCAGCTGCTCCTCCAGCCGCTCCCGCGCCTTCTTGTCATAACCGGGGATCTGCCGCACCTCGTAGTGGACGTGGGGGCCGGTGGAGCGCCCCGTGCTCCCCGCCAGGGCGAGGACGGTTTTCGTATCCACCGCCTGCCCCGGGGTGACGCGAATCGTCGAGTTGTGGCCGTACAGGGTCACGTAGCCGTTGCCGTGATCCACGGCCACCAGGTTGCCGTACCCCTTGTAGGGACCGGCGAAGGTGACGGTCCCCCGCTGGGTGGGGTAGACCGGGGTCCCCTCGGGGACGGCGATGTCGACCCCCTGGTGATAGGTCATCCGGCCGCTGCCGAAGGGGTCGAGGCGCCAGCCAATGCCGGAGGTGACAGTGCCGCCGTCCACGGGGAGCTGACGGGAGGCGGCGGCAAAGGCGGGAAGGAGGAGAAGGAAAAGGATTGCGGAGATTATTAGTTTCATGGGGTTTTCACCAACAGGTCCGGCTACTTGGCGAGGCCGTACGCGATAAGAACGAGGGAGAGGACGAACAGGCAGAACATGGCCGCCAGAATGGGCCCATCGCCGTCTGCCGCTCCTTCGCTGATGGTACGGATGAAGTCTCTGATGATCCACATGGGCACACCTTCGGGTACCAGCTGCCCTTTTTCAAAGCAACAAATATGCCACGGATCCCCCCCTCCCGGCAACCCCTCCCCTCAAATTTAACCTAAATTTAACTTGTTTTTTGTCGCTACCATTGCCATACTATGGCGTTTTTTCAGACGAGCCGATGCTCGTCTTTTTCGTTTGCCTCCACCACCTTGAATCTATCGCCTCACGGCAGAAGGAGCACGCACCACCCATGCAAGAACGGATCAGGAACATCGCCATCATCGCCCACGTCGACCACGGCAAAACCACGCTGGTCGACGCCATGCTGAAGCACGCGGGGGTCTTCCGCGAGAATGAGGCCATCACCGAGCGGGTCATGGACTCCAACGACCTGGAGAAGGAGCGGGGGATCACCATCCTCGCCAAGAACCTCTCGGTGCACCATGGCCGCTACAAGATCAATATCATCGACACCCCTGGCCACGCCGACTTCGGCGGCGAGGTGGAGCGGGTGCTCAAGATGGTGGACTCGGTGCTCCTGCTGGTGGATGCCCTGGACGGCCCCATGCCCCAGACCCGTTTCGTGCTCAAGAAATCCCTCGATCTGGGCCTGAAGCCCATCGTAGTCATCAACAAGATCGACCGCCCCGGTTCCCGTCCCGACGAAGTCGTCGATATGGTCTTCGACCTCTTCTGTGAGCTGAACGCCAACGACGAGCAGCTGGATTTCCCCATCGTCTACACCAGTGCCAAGCTCGGTTTCGCCAAACTGGACCTCACCTCCGACTCATCCAGCATGGAACCCCTCTTCGCCGTGGTGGAATCCAATGTCCGCCCCCCCTCCGGCGATGCCAAATTACCGTTCCAGTTGCTGGTCACCAACATTGATTACAACGAATACATCGGCCGCATCGCCACGGGCAAGGTCTTCAACGGCAGCGTCAAGAGCGGCGAAACCGTGGCGCTGGTGCGCCGCGACGGCAGCATCGTCAGGAGCCGCATCTCGAAACTCCTGGGCTACGAGGGGCTCAAGCAGGTAGAGGTTCCGGAAGCGTGCACCGGCGACATCGTCACCGTGGCCGGCTTTGATGAGGTGGGTATCGGCGAAACCCTGGCAGCCGCCGACAATCCCGTGGCCCTCCCCTACGTCTCCATCGACGAGCCGACCATCGCCATGAATTTCATCGTCAACTCCTCCCCCTTCGCCGGCAAGGAGGGGAAATTCGTCACCTCCCGCAACATCCGTGACCGCCTCGACAAGGAGTTGCGGACCAACGTGTCGCTGCGCGTCGAGGATACCGGCAACGCCGACACCTTCAAGGTTTCCGGCCGGGGCGAGCTTCACCTCTCCATCCTCATCGAGAACATGCGCCGCGAAGGATTCGAGATGGCGGTCTCCAAGCCCGAAGTCATCCTGCGCGAAATCGACGGGAAGAAGATGGAGCCGATGGAGTACCTGGTAGTGGACGTTCCCTCTGAGTTCCAGGGGGCAATCATCGAAAAGATGGGTCCCCGCAAAGGCGAGATGACCTCCATGCAGCCCATGGGTGAGACCATCAGGCTGGAGTTCATCGTGCCGGCCCGTGGACTCATCGGCCTTCGGGGCGAACTCCTCACCGAAACCCGCGGCACCGCGGTCATGACACACACCTTCCACGACTACGCCCCCTACAAGGGGGACATCCCGGGACGCAAGAACGGGGTTCTCATCGCCATGGAGAACGGCGAGACCACCGCTTACTCCCTGGACGGTCTTCAGCCCCGCGGCATCCTCTTCATCGGAGCGGGCGTCGAGGTCTACGGCGGTATGATCATCGGCCAGCACGCCAAGGATAGCGACCTCGACGTGAACCCCTGCAAAGGGAAGAAGCTCACCAACGTCCGCGCCTCGGGTTCCGACGACGCCATCAAGCTCACCCCTCCCCGCACCCTAACCCTGGAGCAGGCCCTCGAGTTCATTGACGACGATGAACTGGTGGAGGTAACCCCCCAGTCGATCCGGCTCCGGAAGAAGGAGCTGGACCCGAACCGGCGCAAGCGCAAGTAATGCATCTGCCGTCCCGCCCCCTGGGCGACTGTTGGCCCCAGGGGACGGGACGGAACTTTGCGTTGACTTTATCAGGGGATTTCACTACTTTTCCCCTGATACCAGATCGGAAGGCGGGACCCCATGAAACGTATCCAGAGACGCTCTCTTTTCCCTCTCCTCCTCGTCCTTGTGGTCGCCGGCTGCGCCACCACTCCGGACGCGGTGAGCCGCAATCCCGAATCCATGGCCAAGGCGGCGGAAGAGTTCCAGACCTCCGGCCGCTACGAGGACGCCATCGCCCAGTGGAAGAAGGTGCGGGAGAGCTATGCCTCGCCGGAACTCACCACCGAGGCCGAGCTCAAGATCGCCGACGCCCAGTTCGCCGACAAGAGCTACATCGAGGCGGCCGCCTCCTACGAAGAGTTCCGCAAGCTCCACCCCAACCACGAAAAGGCTCCTTACGCCCTCTACCGTCAGGCTCTCAGCCACTACGAGCAGATCACCGGCATCGACACCGACCAGACGCCGGTATCCAACGCCGCGACCCTGTTCGAGTCATTCCTGCGCATCTACCCCACCTCCGAATACGCCGCGGAGGTGCGGGACAAGCTCGAAGTCTGCCGCATCAAGCAGGTGGAGTACGAAATCTACGTGGGACGCTTCTACTATCGTACCGATCAGTATGGGGCAGCCATCAAGCGCCTGGAGGATGCCCTGAAGAAGTATCCCCGCTCGCCGGCCCACGACGAAACCCTCTTTTATCTGGGGTCGGCCTATATCCGCACCGGCGACAAGGCCAAAGGGCGCGATGCCTTCCAGCGCCTCTTCGCCGAGTACCGGACGAGCAAATACGTGGACGAGGCCCGAAAGTTCATGGATAAGAACTTCTGATGCGCGCTCCGCTGGTTGCCCTGCTCCTCCTTACCCTGGCCGGCTGCGCCCGGGAAGATCGTTCCATCGAAGAGGTGCTGCGGCAGCGAGAACGGGCACTGGCAACGGCCGACGCTGCCAGCTACGCATCGCTCATCTCCCCCGCTTACCGGGACAAGGGAATTGACGCCCGAACCAAGCGGGCAGAGATCGCAAAAACCCTCGCCGCGTTTGGCCCCGTCTCCTACCGCTCGCTCAGCCGCGCCATTGCGGTCAATGGCGATAACGCCACGGTGAACAGTCGCTACGCCATGAAGGTGACGACCGCCGGGAACCCCCTGGAACTTTCCGGCGAAGAAACCATCCTGCTCCATCGCGAGGCCAAGGACTGGAAGATCGTCGGAGGCATCTGACCGCCCCATGCTGACCATTGTTGCCATAGCTCTTTTCGGCGCCCTCGGCTGCCTTGCCCGCTACCTCCTCGCGGGATGGGTCTACGCCTTTGTCGGCAGGGGATTCCCCTACGGGACCCTGACGGTGAACGTGGCGGGAGCCTTTCTCATCGGCCTCATTATGGAGTTCAGCCTCCGGACGACCCTCATTCCCCAGGAACTGCGGATCGGGCTCACCATCGGCTTCCTCGGGGGGCTCACCACCTTCTCCACCTTCAGCTACGAAACGTTCCGGCTCCTGGAAGACGGCGAGTTCATCACCGCGGCCGTGAACGTCCTTGCCAGCGTGCTGGTCTGCCTCGCCTGCACCTGGCTCGGCATCATGACGGCACGGCACCTGTAACGGGAGATCCCATGACCAAACTCATCGGCGAACAGGTTCTCATGCGCATCTTCATCGGCGAAGGGGACAAGCATGGCCGCAAGCCCCTCCACGAAGCCCTCGTGGAACTCTTCCGGCAGGAGGGTTTCGCGGGAGCCACGGTGCTGCGGGGAGTGGCCGGCTTCGGTGCCCGCAGCGTCTACCACACCGACAAGCTCCTCCGGCTCTCCGCCGACCTCCCCCTCGTGGTGGAAGTGGTGGATTCCCAGGAGCGGTTCGACGCCATCATGCCGAAGATTGATGCCATGATGAGCGGCGGGATGATTACGCTGGAAAAGGCCACGGTCATCCACTACGACCATCGCAGGGAGGAGTAACATCCCATGAAGTCAGACGCGAAGCGCCTCGCCGCCGAGATGGCGGCGATCGTCCTCATAGCCGCCGTGATCGGCATCGCCTGGAACCACCGGCTCCTCCTGAACGTTTTCCGGGGAGAAGGTGTCCAGGCCCAGCAAACGCCCGCGGCGCCCACGGGTGCCCCGACAGCGGCCCCAGCTGCGGCCGCAGCCCTCCCCCTGGGGCTCATGCAGGTGAAGGAGCTCTTCGATACCGGCGAGGCGATCATCATCGACGCCCGGGACCCGGAGACCTACCGCAAGGGTCACATAAAGGGCGCCATCTCTCTCCCCGTGGGTGAGGCCGACGGTCTCATCCCTCCCTTTGCCGACCGGACTCCCAAGGACAAACTCCTCGTGGTTTACTGCGGCGGCTACGACTGCCATGACAGTAAACTCCTGGGCGAGAAACTCCTGGCGGCCGGCTTCACCCAGGTCTTCATCTACGAGGGGGGATTCCCCGAGTGGCAGGACGCGGGCCACCCCGTGACAAAGGGAGACAAGTAATGGAACCGGTCAAGAAACACCTCACCGCAGTCCTCCGGGTTGGTCTCGGTGCCCTCTTTCTGTACGCCGGGGTCATCAAGATCATCACCCCAGCGGCCTTTGCCGGCAGCATCGCCAACTACCAGGTTCTTCCCTATGCCGGCAACTACCTGGTGGCGGCCATCCTGCCGTGGGTCGAGGTCATCTGCGGCACCCTCCTCGTCACCGGTTGGCGAGCCCGGAGCGCGGCGGCCCTCGTGGCCTGCATGAATGCGTTTTTCATCGTCCTCCTCTTCTCCACGGTTGTGCGGGGCCTCGATATCGACTGCGGCTGCTTCAAGCAGGGGGGAGAGAAGACCACGGCCTGGACCGCCATCTTCCGGGACACCATGCTCCTGGTGGCCGCCGTCTTCGTCTACCGGAGGGGGACGAAGTAAGCAGCACCCTTGCCCCCGGCGCTGAATTAGGTTACTATTCCCGGCGTTTTTTATGACTTGTCGGAGTTGCACATGCTGATCGAAATTCTTCTCCTGGCCGGAGCATACCTCCTCGGCTCCATACCCACGGGACTCCTGCTGGCCAAGGCTGCCGGCGTCGACATCCGGACCACCGGCAGCGGCAACATCGGCGCCACCAACGTCTACCGCACCCTGGGCCGCTCCGTCGGCATCGCCACCCTGGTGGGGGACTGCCTCAAGGGGCTGATCCCGGTCCTCGCCGCCAAATACCTGGGAATGACCGACCTCTGGATTGCCCTTGCAGGGCTGGCTGCCTTTCTGGGGCACGTCTACACGGTCTTTCTCGGCTTCAAGGGGGGGAAGGGGGTGGCCACGGCCCTCGGCGTCTTTCTCGGCCTTGCCCCCTTGGCGGTGCTCATTGCCCTCGGCATTTTCGTCGCCGTCGTCGCCACGTCGCGCTACATTTCCCTCGGCTCCATAACAGCCGCGGCAGCCATGCCGCCCGTCGTGGCTTTTCTGAGCGGGCGCCCCCCCCTCGTTGGCGTGACCGTTGTGATCGCTCTTCTGGTCATCTGGAAACACCGGGAGAACATCCAGCGGCTGCGGGCTGGCACGGAAAACCGCTTCAAGGCATGACACGCACTCAGTGATACCCTGCTTCCATGGAAGAGTCCATACCACCAAAAGATACCCCCGGCGAAACCGGTGATCAGCCGCCCCGGCGTTTCGTCCTGAAAGATCGCCGTATTCTGGCGGCTTCGGCCCTTGCCCTCCTTCTGCTCCTGGTCCTCCCTGCCCGCTATCTATTCTTTCTCGCCCTACCTGCCGGCGACGGCAAGACAGTGCGGATCGTCGACTTTGCGAAGGGGGAATCGGTCGCCAGGATCGCCGCCGACCTCGAACGGGACGGGATTGTCTCCAGTGCCCGCCTCTTTGTCATCCATACCCGTCTCAGGGGAGTATCAGGAAAACTCCAGGCAGGGGAATACCAGTTCAGCAACGGAATGCGGCCCGGGGAAATCCTCCGCATGATGCTCAACGGTGAGGTCACGGTGCGCCGGTTCGCCGTCCCCGAAGGATACTCCATCCACCAACTGGCAGAACTCCTTGAGAGTCAGAAACTCTTTAGCAAAGAAGGGTTCCTCAAGGCTGCCACCGACCCTGCGCTCCTGACCGAACTGGGGATTGAGGGGAAAAGCGTCGAAGGGTATCTCTTCCCGAGCACCTACGATGTGACGCGCACCATGGACGAGGCAGCACTTATCAGGGCCATGACGGCCCAGTTCCACAAGGTCTGCGATGGTCAACTCGCCGACGCGGCACGCCGCATCGGCATGACCCCCTTTCAGGTTGTAACCCTCGCCTCTCTCATCGAGAAAGAGGCTGTAGTTGCCACGGAGCGCCCCCTCATCTCGTCGGTCTTTCACAACCGGCTTGCCAAGGGGATGCGCCTCCAGAGCGACCCCACCGCCGTCTACGGCGTCAGGGCCTTCGCCGGCGCCGTCACGAAGCAGGACATCGAGCGCCAAACGCCCTTCAACACCTATCTCATTGCCGGGCTCCCCCCCGGCCCCATCGGCAATCCAAGCAAGGGAGCGATTGAGGCCGCCCTCAACCCGGTCCGCACCCGCTATCTGTACTTCGTCTCAAAGAAAGATGGCACCCATCACTTCTCCACCAGCCTCGACGAGCACAACGCCGCTGTCGCCACCTACCTGAAGACGAACCGTGGCAACTGAACAGCGCTAACTAGTGCGACCGGAACCGAAACCCAGGGACACCGGCCTGTCAGCAATAGTGTTCGCGCGCCTCCAAAAACAAAAAACCCCGCCGTTTCGTACGGCGGGGTTTCGTGCTTTTTTCTCGGGCAAAAGGCCGGTTACGCCTTTTCCACCTTTACCGGCACCACACCGGCCCCTTTCCCGAGGAGGGCATTGACGTTCATGGCGCGGAAATGGGAAGGCGCGAAGAGGAGACCAGCCTGTACCTTGCCCGAAACCCGCGCGGGAGCGTTTACACTCACAGCCCCCGCAGAGATACGAAGCGAGGAACCGTCCGAGACGCCCAGCCTGGCTGCGTCGTCGGGGTGGATCTCCACGTAGCCGGCCGGCACAATCTCAAGGTTGTTCTTCGACCAGGTGGTGGTGGTGCCGCTATGGTAAAGGATAGCGCCAGCAAGAAGCAGAGGGGCCTGCTGAGACTGAACCGGACGTACATCCTTCGAAACGGCGAGGGAAACCGGCCCAGCGGAAGGGAAGCCCGCCGGCAGTACCACATCGGCCCCGTACCCTGGAACGAGTGCCGCAATCTCGGCCATGATCGATGCCGGGGACGCCGGACGGCTCTCACCCGTCAGCCGGTTACAGAGTTCGGTCAGAATGTCCCAGTCCTCGCGGGCCTCGCCAGGAGGGTTGGCTGCCTTGGCAATGGACTGGACTCGGCCGTCAATGGTGGTGAAGGTTCCGCTCTTTTCTGCCGCCACCGAAGAGGGGAGGACAATATGGGCCTGCTTCGCCGACTCGCCGGGGAACGGGTCCTGGACGATGAGAAGCTCCAGCTTGCCGAGGGCTGCCCGAATCCTCTCGCCCTCGGGGAAGGAGGCGACGGGATCACACCCGAGGAGATAGAGGGCCTTGACGCTTCCCTGCTCGATCCCCTCGATGATCTGCCAGAGATCCTTGCCCGCGACCGCCGGTGCCGCGTACCCCGGAAGCATGTCAGGTGCAACGCCCATGTCGAGGAGACCGCGGATATTAGTCTTTTCATAGACCGGGAAAAGGCCCCCCGTTTCCTTGCCGAGGGCACCCAGGACGATGGCAAGATTCGCGAGAGCATTCACGGCTTCATCGGCTCCGCTACTCCGCATAAGATCGGCGCCGAAGAGAACGGCCACGCTCTTTTTCTTGCCGAGCAGCCGGGCGGCAGCGCGAAGCTCGGCCTCGGACAGACCGGCGGCAGCTGCGGCATCGGCAACCGATACGGTGCTGAGGGCTGCAGTCAGTTCGGCCAGGTTGGCAATGCGGGCTGAGGCAAAATCGTTGTCCTGCAGACCTTCGTCGAGCACGACCCGTGTGAGGGCATTGATGAGGGCCAGCTCGCTCCCCGGCCGGTACTTGAGGTGGCTGTTGGCAAACTTCTTCAGTTTCACGTCCCGCATGTTCGCGAGGACCAGCTTTGCGTCGTTCTTGGTGGCAGCCTTGATTACCCGATACTCTATGCCGGTTGCCTCGGCGTTCAGATCGCAACCGAAGACAAGAATTGCACCGGCCCGGTCAATGGCGTCGATGGTGGCGCTGGCGCCCCGAAGGCCCAACCGCTCACGGAGCGCCTTCTGGGCCTGGGCAAAGCCAAGCCGCGCCTCGGAATCGATGTTGCCACTCCCCAAGGCGTTCCGGAAGAGTTTCTGGAAGAGGTAGCTCTCCTCGTTGGTGACCCGCGGCGAACCGAAACCAGCCACTGCGTCAGGACCATACTTGGCGACGATCTCCTTGAGCCCCGTCGCGGCAGTCCCCATGGCGGCGTTCCAGTCCACCTTCTCGCCCCGCACCAGAGGCTGTGTCAGGCGGTCGGAGGAATTGATGTAGCTGTACCCGAAACGGCCGTTGATGCAGAGATTGCCGCTGTTGAAGTTATCGTCGTCGCTCGTGACCCTTTCGACGCGGCCGTTGCGGGTGTGATACTCGATCTGGCAGCCGGTGGAGCAAAAGGCACAGACGCTCTTGGTTACGGTAAAGGCCCAGGGACGGCCACGGAATTTAAAAGGCTTGCTGATGAGGGTACCGGTGGGGCAGGCACCGACACAGTTGCCGCAGAATTCGCAGTTGAGGGGCTTGCCGTCAATGGTATCGATGATCGTCGCCTCGCCCCGGTTCACCACGGCAATGGCATCGCATCCCACGACCTCGTGGTCGACCTTGACGCACTTCTCGCAGAGAATGCAGCGGTTCGGATCGCTCTCGATGAGGGGCCAGTTGTAGCGGATCTCCCGCCGTTCCAGGAGCGCCGAGTATTCCTGGCGTGATGCCCCCAGACCGTAGCAGGAGTTCTGAAGATCACACTCGCCGCCGGCGTCGCAGACGGGGCAGTCGAGGGGGTGGTTGACCAGCATCAGCTCCATGATTCTCTGACGGATCCGGGAGAGCTTCTCCGACTGGGTCGTTACCTTGATTCCCTCCTTGACCGGCGTATTGCAGGCGGTCATGGGGCGGTCGACACCCTCCACCTCCACCGCGCAGACGCGGCACGCGCCTGTTGGCGATACCTTCTTGAGCCAGCAGAGAGTCGGTATCGTGATGCCAAGCTGCGCCGCCGCGTCAAGGATGGTGCTCCCCTTGGCTACCGAGATGTCCTTCCCGTCGATTGTAAGACTGACCATATCCGTTTCACCCCTGGAAAGCGGCCCAGACCCGGGACACACCAGCGCCCGGGGTCGTCACCGACTCCCGGGCCGCCATGGCCCCGGCCTTGGGCCGAAGTGACATGCTGACTTGTGTGGATTAGACCGCAGCCATAGCGACGCGGTAGCAACGCAGACAACGCTCTGCTTCGCGGATCGCCTGACTGTCGGCAAAACCGAGCTCGACTTCCTGGTAGTTCCCCTTGCTGGCCCGCTCCCGGCCATGAACTTCGGCCTGGTGCGCCCTCTCAACCGAGTCGAGCCACGGCACCGCTTCACCCTTGTCGTAGACCGGCAGGTTGGTAAGGATGTCCTCCATGAACTCGTCGTCGGTCAGGTACACCTTTCCCTCCTCCAGCCAGCGCTGGATGACCCGTGCCGCCCGGTGGGCATTGCCGATGCAGGCAACGACGGTCAGCGGACCGATCTCGGCGTCACCACCGGCAAAGACGCCGTCCAGGTCGGTAATGAGGGTCCGGACGAGGGGGTTCCCCATACCATCCTTCAGATCCTTGCCCGCTGCGTCCTTGAGGGGAATGTACTTGGTGACCACGGTATTCCATTTGGTGATGTCGATCCCCATGTTCTCGGGAATGAACGAGAGGTCCGGGTCCTGACCGATGGCCGGGATGACCGTATCGCACTCAACCACGAACTCGCTGCCGGGAACCGGTTCGGGACGACGGCGCCCTGAGGCGTCGGGCTCTCCGAGGGCCATCCGGACACACTCGACGCCAGTAACCTGTTCGTTCTGGTCGACGATGATTTTGGTGGGAAGCACCTGAAACTCGAAGCGTACCCCCTCCTCGTCGGCGCCATCCACCTCCCACACGTCGGCCGGCATCTCCTTCCGGGAGCGGCGATAAAGGAGGATCGACTCCTCGGCCCCTTCACGCAGAGCAACACGGACGCAGTCGATGGCAGTGTTACCGCCGCCCACGACAACCACTTTCTTACCCATGCCGGTAGGGCGCCCCATATAGGCCTCACGGAGGAAATCGATCCCTCCCCTGAGGAACCCCTTGTACCCCTTGTCCTCACCCTCGACCCCCATGGGCTTCGAGCGGTGGGCGCCGGGAGCGAGAAAGACAGCATTGTACTTGCTCTTGAGTTCTTCGAGGGAGATGTCAACGCCGATGCGGGTGTTGTAGATGAGCTCAACCCCCATGGAGGCGATAATATCGATGTCCCGCTGCAGCAGGTGCCGCGGTTGCCGGTAGGGGGGGATACCCACGGCGATCATGCCGCCGCCATACCCTTCGGGAAGAGCTTCGTAGATGGTGCAGGGATATCCTTCAAGAGCCAGGTAATAGGCACAGGCAAGGCCAGCAGGCCCGGCCCCGACAATGGCAACCGTCTTATTCTTGCGGGGCTTCGGCTTCATGGGAGGCGCAACATTATGCATCCACTCGTAGTCGGACGCAGAGCGCTTGAGTACCATGATATTGATCGAATCATCCACGTTTTTGCGACGACAGTGGGTTTCGCACGGATGGGGGCAAACCCGTCCACAGACAGAGGGAAGAGGCATATTATCGCGGATGACGTGAAGCGATTCGTCGAAGCGGTATTCCTTTATGGCCTCGATGTACGCAGGGATGTCGATATGGGCGGGACAGCGGTCCATGCACGGGGCGGTGTACTTCTCGATATAGCGATGGCTTGCCGTGGGCTTTTTGGCGCCATTGACGTAGGCAAGGAAGTCATCGCGGAAATGCTTTACCGCATCAATGACCGGCACCGTGGACGACTGGCAGAGGGTACACTTGCAGTTTGCCAGGAGATCGCCCAGATCGGCAATAGTATCCAGCTGGGCTTCAGTCCCTCTCCCCTCGACGATGGCGGCCAATGCGTCCATAAGGACACGGGTCCCCTTCTTGCCCGGAGTGCACTTGCCGCAACAGTACAGGGTCTGCACCCTCTTCATGTATTCCGCGGCCATGGCCGGCACATCGACACCCTTATCGAAAACAATGATGCCGTCCCACCCCATAAAGGCGGCCAACGCCCGGTCACCGTCCAGGGTAGTCGGGAGCCTGAAGCTTGCGTCCTTCGCCTCGCTACCCGCGCGATTATCGACGACAGTCCCTCCCCAGCTCGAAAAAACCACCTGTGCCACGCACGCCTCCGTTCAGACCTTCACAGACAGGATCTATATCACTTAACCACTTATATTTATTAATTGTTTTAGCTAGCCACAATTGTATACAGTATGCAATATCTATCACAACATCCTTTGATAAATCAAGGGAAAAAATAACAAATCATTGGTTTTCCCTTATGATTGCTCCACCTCTCCCCCTCTGGTATAGTTCCCGGACAGCCACCAGTCGTGACCCATCCATACGGAAAAGGAGCCTGTAATGTATCAGGATGCTTTCAGATCGCTATTTGAGATTAATATGGGGATTCGTAGCGGAGAACGGGTACTTGTTTTCAGTGACACGATCCGCATCGACGAGGCACCAATCCCTTCCGAACGGAACCGCCGCGAACGCCTATTGCAGGTAGCAGAGGAAGCCGCCCGTTTCGCGGAAACAACGTACGGAAGGACGGATTTCGTTTCTTTCCCCGCAACTGCCGCATCGGGAGCCGAGCCGCCGGAAACTCTCTGGCGGTCAGCCTTCGGGAATGGCATTGTCGACACGCTTGCCGCCGAGGGCATCCTGCCGCGCCTGTTGGCAAAAGAGGCTACAGCGGACGATGTCGAGCGCTCCAGGGTACTGATACTCGCCTCCCGTCGTGACGTGGTTGACGTGGTGGTGGCCCTGGCAAACAACTCAACGAGCCATACCCGCTTCCGGTCCCTCGTGAACGCGGCCGGAGGACGCTTCGCGAGTCTCCCCCACTTCGATCCCGAAATGTTCTTTACCTCCATGCAGATCGACTGGCATGCCCTGGCAGAACGGACCAAACAGCTTGCGGCGGCAGTCAACGAAGCAACGGAAATCCTTATCGAAACCCCCAACGGGACGCGGATGCGGATCGGCAAGATGGGTCGACAGGCCGAGGGAGACGACGGCCTCCTGACCGCACCGGGGAGCTTCGGCAACCTCCCGGCCGGCGAGGTCTACCTGGCCCCCCTCGAAGGGACAAGCGAAGGGGTCATGGTGCTGGAGTATGGACCGACCCGAAAGCTCTCCTCCCCCGTGGAACTAATCGTGCGCAACGGAATCGTTACCGATATCCGCGGCGACGAACCCCATCGGGAGTGGCTTGAACGCCGGTTCGCCGAGAACGGAAAAAACCGCAACATCGCCGAACTCGGCATTGGAACCAATGACCGTGCTACCAGGCCCGACAACATACTCGAAGCAGAGAAGATTCTCGGCACTATCCACATCGCCCTCGGTGACAATTCAGGTTTCGGCGGCACGGTCCAGGCGCCGTTTCACGAGGACTACGTCTTCTACCGACCAACCCTTACCGCCGTAACCGCTGATGGCTCCCCCACGGTGCTGTTGAGGGACGGTACGCTTTTGCTCTAATCCCCCTTCACACAAATTGCTTGGGGTGGCTCAAGTTTTTTTACATCCATCCGATGAGTATGCCTATAGACGCACGTCTTCAGAGAGACTCAACAACACCCAACCGAGTAAGGTGGAAGCATGGGAGAATCCCCCTCAAACCCTTCGGGTCTCACCTTCAGGCTCGCCGATGACCGCAAGCTCAAGGCCATCTATGTGCCTGCGGCCGAGAAAGCCTCCGTAAACCTCGGCTTCCTGAGGCATGCCCTCGTCGCCGGCGGCTTCGCCGATCTCTTCATCTACGACCATGCCCTCGTGGAGCTCATCAAGCGCTATAATGCCGCCACCCAGGAGTTCGTCTACGATGTCGGCGAACAACGCGACGGGACTTACATCATCCGCAACACTCCTGACAACATCGAGGCCTATCTGACCCTGACCCGCCCCTATGGCGGGAAACCGGTACGCCCGGAACAGCTGCACCAGGCCCTCAGAGAGCAGGGGGTTATCTATGGAGTCCTCACAGATGAAATCGAGACGGCCATAGAGGCCGGCGAGGCCACGGACCTGCTCATTGCGCGGGGAGTTCCCCCTGAGCAGGGGACCGACGCAGAACTGGTAAGCCTGATCCCCCAGGCACGCGACCGGCAACCCGAACTTCAGGACAACGAAACCGTCGACTATCGTGACAGGGGAGAGATCAGCAGCGTCAAGGCGGGTGATCCCCTCATGCGCCGGATTCCTCCGACCCCGGGAAAGCCGGGTACCAACATCATGGGAAAGGAGGTCCCGGCACCACCGGCAAAGGATCTTCAGTTCACCCCGAATCTGCCCGGCACGACCTTTGCCCCCGACGACCCCGACCTTCTCATTGCCGCCATCGACGGACAACCGGTGCTCGTGGCCAACGGCGTCATGATCGAGCCGGTCATAAAGATCAAAAATGTCGACCTTTCATCGGGCAACATCACCTTCAAGGGTTCCGTCGACATTTCAGGGGATATTACCCCAGGGATGACGGTGCGCGCCACGGGCGACATCACCGTCGGCGGTGTCGTCGAGGGGGCCACCCTTGAGGCGCAGGGGGACATTGTGGTGCGGGGAGGGATTATCGGGCCAGGAGAGAACCGGGATCCCAAGGGTAAGTCAGGCCAGGAACGCGCCCTAATCCGCGCAAAGGGTAACATTGAGGCGCTCTTTGTGGAAAACTCCCTTGTGGAGGCCGGCGGCATGATCCAGATTGCAGGATTTGCCATGCAAAGCAACCTAGTGGCCGGCACCCAGGTCGTGGTCGGCCAGGAGGGGACCACGAAAGGGCACATCATCGGCGGGTCCTGTCAGGCGGTATCGCGGATCCAGGCAGTAACCCTCGGTTCCCACGCGGGAGTCCACACCACAGTGAGCGTGGGGGTTAATCCCCACGTAAAGGAAAAGCTCTCCACCGTCAAATTGAAGATCGCTGAAGCGGAGCGTGAACTCGACGAATTGACCAAGAAACTTGACTACTTTGCCTCTACCCCACTCAAAGGCACCCCCGAGCAGATCAATGAGACCCGCCAGGCCAAGGACAAGCTCGTGACGGCGCTATCGGAACTCAAGGGAGAAAAGAAACGGCTCGAAAAGAGGCTCGAACAGGCCTCCGATGCCCTGATACGCGTGGAGCGGGCCGTATTGAGCGGCGTTGTCATTTCCATCGGCACCAAGACCCTCGAAGTGAAAGATGACATGGAAGGAGGAATCACCTTCCGACTGGAAGATGACGCCATCGTCGCCTCCCAGTGAGCCTGCCGCTTCGGGCCCCCTTCCCGATTGACAGCTTTAACAAAGTATGGAATGGTTCCTGGTCATCAGGGGAGGGAGCCATGCTAGTCATAGGACTGACCGGTGGGATAGCGTCGGGAAAAAGTACCGTTGCGCGGATATTGGAACGACTCGGCGCCACGATTATCGATGCCGACCTCCTCGCGAGGGAAGCTGTTCTCCCCGGCACCCCGGCCCACCGGGCCATCGTGGCCGCCTTCGGCACGGAGGTCCTCCTGCCGGACGCCACCATTGATCGTAAAGCGCTGGGGCGCATCGTCTTCGCCAATCCGGATGCGCGGCGACGCCTGGAGGCCATAACCCATCCCGCCATCGCCCGCCTGTCACAAGCGCGGCTGACAGAGGCCCACCGCTCCGACGCACCAGCGGTCTTTTACGTGGCGCCCCTGCTCATCGAGGCGGGAGCGGCTGGCCGGGTTGACGATATCTGGGTAGTGTACGCCGATCGGGAGACACAGCTCGCTCGACTTACGGAGCGCGACGGAATCGGGCGAGGGGAGGCTGAACAGCGACTCGCAGCCCAGATGCCCATGGACGAAAAGGCTTCCTATGGCTCGGCCGTCATTGACAACCGGGGGACGTCAGAGGAGACGGAACGGCAGGTGGTTGCCCTTTGGAGGGAGAGAATAGAAAAAAACCCCCGGTAAATCCGGGGGTTTTTTTATTTGTGGTAGCCGAGTTTCATGGAAATCTCATCGGCGGCCTGCGTAATGAGGGGAATGAGTTCCTTTGCCATCCTCTCGTCGGTAAAACGCATGGATGGCCCGGAAAGACTGACCGCGCCGATGATCCGGCGGGTATAGTCACGGATCGGCGCGCCGGCACAGCGGACCCCCAGATCGAGTTCCTCGTTGTCGATGGCGTACCCCTGCTCCGCCACTTCCATCAGGTGCTTTCTCAGCACGTCACGGTCGGTGATCGTATTGGGAGTGTACGGCTTGAGCTCTTTGACAGGGAAAAAGGCATCAAGTTCTTCGTCGGGCATGTATGCAATCTGAACCTTTCCCGCTGCGGTGCAGTATGCCGGAAGCCGGGAGCCGACACGGGGTACAACCCGCACGGTGAGGTCGGTCTCCACCACATCCAGATAGACAATGCTCTGCTCCTTGAGAATCGCCACGTAGGCGGTCTCGTTGCACTCCTTGACGAGCCACTCGAGCACCGGCCGCGACTGGCGCAGAAGTCCCATCTGCTTAATGAAGGTCTGCCCCAGTTCCAGAGTCTTGAGCCCGAGCCGGTAGTTCTCCGTAACCCTGTTCTGCTCGATATAGCCCCGCGACTCCAGGGTGGCCAGGAGCCGGAACACGTTATTCTTGTGGAGTTTCAGCCGCTTGGAGAGCTCCGTAACGCCGAGTTCGTCCACATCTTCATGAAACTGCTCAAGAAGGTCAAGGGCGTGATCGACCGCCTGAATGATATATTCCGATTTATCCTTCTTGGCCATTGGCCCTCCTCTTTCACAGAAAGAAATAAGCCTTCTTACATAAGCTTTAAGGGGAAATAAGTCAAGGGTAACGTCTCTGCCAGAAACCGTCACTCCATTGTCAAGACCCACTTCTCCGTTATATATTTATGCGAAAACCCCTTGAACTGTAGAATATCGTTTTATAATTGTCAAGACTCATTATTTATTTTATAGTCGTCCCACGGAGATAGCGTCGGCCGATGTCGATGGCCTCATACCATAACCTCATCCCAATCGATTATTTTTCCCGCCTTACCCAGGAGCCGGCGAGACTCCCGGACAACTCCATGTCTGTTCTATTCCAGGAGATTCTCCATGCTCAACCTGCGTAAAAAAATCCTCGTGGCCATTGATGGCTCCCCCTTCTCCGACAAAGCAGCCGAGGAAGCGGTCCGGATGGCTGCGGGGAACCCAAGCCAGTTCAAAAGCAAAATCTACGCCATGCTGGTCCTCCCCAATGCACCCCGGAGCACCTTCACCGACTTCGTCCCCCCGCCTCCCATCACGGAAACCAAGGAATGGGACGAACTGAGGGAGCGGGTCTTCTATGTCATCGAGAAGAACGCCAGGGAGGCGGATATCCCCCTCGAGATCAAGGTGGTGTATGGCGATCCCGCGGACGAGCTCATTGATTTCGCGGAAAAGGAACAGATTGACGTGATCGTGATCGGTAGTTCGGGGAAGGGATTCCTGAAACGGAAACTTCTGGGAAGCGTTTCCCACAAGGTGGTAAAGAACTCCCCCTGCTCGGTCTACATCGTCAGGGGATAGGGTGTTCGGTCTCCTTGCGGAGATAGGAGAGAATTTCCCTGAGGCTTTCAACGATGATCCGTTCGTCGCGGGGAAACTCTTCGGGGGAGAGTTCGAGGGTCAGGGTATCGTTGTAGCCGGTGCTGCGCAGATGATTGAGAAAGCGGGTAAGAGGAAGGATGCCGTGTCCCGGCAGCAGGTGCTCGCGACCGTGGCCATAGTCTGAGAAGTGGATGTTCCTGATCCGGCCGCTGTTGTAACAGAGATAGAAGTCGTTGATGAAGTTGGCCTTCCCCGACCCCATGTGGGTGGTGTCGAAGGTCATGAAGAGGTTGCGCTCCTGGATGAAGTCGATGAACTTCGTCGTGCTGGAGAGGATATGGGGGTTCATCCTGACCCGTTTCCCCACCCACGGCATGTTCTCCAGGGTGACGATGACCCCCCCCTGCCCCACCTCCTTCTGGAAATCCATCACCCGGTAGAGCCAGCGCCAGAACCCCAGTTCGAACCCCATCCACGAGGGGGGGTGGAAATTCACCAGCTGAACGCCGCAGTCGGCCGAGAGTTCCACGCACCGCTTCAGCGAGTCGATGGAGCTTCCCCAGCCATCCAGGGGCATGAAGGGGGCGTGCATGGAGTGAATCGGCAGGATTTCCGCAAGCTCCCGGATGAGGGTGCGGCAGTTGACCTTCTGGAAGTCCTGATTGACGATGAGCTCCACCCCGTCGAACCCCGCATCCCGGGCAATGGCCATGACCTTGCCGAGGGGAAACGTAAAGAGGGTGCCGGTGGAGAGGGATATCCGCATCCCGCCTACCCCTGCCCACTGATACTGCTGTAAACGATCTTCTGGAGGCTTCCCACCGCTTCGAGGCTCGCGTGGAGCTCGCGCTCGGCATCCTCTCCGAATTCTTCGGTATCAACGAGAATGCCGTTTTCCCCCGCAATCTCCCGCCGGATGCCATGGCGGTAGAAACAGTTCCAGGCCCGCAGGAGCCGTTCCGCCAGTTCCACGTCAATGCGCCCCTGGTAGAGAAGTCCCCGGATCCGCTCCGTTGTCGCCGTTTCCTGAATGTCGAAGCGTACCGTCATGATCCGCACGTTGGCCACAAGGGGACCTATACCGTAGAGGGCCAGATTGAACATCCCCCGCTCCAGCCGGAGCCTGCCGAAGAAGTCGAAGCCCGATTGCATCATTGCCGTCCGCCGGGCGATCTCCCGCAGGGGATCGATCTGGACCGAAAGAGCGGACCGGACCAGGTTGACCATTTCGGCGGCAAGGGAGGGATCGCCGGCCACCAGGCGCAGATCGGCCAGGCGGACGAGCCACTCCATGTCTCCTCCCCCCTCGACCGCCCTGGCGGCAATCCGCTGGCGCCACTCCGTGAGACTCCCGCGCCATGAGGAAGAGGCGGGGGTGATACCCGCGCGGCTGCCAATACTCAACCGCTCCAGCAGGGGGGCTGGCCTGCCGCTGAACCCCACAAAGGACGATCCGGCCTCGATTTCCTCGTGGACCAACAGAAAATCGCAGGCATCGAACCGGCTCACCTCCCCCCGCCCCGCAGCGCCGAGGGCCATCCAGCACCAGCGCCCGGCCGGCACCCCCACACCTCCCGCCGCCATCTGGCTCAAGGTTATCCTCAGGACTGCCCCCGTGATCCGGTCCAGGGCCACCGTGCGCATAAGGTGGTAGGCCGCAACCGATCCGCGACGGCTGAAGTAATCGGCCGCCATGGCCCGCAGCCGGTCCTGGATCGGCATGAGCTCCCGGACATCCTCTGCCTGGTCGGCTTCGTCCAGGACACGGGAAAAATCCTCCCGGCACCCCTGTTCAGCCGCCAGTTCCTCTTCCAGAGCATTCCTTACCCCCAGGAGCAGCAGTTCCTCGTCCCCGGCCGACAGGTGTGCCATGCGGGCATAGAGTCCCTGGCGCACCTGCTCGATGAACTCGGCGGTCCCGCGCCGGGTAAGGATATCCTCCCCCCTCGCACCTAGTAACAGCGCCATGTCACTGCTCCTTTACCGTCATAGTCAGTCCATGTGGCCGTGAACCTGCTCGGCCAGGAACCGCCGGACCTCTTCAGGGGGCGGAGGGGTCAGGAGCGACACCGCTACCATTACGGCGATAACGGCCGGCGCGCCGAAAAAGGCCGACGAGGTAAGGGGGAAAATATCCGCCACCACCGGCAGAAAACGGCCGAATAGGGGAGTCGAAAAGGTAATGACGACCCCGGTCAGCATCCCCGCGATAACCCCGTGGCGGTTGGCCCGCCCCCACCAGATACCCAGGAGGAACGCGGGGAAAATGGTATTGCCGGCCAGGGCAAAGGCCACGGCGGTAATCTCGGCGATGAGTCCCGGCGGGTCCATGGCGATCACCAGCACCACCACGGCCAGGGCCACCACCGCCGCTTTGGAGAGGGCCATCTTGGTGGTCTCCGACGCCCGGGGGTTGATGAAACGGTAGTAGATGTCGTGGGAAAAAGAGGAGGCGCCGGTGATGAGGAGCCCGGCCACGGTGAAAAAGGCGGCGCTCACGGCCCCGGCGGCGAGAATCCCGATCATCCACGGGGGAAGCCCCCCCATGACCGCTGTCCTTATAACGATAAGGTCGGCCATTTTCTCGGCCGCGGCAGGCGGAAGGGTCATTCCGGTTCGGGCCTCCAGGAGCCGGGCAAAGACGGCGTAGGCCGGAGCCGACCAGTAGATGAGGGCGATGAAGAAGAGCCCCCACACGAGGCTCCACCGGGCGTCCCGGATGTTGGGGACCACGTAGAAGCGCGACAGCACGTGGGGGAGCCCTGCGGTCCCCACCATGAGGGTGAAACAGAGGGATATCCACTGAAAGAGGGAACCCGAGGCAAATGGGGCGGCGAAGTTGATGCCGAACTCCCGTTTCAGGTCCTGGATGGCCACCCCATAGCCGAACTGGGGGAGAACCCAGAAGTAGCCGAGCTTGTACGCCAGCACCATGAGGGGGAGAATGAAGGAGACAATGAGAAGCGTGTACTGGAGTTGCTGGTTGCGGGCCACACCCAGCACCCCCGAGATGATCACGTACCCAACCACCACGACGGCTCCCAGGATCACGCCGTTGCGATAGCCGGTGCCGAAGAGCCAGCCGAAGAGCATCCCGATCCCCTTGAACTGGGCCGTGCAATAGATGATCGAGATGGTGATGGAGATGCCGGCTGAAATGAGCCCTGCCATGGGCGACGCGTAGCGGTCCCCCACGAAGTCCGGCGCCGTGTACTTGCCGAAACGCCGGATCTGTCCCGCCATGAGGACCAGAAGGAGTACGTAGCCGCCGGTCCAGCCGATCACGTAGGCCAGGGCGTAATACCCGTGGAGGTAGAGGAGTCCCCCCATGCCGAGGAGGCTAGCAGCGCTCATCCAGTTGCTGGCGATGGCGGCCCCGCCGCCGATCCGGCCGATGTAGCGGCCACCGATGCCGTAATCGCTGGCGCTCCGGGCCCGGGCGCGGAGCCCCGCCACGATGAAGGAGGCAAGGGCAAGGGTGACAATGATGAGGGGTATGAGATTGGGCCCCGCGTCAGTCATGGCTTCGATCCTTCCTTCTGCTGTGCTGCTCCGTGTGCCGGTCGATGTAAATATTGAAGAGGATGCAGAGAATGATGAACCAGAGGGGGAGAAACTGGGCCGTGAACCAGAAATGCCAGGGGAACGAAAGGAAGGTGAGGCGAGTCAGGATACCCTCCCCCTGGGGAGTTTCGGAGAGGAGCCAGAGGATGGCCTGGACGCCGAAGTTGGCCACAGCCCAGCCAAGGAGGACGAAGAGGATGATCACCACCTCGCCGGTCATGTACCCCTTCCGGGGACGAAAGATGTTGACGTCGTACCACTCGCGATCATGCTCCATAGAGCACCTCCCCATGGGGAATCGGCTGCATTGCGGCTGTTTTACATTGTATCGGCTTTTACCGCGATTTCTCCAGGCCGCGGGCGTAATTCAATCCAGCCTACCCCCCTTCACGACCTCCCGCAGGACTGCCGTGGCGTAGCTCCCCTTGGGAAGCGAAAACTCCAGCACCAGCCCGTCAGCGTCCGCGAAAACCCGGGGATCCCCCAGGGGAACCCGAAGGGGTCGCCGCTCCCCCTCCATCCGGAGCCCGCCGGGAAGGTCGAAACTGGCCGGCTCCACCCCTTCGGCCGCCAGGAGCGACCGTTCCAGCGCCCCCTCTTCACCCTCGGGCATCATCATCCGGCAGCCGAAGAGCGGCCCGGTGGGGGAGATCTCGAAGTGCTCCGCCCGTGGCGCTTCGGCCGCGGAGTCCGTTACCAGGAAACAGGCGCCGTTTGCGTGCTTCCAGGCCAGATCGCCCTCCTGGACGGTGTCGAGGGAGTCGAGCCGGGCCTCCACCACGTGATCGAAAAGAGCCGACTGGCAGGCGGAGAGGTAGAGCTTCCTGAGCCGGGGATTGACCGCGCGGAAGGCCCCCTCGAAGTCGTCGGGGCGCTTCACGAGACGCTGGATGACGTCCCGCTCGGTGCGGCAGTGGCCCGGGAAGAGGCGCTGGCTCTCCTCCAGTTCCCCTCGTTGGTACGCCTCGATGGCGCTCCGCCATGCCTCCCCCGTAACCTTTGCCGGATCGCCCATGAGGAGATCCACCGCAGCGCGCCAGTCGCCGGCCAGCATGGCCCGGCCGATGAGATGGCTGTTCCCCTGAGCACCGTAGCGCTGCTCCCCGAAGCGGTTGGGGACGCCGCGCCGTTCCAGCACCGCCAGGATCGCCGTGGCCCGGGCCGGGGCGTCGGACACCACCCCCCTGACTCGGATCCGAAACCGGTTTCCCGCCAGGTGCCCCAGCTTCAGCTTGTTCCGGTGCCGCACCGCCGAGAGAATGCGGATGCCGGGAAGCTCCAGGGCGAGCACCTCCTCGGGCTTCATCCGGGGGAGCGACACGGTCTGGCGGGTCACCCCCCGGGCATCCTTCATGCCCGCATACCCCACGTCCCGCTCGGAGAGCTTCAGTGCCCGGGCCAGGCGGCGGATGGCGTCCAGGGTCGTCACCCCCCGCTTTTCCATGAGGGCGTAGACGTGCTCTCCCTCGCCGCAGGGGAGGTAGAGGGGAATCTCCTCCACCACGAAATCGTCGACGGTCTCCTTGATGGTCCCGCCGGTGCCGGGAAGTTCAGCGGTTAGGTAAAAGGTCTCGTCACTCATTCAGCGCTCTCCGCCGATTTCCGGTAGTGGACGAAGTATATCCGCTTCCCCTCGGCCATGAACTTCATCATGTACTTGGAGAGATGGTACCCTTCCAACTCGTGGCGGTAACGGTCCGGGGCGAGCATGTTCGCGTACCCCTCCACTCCCGGCATGAACTCCGACACATCGATGCCGTAGTCGTCAAAGTCGGTGGCGAAGTAGAAATCGCCCCCCGGTGCCAGATACTCGCGGATAAACGCGGCGAACTCCCGGTTCACAAGCCGGCGCTTGCGGTGACGTTTTTTGGGCCACGGGTCGGGGCAGTTAATGTGGACAGCACAGAGGGAGCTCTTGGGAATGCGCTCGACGATGAACTTGCGGGCCTCGTCCCGCACGACACGGACATGGGGAATAGCCAGCCGTTCGAGGCGGCGGCAGGTCTTGTCGCACCCCTTGTTGTAGAAGTCGATGGCAATATAGTTGGTGCCGGGATTATCGTTGGCGGTCTTGGCGATGAAGTCGCCGATGCCGCAGCCGATCTCCAGTGCCAGGGGATTGGCGTTGCCGAAGACGGCGGCCCAATCGGCGGGCGTTGACAGTTCGTCAGGGTTCAGGAAAAAGGGTGAAGAAATTTCGATCATGCGCTGCATTCTTGTCGGTTCCTCGGGGTTGAAGTGGGCGTACCATACCACAAAAGCCCGGAAGCTCGGAAGCGCTTTTCTTGCCATTCCCGACCTCCTGTGCTATAGCTATCTGGTTGAAATAACGAAAAAAAGGAACACCAGATGAAATTCACCGACTTAAACCTCCCCGAAGAGGTGCAACAGGGAATCGCCGACACCGGCTTCACCGACTGCACCCCGATCCAGGAAAAGACCCTTCCCCTGGCACTTTCCGGCAAGGATGTGGCCGGTCAGGCCCAGACCGGTACCGGCAAAACCGCCGCCTTCCTCATCAGCCTCTTCACCCGCCTCCTGAAGAATCCAAAGGAAGGGGAAACCCGCAATCCACGCGCCCTGATCCTGGCCCCCACGCGGGAGTTGGTGGTCCAGATCGAGAAGGACGCCCAGGCCCTCGGGGCCCACTGTGGCTTCGTGATCCAGGCCATCTACGGCGGCGTCGACTACATGAAACAGCGCAGCGCCCTCAAGGAAGGGGCCGACGTGGTGGTCGGCACCCCGGGGCGCCTCATTGACTACCTGAAGCAGAAGGTCTATTCCCTCAAGGAGATCGAGGTCCTCGTCATCGACGAGGCGGACCGGATGTTCGACATGGGGTTCATCGCCGACCTCCGCTTCATCCTCCGGCGGCTCCCCCCCTTCGACAAGCGCCAGAACCTCATGTTCTCCGCCACCCTCAACCAGCGGGTCATGGAGCTGGCCTACGAATTCATGAACGTCCCCGAGAAGGTGGCGGTCACCCCCGAGCAGATGACCGCCGAGAAGGTGCAGCAGATACTCTATCACGTGGGGCGCAAGGAGAAGTTCCCGCTCCTCCTGGGTCTCCTCCGCACGAAGGTGATGGAACGGACCATGATCTTCGTCAACACCAAGCGGGAAGCGGAGTTCCTGGACGAGCGGCTCAACGCCAACGACTTCCCCTGTCGGGTCATCTCCGGCGACGTGGAGCAGCGCAAGCGGATGAGGATTCTGGAGGACTTCAAGAACGGCAAGCTCCCGATCATGATCGCCACCGACGTCGCCTCCCGCGGCCTCCACATCGACGGGGTCTCCCACGTCATCAACTACGACCTTCCCCAGGACGCCGAGGACTACGTCCACCGCATCGGCCGCACCGCCCGGGCCGGCGCCGAGGGAAAGGCGATCTCCATGGCCGATGAGGACGGCGCCTTCCACCTGGAGGCGATCCACGAGTACATCAAGGACAAGATCCCGGTGGAGTGGGCCGAGGACGACCTCTTCGTCCACGACTTCAAGCGGGTGAAACCGAAGCCCAAGGGGCACGAGACCCGAGCCAAGGGGCCGACCCGCCACGGCCGGAAGCACCCGGAAGGGGAGAAGAAAGAGGGAGAAGGGGAGGCGAAGAAGCGCCGCCGCGGGCCCCGGAAGAAACCGGCGGGGGAGAAGCCGAAGCCGGAATAGGAACCATTCAGAACAAGATGGATAGAGCGAAAAAGGGGAAAGGCCGACCAGCCTTTCCCCTTTTTCGTTCATTGCGTCCCTGGCGGGACTCACTCGTACCGCAGCGCCTCGATGGGGTTCAGGTTGGCCGCCTTGCGGGCCGGGTAGAAGCCGAAGAAGACGCCGACGCCGGCGGAGAAGAGGAAGGCAATGACGATCGCCTGGGTGGAGATGAGGGTGGGCCACTGCATGATCTTCGAGACCGCCATGGCCCCCACCACCCCAAGCCCCATGCCGATGATCCCCCCCGCCGTGGTGAGGAGCACCGCCTCGGTCAGGAACTGGAGGAGGATGTCCCGCTGTTTGGCGCCGATGGCCATCCGGATGCCGATCTCCCGGGTCCGCTCCGTGACCGAGACGAGCATGATGTTCATAATGCCGATGCCGCCGACCACTAGGGAGATGGAGGCCACGGCCCCCAGGAGGATCGACATGACCTTGGAGGACTGCTCCGATACCGCGAGGATCTCCGACAGGTTGCGCACCGTGAAGTCCCGCTCCCGGCTCGGACCGATCCGGTGGCGCTGGTCCAGGAGCGCAGTCACCTCTTCCTCGGCCTTTTTGAGGACATCGGCGCTTCTCGCCTGGATCATCATGGCGCCCACCGTGTTGGGGAACTGGCTGCCGAAGAGCTTGCGCTGGGCAGTGCGCAGCGGCACGAAGATCACGTCGTCCTGATCTGTCCCCTGGGGAGACTGCCCCTTGTGGTCCAGAATCCCGATGACGGTGAACGGTATCTTCTTGATCCGGATGATCTTGCCGATGGGATCGGCATCGCCGAAAAGGTTCTCGGCCACGGTCTGGCCGATGAGACAGTTCTTGGTGGCGCCGTCCACATCGGGCTGAGAGATGTTTCTGCCGGTTGTTAGGGGCCAGTCCCGGACGACGACCATCTCGGGGGTGCACCCCATCACGATGGTGGACCAGTTCTGATTGCCGTAGACGATCTGGGCCGAGCCCCGCACCGTAGGGGCCACATTCTCCACCGACGGGCATTCCGCCTTGATGGCCCGGGCGTCGTCATAGGTGAGGGTCGGGGTGCCGCCGGCCCCGGTCCGAAGCCCCCCGCTGGTGGTGGAGCCGGGAAGGACCAGGAGGAGGTTGCTCCCGATGCTGGAGATCTGGTCGGAGATCATCTTGCTCGCCCCGGCACCAATGGCCACCATGGCGATGACGGCGGCGATCCCGATGATGATGCCGAGCATGGTCAGGAGTGCCCGCATCTTGTTGACCCGCAGCGCCCGGAGGGCGATCAGGAGACTTTGCCAGAGGGTCGTCATGGGGCCTCCCCCTGGGCCGGCGACGCCACGGCAGGGGAGGCGTTCGGCGAATCGGCGATGATGGTGCCGTCCCGGAAGACGAGATGGCGGCCGGTGAAGGCGGCCACATCGGGCTCGTGGGTGACCATGAGGATAGTGATGCCGTGGCGGTTCAGTTCCTGGAAGATGGCCATGATCTCGACGGTGGTCCGGGAGTCGAGGTTGCCGGTGGGCTCGTCGGCCATAATGATGGCCGGCTCGTTCACCAGTGCCCGGGCGATGGCCACCCGCTGCTGCTGGCCGCCGGAAAGTTGGTTCGAGTAGTGGTCGGCCCGGCCGGCGAGCCCCACCCGTTCCAGGGCCGCCAGTGCCCGCTCCCGGCGGGCCGCCGCCGGCACCCGGGCGTAGACCAGGGGCAGCTCCACGTTCTCCCGGGCCGTTGTCCGGGCCAGGAGGTTGAATCCCTGGAACACGAAACCGATCTTGCGGTTGCGAATCTCGGCCAGCTCGTTGCGGGAGAGCCCCCCCACATTCACCCCCTCCAGGAGATACTCGCCGCTGGTCGGGACATCGAGACAGCCGAGCATGTTCATGCAGGTGGACTTGCCGCTACCCGAGGCCCCCATGATGGCGACGAACTCCCCCTGAGAGACCGTGAAGGATATCCCCTTCAGGGCCTCAACCCGCTGGTCTCCCATGGTATAGACCTTGGTGACGTCGGTTATTTTGACCACCTCGCCCATCTAGAACCTCGGCCCCATGGGTCCGCCCATGCCGCCCGATTTTTTCTGCTGCGGGGTAACCTGTTCGATGATCACCTGGTCGTTTTCCTTGAGGTTCCCGGAAACCAGTTCCACCTGCCCATCGTTGCCGATGCCGGTCTTAACCGGCACCGGAACCGGCTTGTTCTCCGGCCCCAGGATGTAGACCTGCTGCCCACCTTCCCGCTTTTTCCTCCGCTGCTCCTGGCCAGCCTGCTGTCCCTTCGCCTCCTTCTCATCACCCCCCTTCTTGGGCCGGAACCGGAGCGCAGCGGAAGGGAGCTTCAGGACATTGTCCTTGCGGGCGGTCTCGATGCTGACATTGGCGGTCATCCCCGGCTTGAGCTTCATGTCCTTGTTGTCCACGTCGATCACCACCACGTAGGTCACGACGTTCTGGGTGACCACCGGGGCGTTGCGCACCTGCCGGACGGTGCCGGTGAAGCGGTTCTCGGGATAGGAGTCCACGGTGAAGCTGACCGGCTGCCCCACCTGCACCCGGCTGATGTCGGCCTCGTCCACGCTGGTGTCGATCTCCATGCGGGTCAGGTCCTGGGCGATGGTGAAGAGGGTCGGGGTCTGGAACGAGGCGGCCACGGTCTGCCCCACGTCCACGTTGCGGGAGACGACGATGCCGTCCACGGGCGAACGGATGGTGGCATAGCGGAGGTTGGTCTCCGACTGGCTGAAGGCGCCGCGGGTCTGGGCCACGCTCCCCTCGGCCGCTTTCACGGTGGCCTGGGCCATCTGGTACCGATTGTCTGCGACGTCAAAATCGCTTTGGGAGACGACACCGTCCTTGAGGAGCTGGCGGTTCCGCTCCAGGTTCCGCCGGGCATCGGCCAGATCAGCCCTCACCCTCTGGAGGTTGGCTTGGGCGTTCAGATAGTTTCCCCGGGTCTGCTCCACTTGGGCCGAGAACAGGGAGGGATCGATCTGGGCGATGACCTGCCCCTTTTTCACCGGCGAGTTGTAGTCCACAAAGAGCTTCTGGATGGTGCCCGAAACCTGGGTACCCACCTGTACCGTCACCACGGCGGCAAGGTTGCCGGTGGCGGAGACAGTGGAGACAATATCCCCCCGCTCGATCTTGGCGGTCTTGAACACCGTTTCCGGCTTTTTGTTCAGGGTAAAGTACGCGGCAACGCCGGCCACCACGAGGACGGCAGCGGCGGGGATGAGGAATTTCTTCATGGGGGACCTCGGCGAGGATGATCTTCTATCGGAATTATGCTTTGTGTATAGATGAAAACGAGGCAAACCTCAACCGGTTGACACAAAAAAGCCCCCTGTCTTCATCAGACAGGGGGCTGGTGGTTAAGCCCGCCGCACTACGCGACGGGCATGCGTCGGCAACCCTCCTTGCAACGGGTTACCGGGCGAAGCATATAGATCGTGGTCCACATGGCCGAGGTCTCCTTTCGCAATGATGTTCCCGCGTTTGCGGGCCTGATTCAATAGTAATCACCCCCCCGGAGAATGTCAACGGAGGGGGCGATTAAATATCTTTATATACATTTCTTAATCATTTTCAGGAGCGCCCCTTCCCGCACGTTGAGGGCCCCCTCGGGACAGAGTTCCCGACAGCAGAAGCAGCGGATGCAGGCGTGGTAGTCGAACTGGAGCTTTCCGTCCCGGATGGTTATGGCTCGGGGGGGGCAGGCATCGCGACAGATGCCGCAGAGGGTGCACACCTCGGGATTGCCGCAGGGACGCGAGGTGAGGTAGTGGCGGAGCCGGTTCTTGAGAAAGCGGGGAAGGCCAAACTGGACATCGGAAATGTGGGGGAGGCGGAAGGGGGAAACCTTCGCTTCGTCAACGGGTACGCCGCGGGTGTCGATGGTGGCCCGGTCCCAGCCGTCGATGCCGAGCTTCTCGGCGGCCCGCTCCACCCAGAGGAGCTTCTTCGGGATGCCGGCCAGTTCGGCGGCGATGACATCCACCGCCACCGGATTCGTCCCGGCGAGGAGGAGTCCGCAGGGGCGCGGGTCGCCGCTTCCCGGCCCATCCCCCTCCATGGCAAGAATGCCGTCAACGATGGTCAGGTCGGGCCTGCGCAAGAGATAAATCTCCAGGAGCATCCGGGCAAAGAGCTCCCGGTCGGCCCCCGCCTTCAGGTGCCAACCCGCCTTGGCGGCCCCCACCACCGCGCCGAAGAGGTTCTTCACGGCGCAGGTCATGGTCATCATCTCGTGGGTCTTGAGCTTGGGGAGGTTGATGAGGCGGTCCGCCTCCAGGTAGGGGCGGGCGATCTGAAACTCCCGGAAGAGCCCCTGGCCCCGTACCGTCACCGTCTCGTCAAAGGGGACGAATTCAGCCCCGGTCTCCTCCAACACGGCAAGGATACCGCTTCGCTCCGCCACCCGCCGGATGCCGCCGACGCCGGGGGAGTCCCCCACGAGCGGAATTCCCCCTGCCTCCTTGACGAGGCCGATCACCTGCCGGAGCAGCTCAGGGTGGGTCGTGACCGCCCGCTCCGGCTCCTTCGCAGCAAGCATGTTCGGCTTGAGAAGAACCCTCTCCCCAGGCTTGACGAAGGAGACCATCCCCCCAAAGGGTTTGAGAAGGCGGTCCAGAGCAGGCCTGACCACGTCGGGTTGGTAATCCCCGGCCCGCTCGATGGCGACGGCGTGCCTCACTCCTCCACCCGCTCGGTGATGAGTCGCACCTGGCGCTCATGGAACCAGTAGTACCAGATCCAGTTGAGCATGACGACGATCCGGTTGCGGAAACCGATGAGGTAGTAGAGGTGGAGGAGAAGCCAGACGAGCCACGCCGCATACCCCCGGAACTTCATGCCGAAGGCGCACGCCACCGCCGCGCTCCGGCCGATGGTGGCCATGCTTCCCCGGTCCCGGTAGCGGAACGGTTTGGGAGTTTCACCCTTCTCCCGGGCCACGATGGCCTCGCCGGCATAGGTCCCCATCTGCATCGCCACCGGCGCCACCATGGGGAGGATCGCTCCGTCCTGCTCGAGGTACGCCATGTCGCCGATGATATAGACTTCGGGATGATCGGCAAGGGTCAGGTCGGGCTCCACGGGAATCCGCCCCCCCGGCTTGGGGGTGACGCCGAGGGTCGCAGCCAGGGGGGCCGCCTTGACCCCCGCCGACCAGAAGAGGGTATGGGCCGGGATGATGGCGCCGTCGTGGAGGATGACCCGCTCGGGCCCCGCATCCACCACCCGGGCGTTGAACAGGACCTCCACCCCCATGGTCCGGAGCTTCTCCAGGGTGTACACCTGCAGTTCCTGCGGCATGGTGGCCAGGAGCCGGTCGAATGCCTCCACGAGGACCACCCGGGCCGCCTGGACGCTCAACTCCGGGTAATCCTTGGCCAGGACGTAGCGGACGAGCTCCATGAGTGCCCCGGCAAATTCCACCCCGGTGGGTCCGCCCCCCACGATGACGAAGGTCATGAGGGCCCGCCGCTTCGCCGGGTCGGGCTCCACCACGGCCCGTTCAAAGGCGGTGAGGATATGGTTGCGGAGCCGCTCTCCGTCCACCAGTTCCTTCAGGTCGAAGGCGTGGCGCTCCACCGATTCGAGGCCGAAGTAGTTGGTGACGCTCCCGGCGCCGATAATCAGATAGTCGTAAGGGATGCGGCCGTTGCCGGTCACCACCTCCCGGGCCGCGAAATCGACCCCGGCCACCTCCGCCAGGTGGAAGCGGGTGCCGCGCCATTCCCGGGCCATGGCCCGCACCGGGTAAGCAATGGATTCCTGCTCGAGGCCCGCCGTCCCCACCTGGTAGAGGAGGGGTTGAAAGAGGTGGTAGTTGTTCCGGTCCACCAGCACCACGTCGAGCCCCTTTCCCGCCAGAACGCGGGCCGCCCTGATGCCGCCGAACCCCATGCCGATAATAACCACCCGTTTCACGCTCTCATGTACCTCCAGGATTGATTGACTATTCCGAAACTTACTTTCAAAGCCGTTCCCGCGCCTTGACCGTGGTCAAAACCACAGGGAAACGAAAGAAGAATATCCTGTTTTCCTCTCGGAAACAACCGGGGTTCGGTTTAGGGGAAAAATCTGCTATGCTGTCGGCAGCAAAAAGGAGTCCCCATGGAACAGGAGATAGCAGCCTTCATCCGGCACCTGGAAACGGAGCGCAACGTCTCGCCCCACACCCTCGCCGCCTACCGCTCGGACCTGGCCCAGTTCCGGGAGTTCGTCCGGCAGGAAACGGGAGCGGCGGCGGGACCGGAAGGGGTTTCGCACCTCCTGATCCGGCGCTGGCTCGCGCTCCTGCACCGGGACCAAACCAAAAGCTCCGTGGGGCGGAAGCTAGCGGCGGTGCGGGCTTTTTTCAAGCACTTGATCCGGACCGGGCGCCTCGTCAAGAATCCCGCCGAGCTCGTCTCCACCCCCAAGAAGGAAAAGAAGGTCCCCTATCACCTCTCCATCGACGAGGTGACCGCCCTGGTGGAAACCCCAAAGGAGCCGGACATCCTGAGCCTGCGGGACCGGGCCATCCTCGAAACCCTTTACTCCTGCGGCGTCCGGGTGTCTGAACTGACCGGCCTGAACATAGGGGGGATCGACCTGGATGACGGCACCGCACGGGTTCTCGGCAAGGGGGGAAAGGAGCGGATCGTGCCGGTGGGAAGCATCGCCCGCGCCGCCCTCTCCCGCTACCTGGCCGCCCGAAACCATCCCCCCCTCGACGCCCCCCTCTTCACCAATGCCAGGGGAGGGCGCCTCACCTCCCGCAGCGTCCGGCGCGTGGTGGACAAGCATATCCTCCGGATCGCCGCCATGCGAAAGATTTCCCCCCACACCCTCCGGCACACCTTCGCCACCCACCTGCTGGAAGGGGGAGCTGACCTGCGAGCCATCCAGGAGCTTCTGGGGCACGCCTCCCTCTCCACGACCCAGAAGTACACCCATGTCGGCATCGACCGCCTCATGGAAGTCTACGACAAGGCCCACCCCAAGGCCCGGAAATAATTCCTTGTCATTTCATTAATTATCCCGTAGAGTGACCGACGACTGATCAACGCTCAGGCGGAACCTGCCTTCAGGCACACCCACGAAGTACCCCCGCCATTTGCTTCATCGCTCACTAACCCCCTCTGCTTTCGGCAACGCCCCACGGCGCAGCAGCACTCACGGTTGGCGACGATGTATCATGCCAGTCATCCTGTGTTGCTGCCGTCCCCTTTCAGGGCATCAGGTTGCCCTGCGGCTCACACGCGTACTCATTTCCGTCTTTTCCGGTAACGATCACGGCGCCCTTCGCGACGCGCGTGGCATGGTGCGTTGCATGCCCGCAATCCGTCCGGCTGTGCCCGTTGGCGTTTGGAAACGACCTAAGGAACCGATTCATGACGTTTGCTGAACTGAACCTCCTCCCCCCCATTCTCAAGGCGGTCGCCGCCTGCGGCTACACCGACCCGACCCCGATCCAGGCCCAGGCGATTCCCAGGGCACTGGAGGGCCGCGACCTTCTCGCCACGGCCCAGACCGGCACCGGCAAGACCGCAGCCTTTGTCCTTCCAGCCCTCCAGCGTCTGGCTCGGCCGGCCCAAAAGCCCGGCCGGGGACCCCGCGTCCTGGTCCTCACCCCCACCCGGGAACTGGCCCAACAGGTAACCGACGCGGTCCGCTCCTACGGCAAGTTCCTGCGGATACGCAGCGGCGCCATCCTTGGCGGCATGCCCTACCGGGAGCAGCTCCGGCTCCTCTCGGCGCCGGTGGACCTGATCGTGGCCACACCGGGGCGCCTCGTGGACCTGCTGGACCGGAGAAGCCTCGACCTCTCCCGCCTGGAGTTGCTGATTCTCGACGAGGCAGACCGGATGCTCGACATGGGTTTCAGCGATGATGTCGACCGGGTAGCCGCCGCCTCCCCCTCCGACCGCCAGACCCTCCTCTTCACCGCCACCATGGACGCCACCATGGCGCGCCTGGCGGGGCGGCTCCTGAACGAACCGGAGCGCATCGAGATCGCGGGCACCAAGACGACCCATGAGCATATCGAGCAGCGCCTCCACGTGGCTGACGACCTCTCCCACAAGAACAGGCTGCTTCAGCATCTGATCACCGATGGCGACGTCCGGAAGGCGATCATCTTCTCCGCCACCAAGCGCGATGCCGAAAACATGGCTATCGAACTCAGGAGCCAGGGGCACTCCGCCGCGGCACTCCACGGCGACATGCCCCAGAGTGCACGCAACCGGACCATCGCCGCCATGAAGCAGGGGAGAATTCGGCTCCTGGTGGCTACTGACGTGGCAGCCCGGGGCCTCGACGTCTCCGGCATCAGCCACGTCATCAACTTCGACCTGCCGAAATTCGCCGAGGATTACGTCCACCGCATCGGCCGCACCGGCCGGGCAGGGGCATCGGGGATCGCCATCTCCTTCGCCTCCCTCAACGAGGTCAGCTACCTGGCCCGGATCGAGCGCTACATCGGCCAAACCCTTCCCGAGCACCAGATTCCGGGTCTGGAGCCCCGCCGGCCCCTTCACCGCGTCTCCACCGGCAGGGGAAGCAGGCCAGGGAACTCCACCGGCGGTCCCCGGAAAAGTTACGGAAACCGCGACGCTGCCAAGACAGGCGGCAGGCCCGGCAACGCCAAGCGTTCCCCCTGGGGCAAGCACACCACTTCCAACGGTCCAGTCGTTGAATATCGCAGTTCCAAGGGACGCGAGGGGAGCGGCCAACCCCGCCGACAGTCCTGATCGAGCAAAGCGTCATCTTCGGGGTCTCCCCCTTGCCGGCGACGGACTTCCTTCATGGCGTCCGTCGCTTCTCTTCGCAGACACGAAAAAAGCCCCACCGATTTCCCGGTGGGGCTTTTTTCGTGTCTGGCACTGACTGTCGATCTTACTCGCAGAGGTCGATCTTCACGTCCCAGTTCTTGATCTTCATGGTGCCGTTGCGCTCCAGGTTGAGGTGCATCTTGAAAGCGCGGTCCCACAGTTGCGGCTCATGGCCGACCTTGCGGGCAAGGCAGTCCTTGGTGGCGATTTCAAGGTACTCGCTGAGGATCGGCTTGTAGTCCGGGTGGGCGCACTTCTCGATGATCCGCTTGGCCCGCTCCTTCGGAGCCATGCCGCGAAGATCGGCCAGACCCTGCTCGGTAACGACGCAGTCCAGGTCGTGCTCGGTGTGGTCGATGTGGGAGCAGTGCGGTACCACGCAGGAGATACCGGTCGGGTCGGTCTTGGACGGCCGGCTCGACGGGGTGTGCATGATCTTCAGGAAGCCGTTGCGGAGGAAGTCGCCGGAACCGCCGAGGCCGTTGATCATCCGGGTGCCGCCGACCAGAGTGGAGTTGGCGTGGGCGTAGATGTCGATCTCGACCGGCGTGTTCATGGCGATGCACCCGAGACGACGAATCGGCTCAGGGGCGTTGGAGACGGAGAGGGGGCGCAGAACGCACTTGCCGAAATACTTGTCCCAGTTCTCGAAGAAGCGCGGGAAGCCCGGGCTCTCGGACAGCGACAGGGAGCAGGCGGACGCGGCATCGCACTTGCCCGAATCGAAGAGATCCAGAATGGTATCCTGGAGCACCTCGGTGAAGACGGTCAGGTTGGTGAAGGGACCCTTGGCCAGGCCGCCGATGACGGCGTTGGCGATGGAACCGACGCCCGACTGGATCGGGAGGAGGTTCTTGGGGAGACGGCCGGCCTTCACTTCGTGAGAGAAGAAGTCGATGAGGTGGTTGGCGATGGCCTCGGAGGTGTCGTCCTGCTCGGCAAAGGCGCGGCCCTTGTCGCGGAGCTTGGACTCGACCACGGCGATGATCTTGCTCGGGTCGCACGGCACATAGGTGGTGCCGACCCGCTCACCTGCGCTGGTGATAGGGATCACCTGACGGTTCGGCGGGGTTTGGCAGACGATGATGTCGTGAATCCCTTCAAAGGAGGGCTCGCCGGTGTTCACCTCGACAATGATCCGGTCGCACTGCATGAGGATCTCGGGGATGACGCCGCAGGAGGTGGTGGGAACCAGACCGCCGTCCTCGGTGATGGCGGAGACTTCAATGATGGCCAGATCAAGACGGCCGGTCTCGCTGTCCTTGGTATAGAAACCGTAGCCCAGGTCCTGGGCGAAGAGGGAGAGGTGCTTGTCGCCCATCCGGATGCGGCCTTCGTTGATGCCGGCGGCGATGTTCTTGCCGGTCTGGTACGGCCAGCGGCGGTCGATCATGTCAAGGGTGGCCCAGCGGTCTTCGGTCTCGGCACCGACGGAAGCGCCGATGAAGAGGTTGAACTTCCACTTCCCCTGGAGGTTGTTTTTCTCAACGTGGTCGGCCAGGGCGATGGGAACAACCTTCGGATAACCGGCAGGGGTGAAGCCGGACCAACCGAGGTTCATGCCCGGCTTGAAGAACTGGACAGTTTGCTCGGGGGTCATGACCTTGCTGAGCAGTGACTTGCAACGTACGCGGTCTTGCAGTGTGCCGTACTCTGACATCTCTTACCTCCGTTTTTGTGATGATGATTACAAGCAAAGCCTGTAAACGCTGGTACAAAAGTTGACACTTCCCAAGTATTCGAGCGCAAAAAAACCAGCCCGAACCACCATAGTGTCTACCTAAAATTAGAACCGGATTTTACTTGCGCACCATTCTTTAGTCAAGCTAAAAAATTATTAACTATTCATGGAGTAGCTCAGGCGACGCGGCATACTGCATACACTTTCAGACATCTGCACAACAGGAAAAGAAAGAGTGGTGTCACGACGACACCTTGCGGTCCAGGCTGCGGTATTGGATTGCCTCGGAGACATGCTGCTCCCTGACTGCGTCGCACCCATCCAGGTCGGCGATGGTGCGGGCCACCTTGAGGATGCGGCTGTAGGAGCGGGCCGAAAGGCCGAGCCGATCAGTGACCAGCTCCAGCATCCGACTGCCGGCCGCGTCCGGCTCACAGAACTTCTTTATGAAACGGGGTGTCATCTGGGCGTTACTGTGAACTTTGGAGCCCCGGAAACGATCCCGCTGGACCTCCCGGGCACGCTCCACGCGACTGCCGATGGCCCGGGAGCTTTCACCCTCGCTGCGGTCGGCCAGATCGCGGTACTTGACGGCGGGAACCTCGATGTGGATATCGATCCGGTCCAGAAGCGGCCCGGAGATGCGGGACCGGTAGCGCTGGACCATTACCGGCGTGCAGGAGCAGGGATGGAGGGGGTCGCCCAGGTAGCCGCAGGGGCAGGGGTGTGTGCACCTTTCTCTACTATTCTGATTCAAGACGGCACTCGTTCTCAATTCAAATTCCCCTTGAAAAACAGCATCTTCCCGGTTATCCCGAATTCCCCATCACAGTCGGTGAACACATCCGCAAGAAACGAATGGATCTTGGACTCCTCCAGAGAGAAGTCGCGAAGATCATCGGCGTCACCGAATCCTCTATTTGGAACTGGGAACATGGCACCGAACCGAAACTGCAATATAATCCAAGTATTATCAAATTTCTAGGCTATATTCCGTTCGACTGCCCGGATGACACAGTGGGGCGGCTTGCATGGTACAAGAGAGCAAGAGGGATGAATCAAAAATGTCTTGGGGAAGCAATTGGGAGAGATACGGAACAGCTTTCCGACTGGTTGAGTGGCCGGCATAATCCGTTCAGTAAGAACCGGGAGTAGATCGAGCTGTTCTTGGAAAGTCAGAAAAATTTCCTTGTACCAGAGAAGAAATAGGAAATAATTTCCTTCGTAAAAGGAAACAACAGCTCCGTGTTCACTGCCTTGCAATTGATATTTGTGAACCTCCCAATCGGTATCGATATCGATCCCTGTTATATTAAGACGGAGTGTGCTTGACATTGTAACTTCACTTTCTGAACCTCCATTCCTTACGACTCCCCGACACCAATATTTATGGGCCTATTCCTCACCACACTATTCCTCAAAACGCTTGACAAGAATTATTTGAGTGATTTAATAAATAAAAAATAACTAATCAGTTTGCCAAATCCTGAGTGATCAGGGGTCGGAAAGTCCACGGAACTTGGGTTCCACGCAACACTCATCAGTTTCACACTCCCAAGTTTGCCGGATTGCCGGATGCAACCACCGTTTCGGTTGCACCAGCGCAGTTCGGCTTTTTTGTCGGTTAACGCCATGATGAATATGGGGCATCAATTCATTACTAACAATGTTGACACAAACTGAAAGGAGCCTACACATGAAAGCAATAACAGCAACATTATCGCTAGCTATCTGCCTGACCATCATATTCACTACGACGGCGCAAGCAGAATTCATCACCAGCAATAATACCATGCTGGGCATGCCGGTGATTGATTTCAGCACCCAGCCAACCGTCTTTAACGCCGTCGGCCCCATACAACTGGTAAATTCTTACGGTCTGAACATAGAGGTCACCAGCAAAGCCAATAGCGGTCTCTACACAAATTTCAACGGTTGGGGCTTTATGTATAACGGCAACTGGGGTGACGGAAAAACCTATATTTCAGCTTTTACTTCTACTACTGCCGCTGATTCGATGATTATCCACTTCCTGGACGGCCCCGTTTCAGGCGTAGGCGGCTTCATGAACTACGCAATTGGCGCTGGAGATCTGTGGATCAGCGCCCTTGACTCATCCCTGAATGTGCTTGAAACCTATGATGTAACGACCTTAGCGGATATCATCACTCCATACAGTGTGAACGCCGGCGCGTTCCGCGGTATCCAGCGCACATCGGCAGACATTTCCTATTTTGTAATAAACGGACTAGCACCGGGTCTCGACGATCTTACGTTCATACCCAAACAAGACCCAAATCCCGACCCAGATCCCGTTCCGGAACCATCCACCTTGCTGCTCCTTGGTGCCGGTCTCGGCGGGCTGGCGATATGGAGACGACGGAGTTAAGTTGGGAGTCAGGACGTCTTCCGGTCCAGACTCCTGTACTGGATCGCCTCGGCCAGATGCTGTTCGCGAATGTTTTCGGAAGCTTCCAGATCGGCAATGGTACGGGCTACCTTGAGGATGCGGGTATACGAGCGGGCGGAGAGGCCGAGGCGATCGGTGACCATTTCGAGGAGGCGGTGACCGGCTGCATCGGGTTCGCAGAATTTCTTGATCATACGCGGCGGCATCTGGGCGTTACAGTGGACTTTGGTCCCTTTGAAGCGTTCTAGCTGGAGGTTGCGGCAGGTCTCGACCCGGGCGGCGATTGCTGCGGAAGATTCACTGTCAGCGCGGTCTGCAAGGTCGCGGTATTTTACGGCAGGTACTTCAATATGCAGGTCGATCCGGTCCAGCAAAGGTCCGGAAATACGAGATCTGTAGCGGTGAATCATAACGGGTGTACATGAACAAGAATGATTAGCATCTCCTAAGAATCCGCATGGACAGGGATTCATGGCCGCCACGAGCATGAAGCGCGACGGATAGGTGAGGGACATGAGGGCGCGGGAGATGGAGACCCGGCCGTCCTCCAGGGGCTGGCGGAGGACTTCCAGAACATGCTTTTTAAATTCGGGTAGTTCGTCAAGAAAAAGGACTCCATGGTTCGCCATGGAGACCTCGCCGGGGCGAGGCGTATTTCCTCCGCCGATCAATCCGGCATCGGAAATAGTGTGGTGGGGAGACCGAAACGGCCGCTGCGCCACCAGGGCGTTCTCCCGGTCCAGGAGCCCCATGACGCTGTAAACCTTGGTCGTTTCGATGGCCTCCTCGAAGGACATGCGGGGAAGGATGGTCGGGATCCGGCGGGAGAGCATGGTCTTGCCGGATCCCGGCGGACCGATCATAATGATATTGTGAGACCCGGCAGCGGCTACCTCCAGGGCCCGCTTGGCATGCTCCTGCCCCTTCACCTCGGAGAAGTCGTCGCCGACCTCGGCGCTCCGCGCGAAGAACTCCTCCACGTTCACCCGGAACGGCTCGATGGCCCGGTCGCCGTTGAGAAATTCCACCACCTCGGCCAGTTCCGAGACGCCAATGACCTCGATCCCCTCCACCACCGCCCCCTCGGGGGCGTTTTCCAGGGGGACCACGATGCCGCGCAGCCCCGCGTCCCGGGCCGCCACGGCCACCGGAAGGCAGCCCCGGACCGGCTTGACGCTCCCGTCCAGGGAGAGCTCGCCGAGGAGGAGGTACTCCTTGAGCCGCTCTCCCTTGACGACGCCGATGGCGGCCAGGATGCCGATGGAGATGGGGAGGTCGAAGGAGGCCCCCTCCTTCTTCAGGTCGGCGGGGGCCAGGTTGACGGTGATCTTGCGGGGGGGAAAATCGTAACCGGAGTTCTTGAGGGCTGACTTGACCCGGTCCTTGCTCTCCTTGACGGCGCCGTCAGGAAGCCCCACGGTGGCGAACTGGGGAAGTCCCTGGGCGATATCCACCTCCACGTCGACGATGACTGCGTCGATCCCGAGGAGAGCGCTGGAGAGGGCCTTGGCTAACATCAGGGGCCGTGGACCGGAGACAGGGTAGTGGCCGTGAGAAGAACCTGACTGATCATGACAAGAGAGTCTCCAGATATTTTTCGGCGTCCAGGGCCGCCATGCAGCCGGTGCCAGCCGAGGTTATGGCCTGCTTGTAGTACTGGTCCTGCACGTCGCCGGCGGCAAAGACGCCGGGGATGCTGGTGGCGGTGGCGTTCCCCTCGCCGCCGCAGAGGGTGCGGATGTAGCCGTTGTCCATCTCCAGTTGCCCCTCAAAGAGCTGGGTGTTGGGAGCATGGCCAATGGCAATGAAGCAGCCGTGCACCGGGATATCCTTGGTGGAACCGCTGGTGTGGCGGATGCGGATGCCGGTGACCCCGGTGGCGTCCCCCAAAACCTCGTCCAGCACATGGTGCCATTCGATGGTGACATTACCCCCCTTGGTCTTTTCGATCAGACGGTCGGCGAGAATCTTCTCGGAGCGGAACTTGTCGCGCCGGTGAATGACCGTGACATGACTGGCGATGTTGGAAAGGTAGAGGGCCTCTTCCACGGCAGTGCTGCCGCCGCCGATGACCGCCACCGGCTTGCCGCGATAAAAGAAACCGTCGCAGGTGGCGCAGGCCGAAACCCCTTTCCCCTTGAACGCGTCCTCCGACGGCAGCCCCAGGTATCTGGCGGTGGCACCGGTGGCAATGATGAGGGCGTCGCAGGTATAGATGCCATTGTCCCCCTCCAGGCGGAAGGGGCGCTCGCGAAGATTCGCCTTACCGATGTGGTCGAAGACCATGGTGGTATTGAAGCGCTCGGCGTGCTGACGCATCCGCTCCATGAGGTCGGGTCCCTGGACGCCGCCGGGATCGCCGGGCCAGTTGTCCACCTCGGTGGTGGTCATCAACTGCCCCCCCTGCTGGAGTCCGGTGATGAGGGTCGGATTAAGGTTGGCACGGGCGGCGTAGACGGCGGCGGTGTAGCCGGCAGGGCCGGAACCGAGAATAATGAGGCGGTGATGGGTTGTTTCCATATTAGAATCCTCCAAAGACAGTCGCGCTACGATAGCAGCAACACTCCGGAAATGCAAGGGGGGAGCGGTTCTTTCCGTTTGACCCGCCAAAGGGGCATCTGCTACAGTGAACCCCTGACGGGAAGGGGGGACGAAGCCGACCATGCACGCCGAAACGCACCTTGACCAGAGCATCACCGGACGCTTCAAGTATGCCATCATCCTGACGACCTTCACCCTGGTGGCCGAGGTCGCGGGTGGGATCTGGACCAACTCCCTAGCCCTCCTGTCGGACGCGGCCCACGTCTTTCTCGACCTCTTCGCCCTGATCCTGTCGCTGGCGGCCATCAAGCTCGCCGGCTACCCCGCCTCCGACACCCGCACCTTCGGCTGGCACCGGACCGAGGTCTTCGCCTCTTTCATCAACGGCGCCACGGTCTTCCTCATGGCCATCGGCATCTTCTACGAGGCCTGGGAGCGGCTGCGCCACCCGGTGGAGGTCAAGAGCCTCCCGATGCTGGTCATCGCCGCGGTGGGCCTCGTCATGAACCTCATCGCCGCCTCGGCCCTCCACAGCCACTCCCACGACGATCTGAACGTGCGCAGCGCCTTTCTCCACGTCATCGGCGACGCGGCCGCCTCGGTGGGGGTCATCATCGGCGGCGTCATCATGTACTACACCAGCTGGTACCTCCTGGACGCCATCATCTCCGCCGGGATCGGCTGCGTCATCTTCTGGGGGTCGTGGCGGGTGATCCGGGAGTCGTCCCACATCCTCATGGAGGGGGTCCCCCGGGGGATGAGCACCCGGGAAGTGGCCATTGCCATGCAGGAAGTGGAGGGGGTGAACACGGTCCACCACCTGAACATCTGGACCATCTGCTCCCACATCCTGGCCCTGTCGGCCCACGTGGATGTGGAGCCCGAGCACAAGGAGCGGCAGGCGGATGTGCTCAGGCGGCTCGAAGAGCTGCTCTTCGAGCGTTACCACATCTCCCACACCACCCTCCAGGCCGAGTGCACCCGGTGCGTGGAGGCGCCGCCGATCATCAAGGAGCTACGCCACCGCCCCCGCCACGGCCAGCACCACGACCATCACGGCCACGACCATGGGCACGGCCATGACCACCACGGGCACGACCACGACCACTGCCACCATGACCACTAGCAACCCCACGGAGAACCGATGCTCCCCTACACCCTGATCCAGGAAGCGTCAGACCGCCTCAAAAAGCGGGTCCGGCGCACCGAGCTGATCCACTCCCACCACTTCAGCGAGCGGTTCGGCTTCCCCCTTCTCTTCAAGTGCGAGAACCTCCAGCGGACCGGCGCTTTCAAGATCCGGGGAGCCCTCAACTTCATGACCTCCCAGCCCCGGGAGGCCCTGACAAAGGGGGTCATCACCGCCTCGGCCGGCAACCACGCCCAGGGGGTCGCCTTTTCCGCCGACCTCCTGGGGGTGCAGGCCACCGTCTTCATGCCCGAGAGCACCCCGCCCCAGAAGGTGCAGGCCACCAAGGAGTATGGCGCCGACGTGGTCCTCACCGGCAGGAACTTCGACGAGGCCTATGCCGCCGCAGTCCAGGCCCAGAAGGAGACCGGCGCCCTCTTCGTGCACCCCTTCGACGATCCCCTGGTCATGGCCGGCCAGGGTACCATCGGCCTCGAAATCCTCGATGAACTCCCCGACGTCTCAGCCATCCTGGTCCCCATCGGGGGAGGCGGGCTCATCGCCGGCATTGCCACGGCCGTGAAGGAGACTCACCCCCACGTGCGGATCATCGGCATCGAATCCAAGGCCGCACCCTCCATGCACTACTCCCTCAGAAAGGGGAAGATCACGGAGGCCCCCCTCACGGTGACCCTTGCCGACGGGATCGCCGTAAAGAGGGTGGGCCGGAACACCTTCCCCATCATCCGGGACCTGGTGGACGACGTGGTGCTCGTGGAGGAAGAGGAGATCGCCCTGGCCATCGTGGGGCTCCTGGAGCGGACGAAACTCCTCGTGGAAGGGGCTGGAGCCGTGACCCTGGCGGCCCTGCTGAACGGCAAGGCGGGAAAGCTGCCGGGGAAGACGGTCTGCGTCCTCTCCGGCGGGAACATCGACGTAAAGACCATTTCCACCGTGGTGGAGCGGGGCCTAGTGGCGGCGGGACGCTATCTGAAGCTGCAGGTGGTGCTGGACGACATTCCCGGTTCCCTGGCGGGGCTGGCCACGGAGGTGGCTGCTGTCCGGGCCAACATCTTCCTCATCAACCACGAGCGCCGCTCCCTGGACCTTCCCCTCGGCAAGACCGAGGTTCTTCTGGAACTGGAGACCCGGGGCTACGAACACATCCAGGAGATCATCGGCCACCTGGGGCGACGGGGCTACGAGGTGGATGTCGTAAAATGAACTCCCGCGTGAGGGGAGCGCCGTTGTCCGGATCCACCAACTCCGGCCGCAGGAGGTCGGCGGCCGTGTCAACATCATGCCACACCGGGAGGAGCGCCGTGGCGATGCCGGCTGACTCAGCCCGGGCCAGGGACTGCTCCAGTACCTCCGGCGTTGACCAGGCGATCCCCTCGAAGAGCTCCCGGTGGAGCCGCTTCATGGCCAGGAGATAGTAGCCGCCATCCTCCGTGGGGCCGAAGACAGCATCCACCCGAGGATCATTCAACAGATCAAAGGCCTGTTCGATGTAGTCTGGCGGGAGATGGGGCGAATCGGTGCCGATGACCGCCGCCAAGTCGTACCCCTGGCCAAAGGTCCGGTCGAAGGCCGCCGCCAACCGCGCTCCCAACCCGTCCCCCTCCTGTGGATAACTCTCCCCCTCCCCCACCGTTTCCGCGAAGAACTCAGGCACACCGTCCCCCTGTTTATAAAAGAGGAGTCTGTCCACACCTGTCATTTGGCCGGTTTTTGCGAGGACATCCAGAAGCATGCAACGGTAGAGCTCGGCGGCGTCCTCAGGAGAAAAGGGGGGGGTGAGCCGAGTTTTGACACGGCCCGGTGACGGTCTTTTGGCAAAAACGATCAGTGCTTTTGACATACGGCAGAGCAGGTTTGGGGGAAGGGAGCGCAACTGCAACGCATAGCGTTATCCACAACTTTGGCGCTTTTCAACATAGTTATCAACACCCACGGGGACAAGGCGGCACAGAACTCCACGTCAAAAAAAATTAATTCGACAACAACAATCCCTCATGAATCATGTCATTTTCTTGTCACGCTCGATGGCCGCGTAGGCCGAGTGCTTGTGGATCGATTCAAAGTTCTCCGCCTCCACGGAAAACCACGTGACGGCATCGTGGGCCAGGAGCTTCTGGGTCACCTCGCGGACGATATCCTCCACGAACTTGGGGTTCTCGTAGGCCCGCTCGGTGACGTACTGCTCGTCCACCCGCTTGAGCAGGGACCAGACCGGGCTCGACCCGCACTCCTCAATCATCGCCACCAGATCCTCGATCCAGATGAAGTCGGTGTACCGCAGGCGCACGGTGATGTGGCTCCGCTGGTTGTGGGCCCCGTAGCGGGAGAGCTCCTTGCTGCACGGGCAGAGCGACGTGACCGGAATCTGCACGCCGAGAACGAAATCGAACGCCTCCCCCAGGGATCCGCTGAAGGTGCAGGTATACTCCATGAGGCTCCGGGCGCCGGAGATCGGGGCACACTTTTCGATGAAGTAGGGAAACTCGATCTCCAGGTGGGCCGACGAGGCCCCCAGCTTCTCCTTCATCTTCTGGAGGATCGGCTCCATCTTGTCCAGGGCGATATCCTCACGGTAGGCGTTGAGGATCTCCACGAACCGGCTCATGTGGGTTCCCTTGAAGTGGTGGGGAAGGTCCACGTACATGTTGATCCGGGCCACGGTCTGCTGGAACTTCTTGTTCTTGTCCATCACCACGATGGGGTAGGAGATGTCCTTCACCCCCACCTTGTTGATGGGAATCTTCCGGGTGTCGGGGGTTTTCTGCATGTCGGGCATGGTGGTCATAACAACCTCTGGGTATTCAGGGGTCAGAATTCAGGAGCCAGAAAAAACCAGGCATCTTCTATTCTGACTCCTGACTCCTAACTTCTGGATTCTTGATGGTTGCGTACGCAACCGGATCCGCCATCCCAGCCTCCGCAAACCCCTTGAGCCGCAAGCGGCAAGAGTCGCAGAGGCCGCAGGCAAGCCCCTCGGACGTGGGGTCGTAGCAGGAGTGGGTCCGGCCGTAGTCGACGCCGAGGGAGAGCCCCTTGCGGATGATCTCGGCCTTGGTGAGATGGATCAGGGGGGTGTGGATGCGGAACCGCCCCTTCCCTTCCACCCCGGCCTTGGTGGCCAGGCTCGCCATTGCCTCGAAGGCGGCGATGTATTCCGGCCGACAGTCCGGGTAGCCGGAGTAGTCCAGGGCGTTGACGCCGATGAAGATGTCGAAGGCGCCGAGCACCTCGGCCCATCCCAGGGCGAAGGAGAGAAAGACCGTGTTGCGGGCCGGCACGTAGGTGACCGGGATGTCGCTCCCCACACCTTCCTTGGGCACGGCGATGTCGCTGGTGAGGGCGCTTCCCCCCACCTGACGGTAATCGAACTCCACGACCAGATGGTCCACGGCGCCCATGGGGCGGGCGTTGCGCTTGGCCTGCTCCAGCTCGACGCTGTGGCGCTGGCCGTAGGAAAAACTCATGGCATAGGGCTCATACCCTTCAGCCCGGGCAATGGCGAGACAGGTGGTGGAATCGAGTCCTCCGCTGTAGAGGACGACGGCTTTTTTGTGCATCGGATGTAGTTCCTTCCCGAATGTCGGACTAGTGACTTGCCGCGAGCAGGGCGAACCCCTCGGCCTCGGCTGCCCCGTTGAGCTTGTTGTCGAACGATGAAAAGGCAACCTCAATGGCGCCGCAGTCATTCAACAGCAGTTTTGCCGCGGCCAGATGCACGGCGTCAAACCCTCGAAGACCGTATTTCCTGACGAAATGCCCCGCCTCGATCTCATCAAAATCGAGGGCCACGAAATGTTCCCACTCACCGGCGAAGCATTCGGCCACAACTTCGTAATCTTCGCGCGGGAGGTCGCCGCGGTTGTGCCTCCGGGTGAGGGCCGACAGCAACTCCGGATAGGCGACGCGGCAGGTGGCGACTGCTTCGGCACGTTCCACCCACTGCCGGACGGTGTCGGAGCAGGCCTCTTCCACATAGAGCTTCACCAGGCTGCTCGTGTCGAGATAGAGGATCAACGGCGCTCCTCCAGCACGGTATCAGAGAGGGATTCGCCCTTCAGCGTCACCCCCCGCTTCCCCGCCGGCTTCCCGCCCGACCATTTCGCCCGCCCTTCAGCCATGAGAGTTTTCACCGCGCGGCGCTCCGGGGAGATGGGGACCACCAGCGCCACCTCCCTGCCATGGTCCGTTATCACCACCTCTTCACCCTGCTGCACCTTTTCCACATAGCTGCTCAGACGCGCCTTCAACTCCTTGATTCCTACCGCAATCATGGCATCACCTCATCGGAACGAGACAGACCTTAAGTAGTTACAACTCTACACAAAAAGTGGTCACTTTTCAAACACAAAACCGGATCACAGAAACCAGCTTACCGAATTGCAAAGCCGCTCCAGAAGCCGCACCAGCGAGCCCCGGCGCTCATGCTCCTCTAGAACGATACGGCGGGACCCCCTGAGGTCGTCGGCGAACATCTCCGCCATCTGCCGGCCGAACTCGCGGCTGGCAACAATGGTGTTGACTTCGTAGTTGCGATGGAAGCTGCGCTGGTCGAGATTTGCCGAGCCGACCACCCCCCAGGTGTCGTCGATGAGCATGACCTTGGCATGGAGAAACTCCCCCTGGCGCTCGTAGATCTCGACGCCGGCCCGAAGGAGGGGGGCGTAGTAACCGCGTCCCACGAGCCGGACAATGGGGACGTCACTCTTGGCGGGGAGGATCAATTGAACGTTCACCCCACGCCGCACGGCCCGCAGCAGAGAGCGGACCACCCGCGGACCCGGCACGAAGTAGGGGTTCATGATCCGGATCGATTCTCCCGCTCCGGCCATGGCGATGCGGAAAGCGTTGCGAATGAAGGAACGGGCGTGGTGGGGGCCGTCGCTCACGATCATCACGTCGGCATCTCCCATGCCTGCCACGGAGACATGCTCCGCAAACCAGGCCGGAGAAGGGCTCCCCTTTTCCTCCACCCAGAACTCCCGGAAGAGCCGCACGAGGTCCGTGACGGCAGGCCCGTCGATCCGGACCCCCACATCCCGCCAGCGGTCGGTGCCCCTCCCGAACCCCGAGTACTCGTCGCCGATGTTGATTCCGCCGGTGAAGGCGGTTTCTCCGTCGATGATCGCCATCTTCCGGTGGTCCCGCTTGTCGAACCAGGCAAGTCCCCGCCGGAAGGGGGGAGGATTGAAGGCGAGGCACCGGACTCCCCCCTGCTCCAGACGCCGGAAATAGGCGGAGGGGGCATCGAAACAGCCGATGTAATCGTAGATGAGCGAGACGTCAACCCCGCGGGAAGCGGCGGCCAGAAGCGCCTCGGCAAAGGCGGTGCCGGTGGCGTCGTCGCGAATGATGTAGAACTCGACGTGGATGTGGTGACGGGCCTCGGCCAGAGCTGACAGCATGGCCGGGAAGAACTCCGAACCCGAATCGTAAAGTTTCACCCTGTTCCCCCGGGAATGGGACGCCTCGGCATTTCTCCGGAAGATGCGGAGGAATCGGGGGGCACGGTGGGTGCCGATTATCTTTTTTCGTCTCACGATGGACATGCCCGGGACTCCTGCATCAAGGGTAACGCAGGCGGGCAAGGAGGGCAAGGGAGATGATGGAGGGGAAAAGCGAAGAGGCGCGAAGTCTCCCCCGCGCCTCCCTGCTTGTCATCGTGCGTTCTTTTCAGTCTTCGTAGGCAACCACCCGGACAAGGCCGATGGTCTCACCCTTGTCGTCGGTGGTCGGCGAGTCGGAAACGGAGATGATCCGCTTCACGCCGTTGTTTGTCACGAAGTCGTTGACCATGGCGTCCAGAGAGGAAAGCTCCTTCATGGTCTTGAGGGGACGGATTTCCATGCCGAACGTCTTGACCTTGTAGCCCATGCCATCCTCCTTGATGTTACCTTCAGGCTGATCCGGGTAACGCGTACGTCGGTTACTGGACGGAAATCACTTCCTTCACGCCGGGGACCTTCTCCTTCAGGGTCCGCTCGATCCCCATCTTGAGGGTCATGGTGGACATGGGGCAGTGGCCGCAGGCCCCCACCAGCTTCACCTTCACCACGCCGTCCTCGGTCACCTCCACCAGCTCCACGTCGCCGCCGTCCGCCTGGAGCGCGGGGCGCACCGTATCGAGAACCTTCTTCACTTCTTCCAGCATTGTTGTTTCCTCCTTGGGTTTGGGTGCTCTGCTTATTCTAACTTCCGCTGTCTATCACTTCCCCTCACCCGGCCTTCGGCCACCCTCTCCCCCAAGGAGAGGGTTTGAGTTCTCCCCTCGCCTTGAGGGAGAGGGGCGGGGGTGAGGGGGAAATGCTTAATCGTTATGCTTCTCTCCCGGAACCCCGGGGCTCGTAAGGGGAAGGGGGTCGAGGATTTCCGCAAGCTTATCGGCCGTCAGCAGCTGCCGCTCCTCCACGATCTCCCGGATGCTCCGTCCCGTGGCCGTCGACTCCTTTGCCACCTCGGCGGAGGCGGCGTAGCCGACGTAGGGGGCCAGCACCGTGGCGAGCCCCACCGACTGATCCAGGTACCGGCGGCAGCGCTCCCGGTCGGCGGTGATGCCGGCAATGCAGGATTCGGCCAGCCTGGGCACCGAGTTCTTCAGGAGCTCCAGGCTGAAGAGGAGATTGAAGGCGATGACCGGCATCATCACGTTCAACTCCAGCTGTCCCGCCTGGGCTGCCAGGGTTATAACCGCATCGGCCCCCATCACCTGGAAGGCGACCATGTCGGTTGCCTCGGCCATGCTCGGGTTCACCTTCCCCGGCATGATGGAGGAGCCGGGCTGGATCGCCGGAAGCGCGATCTCGGCGAGCCCCGTCCGGGGGCCGGAGGAGAGGAGCCGCAGGTCGTTGGCGATGCGGACGAGGTTCGCGGCAAGCCCCTTGAGGGCCGACGAGAGGGCCACGAAGGGGTCCATGTTCTGCATCCGCTCCACCAGGTTCATCCCGCGATGAAGGGGAAACCCGGTTTCCCGGGCCAGTTCCGCCACCACCAGATCGACGTAGGCCGCCTCGGCGTTCATGCCGGTGCCGACGGCGGTGCCGCCGATCCCCAACTCCCGGAGCCCCGGCAGCGCGGCGTCGATCCCCGCCAGGTTTTTCTCCATTGCCACGGCCCACGCCTCGAACTCCTGGCCGAGGCGGATCGGCACCGCGTCCTGGAGGTGGGTCCGGCCGCTCTTGAGGATGGCGTCGAACTCCCGCCCCTTCCCCCGCAGGGCCGCCACGAGCCCCTCCAGTCCCGGACGCAGCTTCTCCACGAGTGAAAGAGACGCCAGCCGCATGGCCGTGGGAAAGACGTCGTTGGTGGACTGGGCCATGTTCACGTGGTCGTTGGGGTGGACCGGCGCGTAGGCGCCCCGCTCCCCCCCCAGGAGTTCATTGGCCCGGTTGGCGAGAACCTCGTTCACGTTCATATTGTGGGAGGTGCCGGCCCCGGCCTGGAACGGGTCCACCACGAAGTGGGGATCGAAGTCGCCGGCGAGGGCCTCGTCGGCGGCCCGGACGATGGCCTCGCCGAGCCGGGGTTCGAGCCTCCCCGTGGCCATATTGGCCCGGGCGGCGCTCTTTTTTATGACGACCGTGGCCCGGACCAGGGCCGGATGGGGCCGGAGCCCCGAGAGGGGAAAGTTGGCCACGGCCCGGGCCGTCTGGGCACCGTAGTAGGCGCCGGCCGGAACCTGAACCTGGCCGAGGGTATCCTTTTCAATCCGAAACGTCACTGTTTCTGCCTTTTCCCGGTCCCTGGTCCCCGGTCCCCGATTACCGCTTTATTTCGTTGTACTTCTCGGTAATCACCCGCAAGTGCTCGGCCTCCTCGTCCCGCAGGGCCTTGAGCATGTTCTTGCCGTCGGCGTCGGCGGTCTTCGCCATGAGGTCGTCGAAGTAGGCGATTCCCTTCTTCTCGATCTCCATGGCGATCTCCAGGGCCTGAAGGTCGTCGGTGTTGAACCCCACCTGTTGCTCGCCGGAACCAGCCGGGTCGAGGGCGATGGTGGAGCCGCCGTAGAAGACCCAGCGCCCCCCCTCGTGGAGGGACTGGTAGAGCTCGTTCAGCTTCAGGTAGTGCTGCTCCTCGGTCTTGGCGAGCCAGCGGAAGATCCGCTTCCCCTCGGGGTTGAAGGTCTTCTGCTCGGCCCTGGTGTAGAAGTCGAAGGTCTCCTTTTCGATCTCCATGGCCCGCATGATGGCGTCGAGGGTCTCTTTGGTCTGGTCGTTCATCGGCGCTCCTTAGGCTAAGATGGTTTCAATGGTAAGCAGTTCGTCAACGGTCCTGGAGTGAAATACCCGGCAGCCGAGTTCCTCCGGCAGCCGCAGATCGATGTCGTAGCGGTCCCCCACGAAGAGGCAGTGGGAGGGTTCTTGCCCGATCTCCCGGAAAATCTCTTCGAGAACCTGCCGGTCCGGTTTGGGGCGCCAGGAATCCTCAATGGTAAAGACGCGCCGGAAGCACCCGTCAACGCCGAGGGCCGTCATGATCCGCGAAGAGAGGTGGCGGTTGTTGTTGGTGTAGATATGGAGCTCGAACCGCTCGCCAAGCCTTTGCAGCAACTCCACCACCCTCTCGTCCCGGGTGAGGAAGGGCTCCGGCACGATCTCGGCTGCAAAACGGCGATGGAGCTCCCGCAGGTCAATCCCCAGTTCCAGGCAGGCATGGCTCAGGGAGGAGGTCCGGCCGGTGCGGGCAGCTATCTGCTCCCGGGTCTCCCGGATGAGGAGTCTCGCCTCCTCGGGGGAAATCCCCCGCACCGCAGCCACATGCCCCATGGCGGAGGCGTCGATCTGGCGACCGACCCCTTCACTGTCGTAGAGGGTGCCGTCCAGGTCGAAAACCAGGGCGCGAATCCCGCTCACCGTTACCCCCTCCCCTTACGGGTAGAGTCTATCATCGGAAGGCCCCGTGTCAAAAGAGCTTGCCCCAGTCGCGCATGCAGAGGAGCCGGGGGTTTTCGACCCCTTTCGCCTGGACGAGGACCTTGAAGGTGTCCCCCATCCCCCCCTCGGGGAGGATGAGCTTCTTGAGGGCGAGGCGGATGGCGATCTGCTCCTTTTCGCTGGTGGCGGCGGCCTCCAGGGCCATGAGTTCCTCCATCATGCCGGTGGCCACCAGGAAGCGGTACTGCTCGCCGTACCAGACCTTGCGCAACCCCAGTTCCTCCCCACGCGCGGCAAGGGTGGTGAAGTCCACGTGGGTGGTCATGTCCTGGAGACCGATCCGGATGTAGGGGTTCTCTTCGATGGTATGGCGGTAGTAGCAGAGGAGGGTGCCGTTCAGGCGCATGGGGCCGTAGAGCTCGGGGGCCAGGTAGCCGTAGTCGATGGTGAGGACGAAGCCCCGTTCCAAGGCAGTGGCCACCGATTCAAGCCACCGGACGGCGTTCAGGTTGATCTCGGCCCGCTGTCCCACGGCGAAAGTGATGCCGAGACGGGAGAGGTACGCCTCCAGCTCCGGCGTTGAGGGGAGGTCGAGGATTTCTGAGAACTGGTCCCCCTCTGCCGCGACAAAGACCTCACGCAGCCCGTCGGGGCACATTTCGACCAGGTGGGTCGGGAAGGAATCAATCAGTTCGTTGGAGTAGAGGCAGCCGGTGAACCGGAGCCGCCCCTCGGCCAGGTCGGCGGGGGTGCTCCAGGAGACCTTGGGAAGATGCTGGGCGAGGAGCTCCCCCTGCACCGCGGCAAGGCTCGGCTCGGCCTCGATGAGGGTGAGGCGGACACCGTCGTAGAGTTCGGGGTTCAGTTCCCGGATGGCGTCGAGGACATCGGCGGCGAGACGGCCGTGGCCGGCCCCGGCCTCCACGATGTCGAAGGCGGCAGGACGCCCCATCTCCTCCCACATGCGACCGATCTCCCGGGCGATGAGGCGTCCGAAAACGGAGTGGACGTTGATGCTGGTGTAAAAATCCCCCTCGGCCCCCACCTTGCGGCCGGGCGAAGTATAGTAGCCGAGCCCCGGCTCGTAGAGGCACATCGCCATGAAGTCGGCGAAGGGGATTCGTCCCCGCTCCCGAATCCGGTTGAGAATGATCCCCCTGAGCCTGCTGTCGTCCGGCTGATCCACGCAAAACCTCCCGAAAAAGCTCAGTTATAGAGGATGGGGATGGGTTTGTCAATGCAGGGGGTGGCACAACGGTAACGATGAAGGTGCAAGAAGGGAAACGGGCGGCTTACACCGCCCGGATACGGTCACGGGGGTCCACATGGACCGGGGAGAGGTCGAGGGTCTTCCCGTCGGCCAGGAGCCGGCCGAGCTCTTCGGCGGTGATGGGGCGGCTGAAGTAGTACCCCTGCATCTCCTCGCACTGGTGGCGGCAGAGGAAGTCGATCTGTTCCGCCAGCTCGACCCCTTCGGCGATGGTCTTCATGCCGAGGCCGTGGGCCATGGTGATGATGGTCTTCACGAGGGTGGCGTCGTCGGGGTCGCGGGTCATGTCGCGGATGAATGCCTGGTCGATCTTCAGGTTGGCGATGGGGAAGCGCTTCAGGTAGCTGAGGGATGAATAGCCGGTGCCGAAGTCGTCGATGGCCACCTCGATCCCCCGGTCCGTCAGTTCGCGGAGGATGGCGGCCGACTTCTCCGTCTCCTGCATGACGAGGCTCTCGGTCAGTTCCAGCTCCAGCCACTGGGGGGCGAGCCCCGTCTCCATGAGGATCTCCTCCACCATGGCGATGAGGTTCTCCTGCCGGAACTGGCGGGCCGAGAGGTTGACGGCCATGCGGAGCGGCGGCAGACCGGCATCCTGCCAGGCCTTGTTCTGGGCGCAGGCGGTCCTGAGAACCCACTCGCCCATGGGAACGATGAGCCCCGTCTCCTCGGCCAGGGGGATGAACTTGGCCGGCGACACGAGCCCCATCTCCGGGTGGTTCCAGCGCACCAGGGCCTCCACGCCGCAGATCCGGCCGTTCCGCAGGTCGACCCGGGGCTGGTAGTGGAGCAAGAACTCCTGGTTCTTCACGGCCCGGTGGAGGCTCGTCTCCAGGGAGAGCCGCTCGAAGACCCGGATGTTCATCTCCGCCGAGTAGAACTGGTAGTTGTTCTTCCCCTGCTCCTTGGCGTGGTACATGGCGGCATCGGCGTTCTTGAGGAGCGCGTCCACGGTCTCGCCGTCGGTGGGGAAGAGGGCGATGCCGATACTGGCCGTGACGTAGATCTCGTTCCCCATGAGGAGGAGCGGCGCCGCGAAGACGTTGATCATCTTCTTGGCCACGGTGATGACGTCAGGCACTTCCCGCACGTTGGGGAGTACGACGATGTACTCGTCGCCGCCGAGCCGCGCCACCGTGTCCCCTCCCCGCAGGCAGTTCTTGAGCCGGTTGGCCACCGCCTTCAGGAGCATGTCCCCCACCGTGTGCCCCAGGGTGTCGTTCACCTTCTTGAAGTTGTCCAGGTCCAGGAACATGACGCAGATGGGATTGCGGCGCCGGAACGCTTCCAGGGCCAGGGCCTGGCCGAGGCGGTCCTGGAGGAGGTTGCGGTTGGGGAGCCCCGTGAGGGGGTCGTGGGTCGCCTGGTAGACCAGCTGCTCCTCGTAGCGGCGGTGCTCGGTGATGTCGTTCATGACCCCGATGTAATTGGTCACCACGCCGTCCCGGTCCCGGACGGGAGCGATGAAGAGCTCGTTCCAGAAGGGCGAGCCATCCTTGCGGTAGTTGCGGAGCACGAAGCACCCTTCCCGCTCCTCCTTGAAGGCCTGCACGAGCTTCTTGAGTTCGGCCTGGTCCCGGTCGTCGCCCCTGAGGAAGCGGGGGTTCTTGTCGATCACCTCATCGACGCCGTAGCCGGTGATCCGTTCGAAGGCCGGGTTCACGTAGATGATGGGGTTGTCGGGATGGGTGGCGTCGGTGATGGTTATGCCGTTGATGCTCGACTCCATGGCCCGCTTGAGGAGAACCAGCTCCTGCTCATTGCGTTTTCTGGCCGAGATGTCGGAGATGATGGTGATGACCCCGAGCGGCGTGCCCGAGCCGTCGCAGATGGGGGCCGCCGAGAGGCTCACGTCGATGGGGGAGCCATCCTTGCGCCGGCGACGAAGTTCCACGTCGGTGATCCTCTTCCCCTGGAGGACCAACTCCCGCAGCTTCCGGTGCTCTGCCGCCCGCTCCGCCGGGGCGACGGGATAGGGTTTTCCCAGCACCTCCTCGGCGCTCCAGCCGAAGATTTCCACGGCAGCCCGGTTCCAGAGGGTCACCTTCCCGCAGCAGTCCACCGCCACGATACCCTGGGGCGAGGCCTGAATCAGGGTGTCAAGCTTTTCATTGGTTTCGCGGAGCCGCTCACCGGTCTCCCTGCTCTCGGTAACGTCGCGAACAATGCCGAGAAAGTGCCAGACGCCCTTCATCTGCACCCGGCTCAGGGAAAGGGCGGCCGGGAAACGGCTCCCGTCGCTCCGGATCCCCTCCGCCTCGCAGGTCAGGCGGGAATGTTCCTCGCCGCAGCAGACAAGGGGGGTAAGGAGAGGATTATCCTTCCCCGTCGACCTGATTGCCAGGATATCGCCAAGGGAGCGTCCCGTTGCCTCGGCACTCTGGTAGCCGAAGAGCTGCTCGGCAGCGGGGTTGAGGGAGAGGAGGCGGCCGGCTCCGTCAAAACTTATGATGCCGTCGGCGATGTGATCGAGGAGGAGATCGGTGTGCAGCGAGGCGGTGAATGCCACGCTCCGAAGCGGAAGGACAATGCTCAACCAGATGATGGGGGCCGAAAGGATGACGAGGAGAAGCGCGTCAAGGAGGGAGATGGCCAGGGGAATGCCGCCATCAGCGGTTCGCGGCAGCAGCACCATGAGGAGCAACTCGATGACGAAAACTATGAGGAGAAGGGCCAGCAACTGCTTTTTAGGCGACGGCAGATATCGCAGAATCTTGTCGGATTTTTCGGCCAAACCCATACGGGCGCTCCACCGCGGCGCCGGAAGGGGCGAGGGGCCGCGTGCTACGGATTGTTCACACTCTATTTACCCGTATCGACCGGCCGGCAAAAAACTTTAGCCGTAGTGGTCAGGAAGTCTTTGCCCCGTATTTTTCAGCCATCCGCCGCGCCGCCGCGCCGACCTCATCCCGCAGGGAGGCAGGCGCCAGCACCTCGGCATGCTCGCCGTAGGAGAGGACCCAGGAGACGATCTCCATTTTCCCTCCGGCAGAGAAGGAGAGGACGAGGCTTCCGTCGGCTCCGCTCCGCTCCGTCTGGCTCGGGTGCCAGACCCGCCCACGGACCGCGTGGGCGACCCCGGGGGAAAAGCGGATCGCCACCTCCAGGGGCTCCTCCTCCACGATGCCGAAGGCCCCCCTGAGCCGCTCCTCGGGGCGGTAGTCGGCGGGAATCTCGAAGCGCTCCTTCCGCACCTCCACGCCGGTGATCCGCTCGGCGGCAAAGGTCCGGATGGCCTGGCGGTTGTGGGCGTACCCCACGAGATAGAGCCCCCCCTTGTAGAAGACCAGGGTGTAGGGGTCCACCTCGTAGGTGCTGGCCCTCCCCTTCCCAGCCCCACGGTAGGAGAGCCGCACCCGGTACTGGTAGATGAGGGCGTCGCGCAGGCTCTCCAGGTGGCCGGCCACCGGGGCGTAGTCGCGCCGCCCCTGCAAAAGCGGCAGCGACACATCGGCAATCCGCTCCATGTGGGCCGCGTAGCGGGGGGGAAGCACCGAATTGATCTTGCGGAAGACCGCATCGAGATCCTCCCGGAAGGGAGTTCCGTCGAGAAAGGAGAGCTGGGAGCGGAAAAAGGAGAGAGCCATGAGCTCCTGGAGGGTGAAGGTGATGGGGGGGACATCCTTGAAGCGGGTGAGGAAGCGATAGGCCTTGCGACCGTTCAGCCATTCGGAAATCAGCGGATACCCCGCCTCGTGGATGACGTTCAGGTCCCGGTGGACGGTGCGGCGGTCCACCCCGGTCTCCTCGGCCATCTCGTCGAGGGTGACCCCGTGGCGCGCCTCGATGAGGCGGATGAGGTCATGGACCCTCCCTGCCTGGGAGTACTTCTTGGCCGGCTTTCCCTTCTGCATGGTTGACCTCCCGGTGACGACTTTGGGGGGGATGATACCTGAAGCGCCGGGAGGTGCAACGAGAAAAAACGGCTCCTACACCCTGAACCACCCCACCATGCCGTTCAACTCACCGGCCAGGCGGGAGAGATCCTCGGAGGAATGCTTGATGTCACTGAACGAGCTGCGCAGTTCACGGGTAATGACGGAAATCTCATCCATGTTCCGGGAAACGTCACCGCTGGTTGACGACTGCTGCTCCGCCGCCACGGCGATGCGCCGCACCATGTCGGTGACCCGTTCCACATACTCCACGATCCGGTCCGTGGCCTCCATGGTATCGTTAATGCGGTCGAGGATCGTGCCCACCGACCGCCGCTCGTGATGCATGGAGCCCACCGACTGTTTCACGCTCTCCTGCATGGCTTTCACCGTCTGGGAAATGTCCGCGGTGGCGGTTGCCGTTCTCTCGGCCAGTTGCCGGACGCTGTCGGCGACCACGGCGAAGCCCCGCCCCTGCTCACCGGCACGGGCAGCTTCGATGGAGGCGTTGAGGGCCAGCAGGTTGGTCTGGTCCGCAATATCCTCGATCAGGGTGACGATCTCGTTGATCTGGGCCGACTGGTCCCCCAGGAGCTCCACCTTGCCGGCGGTATCCTCAAAGGTTCCGGCGAAGTGCCGCAACTCCCGGACGGTGAGCGACATGGCCTCCTTTCCCTCAAGCGCGGCCGTTTTCATCATCTCGGCGGTTCCGGCAGCCTCGGAGGTATTCCTGGCCACATCGAGGGTCGTCTGGGACATTTCCACCATGGCAGCCGCCGACTGCTCCACGCGTAGAGCCTGCTGTTCCGCTCCCTCCTCAAGGACAGCGGCAGTGGTTGACATCTCTTCGGAATTACTGGCCAGAGACTCCGTGGCAGCGCCGATTCTGGCCACTATCTGGCGGATACTGTCCACCATCTTCGCCATTGACGCCTGAACCTTCCCCACCTCGTCGCGGTTGCCGCTTTCCAGGCGTGTGGCAAGGTTTCCCCCGGCCACCTCCTCGGAAGCGGCGATGAGCTGTCCCATCGGCAGGGCAATGGAGCGATAGATCCAGAAGCCAATCAGAATGCCAAACACGATGGCGCCGATGCTGATACCGACAATGAGGCCCATACTGAAACGGATCGTCGTATTGACCGATGCAATGGCCTTTTCCTGATCACCTTGGGCAGTTGTTACGGTCTCTTTTCCCTTCGCTGCCTGCTTCCGCACGATTTCCCGAAGCTTTGCCGCATCGTGCTCCGCCCGGGCCTTGAGTTGCATCTTCTGGTGGAGTTTTGCAAGGATCCCGTCCTTGGCCAGAATGGTCTCCCGGATGCTGGAGAGCGAGCCGAAAGCCGCATTGAGGAGCTTCAGCTCCTGGTTGGCCTTGACCTTCCGCAGCGAGGCTGCCACCGTTTTCTCTGCCGCGGCTATCCTCCCGTACTGCTGGTTGATCTCGGCGGCGATACCGTCCAGTTCCTTTTCCGACCCGGCGAGGAACAGGCGGGAGGAGAGCCCTTCCACGGAGACACCGAGGGAGACCAGATCGGAGTTGCTCGACAGAACACCAACGGCGATATTCGAATTCGAGAAATTGCCCTTCAGCTTGGCGGCAACAGCCGTGCTCATCTGGTTCGCCTTGTCCGCCTCATCCTCGATCGTTTCGGAAAGCGTTGACAACGCCTCGCCCACGTGGCCGGCAAGGGCATCGACCCGCTTCTGATCGCCCCCCTCCACCTGGGCCTTGATGAGTTCTTCCATCCTGGCATTGATGGCAGCGACTTCGCTGCCGATCTGCTTGTTCTGCCGGACGTTACTGTTCTGCATAACCTTCTTCATGGCAACGGCGTACTTTTCCTGAATCTGCTTCTTGTTCTGCACCCGCTGCAGGTCGACGACCAGGTACTGGACCTCTTTCAGGGATGCCTTGAGGGTTTCAATGCTCCTCAACCGCTGGGCAATCTTGTCGGTTTCGTCAGTGGCCGAGGCATAGGCGGCGGAACTGCTCTGCTGGAGGTTCTTGACTTTGCGGTCCAACTCCTTGAGCCGCGCGGTTGTCTCCCTGGCCTGCCGGGAAATCATGGCGCTTGCCTCCGCCGATTCCCTTTCGGACGTAAGTTTCGCGGTCATGGTACTGAACAGTTCGGCGGCAATGCCGTTCAACTCATCGGACGCCTGGAGTTTCTCCCCGGAGAGGTTTTCCAGCACCTCCTGCGCCGCCCTGACATCCCTCAGCGACTGTTCGGCCTCCGCCTTCGCCGCTGCGAACTCCTGGGTGGTTGCCGACGCCACCACCTTGATCAGATCGGCGGTGGCCCCCTGGAGCGACCGCTGGAACTCGACAGTGCGCATCTGGAAGGGGGTGCTCTTTTCCGTGAGATACGAGAGTCGCCCCTTGATGGACCGCATGCCGATGAAGCTGGTGACGGCGACGGCACCAACAACGATGATCATGATACAGGCGTTCGCCGTGAGTTTTGTCTTGATGGTCATTCGAAAAGTCCTCTGCTTGCCGCCATGCAACCCAACTAAACTGCACCAACAGGGGGAGAAGACGCCAAGCGCCTTCTCCCCCCCTGTTATTGCTTATCGGCAAAATCTGCACAACTTGAGCATGTTTAAAAATAATTTTGGCACATTAACCATGCGCAGTCAGCCAGATCAAGCAAGTGACTCCGTTGCATCTACCACTCTTCCCGCTGTTTCTCCGCCATCTTCTGGAGATACAACTCCGGGCTGGTCAGCCGCTTCACCTCATCGTCCGAATACCCCAAATCCTTGAACCGGAGCACCCCGTTGGGGGCATGGCAGTTGTTACAGGTCAGAGCATTCTTTTTCGTCACCAGGTGATTGCTGCCGAACATGATGGTCTGCCAGCCGGGAACCGGGTCGTACTGCTTGATGCCGAGGATCTTCGCCGCCGAGGCCACGCCGGCCAGGGTGTCGCCGTTTGCCATGGGGGGGGCGAAGTCCATGGAAAGCAGTTTGCCGGTCTTGCGGTCGAAGAACCCTTTCCCCTGGAAGACCTTGAAGGGGTAAATCCTGCTGGCCTTGTTACTCCGGCTTCCCTTCGGGCCGATGAAGTCTGGCCGGTTGGCAACGGTCTTGTCGTACCACGCATAGACCGGCACCGTTTCGTTGGCTTCCTTGCGGAGCGTGGTCGGCTCGTAGTAGCCGCTGGAGAGCTTCTCCCACTTGGTGAAATCCTTGGCGAAGGCGCCGCCGGTTCTGGTCACGTGGCAGGTCTGGCAGGCGATGCGGGCAGTATGCCGGTTGTACTCCGCATCCTTGTGGGGGGTTTCCGTGTGGCAGTCGGCGCAGGCAACCCGTACCCCATCGTGGGCCCAGTTGTTGGGATCAAAGCCAGTGGGGATCTTGTGGTTCTTTGCCTTGTGGCAGTCGACGCAGACCATCCCCTTGGCGGCGTGGACATCGTTCTCTTTCGTGAAGGCGAACCCGCGCTTCACCAGCACGCCGCCACCGGCCGCCTCGTGGCAGGTCATGCAGTTCTTGACCGTCGGCTTCGCGATGGCGAGCGCCGCCTTGACACTGCGGTCCTGCCCGAGCACGACCCGCCCCTGGTCATCCTTGAAGGGTTTGCGCTTGCTGTAGTCGTACTCGCGGGAATGGCAGAGCAGGCAGTCGATGGCCGCCTCGGCCTCGGGGCCGGTGCTCCCCACGTCGCTCACGTGGTTGCCGGGGTGGCAGGTGTTGCAGCCGGTGAACTTCGGCCCCTTGGCGTCGGGGGTCTTGGGGATCTCCTTGAGGTTATTGACAATATCGTTGCCGTTGCACATGGTGTAGATGCGGTTTTTCATGCCGTATTCCCGGGCCGGATCGGTATTCTCCACATTGTCCACCTTCGAGGCGTGGGTCCAGTGGACGGTGGAGAGGAACTCCTTTGCCGTGCCGGGGTGGCAGACCTCGCAGGTTTCCGGCCCCTTGTAGCCGTTCTTCTCCATATACTCCCTGCCGGGATGATCCTTGGCAAAGGCGGCGGATGCCATCACCGCCCCGGCAACGAGCCCGGTGAAAAGTATCTTGATCATATCTCTATCCTCTCACTCCGGCCCCCCATGAGCTGGGGAACCTGTAATTTTGTCTATATAGATAAATGAATGAAATATACGTCGGGAAGCCACAGGAGAATGAGTGCCCGCTGCGTGTATAAACGGTCAGCCGGCACCCTGCCCACTCAGCAGCCCGCCGTCTTGCGGAAGATGGTGACGACACCGTCGCCGTCGTCATACTTGACCCGCACCTCGTCACCTTCGACGATCCGCTTGTCCTTGAACTTATCGAGGGTAAGATCGTCCTTCACCGTCACCTTGACCTCGTTGCCGCTCTTGGTGTCCTTGAGAATGACGGTGGCCGTTCCCCCCTGCATCTCGATCTTTTGGACGGTGCCGACCATCTTCACCTCGGCCGCGCCGGCGATTGTGCCGATGGACAACATGATGACTGCCGCTGCTGCTGCAATTGCTTTTCTCATGACTCTGCTCCTTTGTCTCGTTCCAAGCCCTTCTCAGGGCTGAGTAACGGCGGGGGACCGGAGTCCCCCGCCCGGATACCGATCAGAAATGGACCTCAAATGTCGCATAGAGGTCTTGGGCGCTCTTGAGAGGGGTAAGCATCTGGGGAGTAGTCTGCCCCAATCCGCTGATCTTGACCGGGGCACCCACCCAGTTGTTGCTGCCGGTGTAGTCGAAGTCGTAGTACTGGTAGCCAATCTTGAAGAATGTCTTGCTCAGGTAGCTGGAGATGGGTTTCAGCTTCAACTCCTGGATGATATACCCTTCGTAGACGTTGCCGCGAGCTCCGACCTTGCTGGTCCACATGTCGTCGGCGGCCGGGGCAAAGGTGATCCAATCCTTGGAACCGTGGTTGTATTCGAAGCCGAGCTTGGTTCCGGTCGCCTCGATGTCATAGCGGCCACCGAGGTACACGGCCCAGCCGGTCTTGCTCTCCTTCTTGCCGGTCCACATGAGGCCCGATTGGGTATCGAGCACTCCCTCAGTTGTTGTGAATCCTGCAACCGGAGTATGAACCTGCACCTTCACCGTATTATTGTTCGGATTGGTGTGGCTGACGGCACCCGATGCGAACCAGTGGAAAGTGCCGGGGCCAGCTTTCTTCACGCGACCGAGGAAGTTGAGGCCGTACCAGTCGATGTCGCCCAGATCCGTCGCTGGCGAGCTCCCCTCAAAGGGACCGGACAGCATGACCGGGGTGTTGAAGATGTTCATGCCACGGTTGTACTGGAACTCGGCCTTGAGGTTGTCGGTATCGTAGGGGACGATGTTGAAGCCGAGCATGTCGGTGTCATGGAGACCATTACCCTGCTTGTCGGTAATGCCGTTCTCGAAGCCGCGGCCGTAGCAGAACTTCATGTAGGCGCCGGGAAGGGACTCGATGTCCGGCGCATAGCCGAGGGTCAGGCCATCAAAGGCGTAGTCCACCAGCAGTTGGGGCACACCGGAGTTCCCCGGCTTTTCCTTGTTCTGCTTCAGGTGGGAAGGGATGCCGCCAGTGGAAGGACGCCGGCCGATGGAGAACCAGATAGGCTGGTCGGCGATATTTTTCCAGGTGGCATAGACCTGGTCCACGGCAAGGGTACCGTCTCCGGGAACGTGACCGACGGTGCCGTCAAAGAGGCCGGCCCGGTCCGAGAAATATGCTTGGCCGTTTTCCCCGCGCAGGGCCGCGTCGTCGCGGGCGCCCGTTACCTTGTACATCAGGAGACGGGCGTGAACGGTGACATCCTGGGTCGCCTTGGCATCAACATTGAGACCGAAACGGTTGGTATAGAGGGAGTTGTTCTTGACCGTCCCCCCCTGCACAGGGAAGAAGAGGTCACTTCCGTCACCCTTGGCGTTTCGAGGATTGAGCTGATAGTATGGTGCGACTTTCCCCCTCAGGTAATCATACCGAAACCGGTAGTCGCCGCCGATGCTCAGCCAGCGCCCCAGGGATTTCTCTTCCACCTTCTCCACCTTCCTTGCGGCCTCATCGGCCTTCTTTTCACTGGTCTGAGCCTTCTGCTCGGTGCTCTTCATCTGATCCTTCATTTCCTGCAACTGCTTTTCCAGCGCCTCGATCTTCTTCAGGACGTCCTGTTCCGCCGCGACTGCCGCGAGCGGGTGGGACAACCCCAATAGCACCGCTCCCGCCAGAACTCTGTTCGCTACCCGTTTCATGTGTTCTCCTTTCTCGTGGTCATTGCTGCTGACAGAAGGTTTAATACTTAAATTGCTCCGGCCTCTCACTCCATCGTTGCGTCACGCCTTAGGGCCGGGGTGTCGTTTGTCCGTCACGGAGGCGTCAAAAATTGTCACCACATCGCGAAATCCCCGAAATTTACCCGCGGCCTTCCCCCCATTGTCGCCATCTTACGGTTTTCACTCATTATCTCTTGCAGTACCAATGCCAATCAATGCAAATATGCAAATATTAATACCGAATTAATTGTTCGGTTACCATAGGCAATGAAGCACGTAAATTTAGCGTTAAACCACTGACCGTCAGGGTTATCGACGAGCATGGGCAAACTATAATCCCCGAACATCAACGCATAAATCGGCACACAACTCCGTGGGGCGGTAAACCGCAATCGTGCAGGATTGGTAAACGGTACATAACGGCAGGATGAAAAGAGGATCTCTCTCGGGAAGGAACGCACGCTGGAATGAACAGCAATGGGAACGTGACTCACTATGCCTGTCTTGCGATTAAGCCGTCATGAACTATACTGAAAACATTCTCATCAATCACTCGGGAGGAGGAAACGCATGGAGAGAAAGGCTATTGCATGTGCGGCCGTACTCGCCCTGGTTGTCGGAGTGGCCTGGGGCAAGGATGATGTCATGGGACGGGCCAAGGGGATTTTCAAGCCGATTCCCGGCAAGGCCAAGGCTTTGAAGGGGAACCCGGCCACGCCGGCAAAGGTCGAGTTGGGGAAGATGCTCTACTTCGACCCGCGGCTCTCGTCGTCGCACCTCATCAGCTGCAACACCTGTCACAATGTGGGGCTGGCCGGCGCCGACCTCCAGGAAACCGCCATCGGCCACGGCTGGCAGAAGGGTCCCCGCAACTCACCCACGGTCCTGAACGCCGTTTACAACATCGCCCAGTTCTGGGACGGCCGGGCCGAGGACTTGGCGGCCCAGGCCAAGGGGCCAGTCCAGGCATCCGTCGAGATGAACAACAAGCCCGAGAACCTGGTGGCGACCCTGAAGAGCATCCCCGGCTACCAACCCCTGTTCAGGAAGGCCTTCCCCGGCGAGAAAGACCCTGTCACCTTCGACAACGTGGCAAAGGCCATCGAGGTCTTCGAGGCGACCCTCGTCACTCCCGGCGCACCCTTCGACAGGTACCTGAGCGGGAACCGCAAGGCCCTCACCGCCACCGAGGAGAAAGGACTCGCCCTCTTCCTCGACAAGGGATGCGTCGCCTGCCACAGCGGCATCAACGTGGGGGGCACCGGCTACTTCCCCTTCGGCGTCAAGGAAAGCCCGGGCCCCGAAATCCGCCCCGAGGGGGACACCGGCCGGTTCAAGGTGACCAACACGGCGGCCGACAAGTACGTCTTCCGGTCCCCGAGCCTGCGCAATGCCGCCATCACCATGCCGTACTTCCACTCGGGCAAGGTCTGGGCGCTGAAAGATGCCGTCAAGGTCATGGGAAGCGCCCAGCTCGGCATCTCCCTCACCGACGACGACGCCGGCAAGATCACCGCGTTTTTAGGGAGCCTCACCGGGAAGCAGCCGAAAGTCATGCACCCGGTCTTGCCCCCCAACTCCGACACCACGCCACGGCCGCTCACGAACTGAGCCGAATAACGAAAGGCCGGAGAACTCCTCCGGCCTCTCCCACCGCCCATTGACTTTCCGCCAAAGTCATGCAATATGGGTCCCATGTCGCCCCAGAAAGAACAAAATGTTATCGATATAATCCGCTCGTGCATCAGTCGCAAGAGCATTTTCTGGACCTATCACGTCAGCATGCGCATGGCCGAGCGTTTTGTTCCCAGGCAAATTATCTTTGCATCTCTAGATACTTATGAAATAATCGAATCGTACCCCGATGACAAATACCTGCCCAGCTACCTGATCCGGGCTGAACACGGTGAGATGGTCTTTCATATCCTCTTCGCCCTGGATCGAGACAACGATACGGTCAGGATCATCACCACATACATGCCGTCGGGTGATAAATGGGAATCTGACGGCAGAAGACGGAGGAAATCATGAAGTGTCACAATTGTGGGGGGTCTTTCGAACGGATCACCACCGACCTTCCCTTCAAAACTGGCCCCCATTCCATCATCATCATCAAGGACCTGCCCGTGTTGCAGTGTAGTAACTGCAGCGAATTTCTGCTGGAAGACCCGGTCATGGAGAAGGTTGAGGCGATAATCGCCGGAACCGGCAAGAGCGTTGAAGTGGAGATTCTCCGTTACGCGGCATAGCGACTGCAGCCCAACCATCCGTAACAACGAAAGGCCGAAGCAATCACGCTCCGGCCTTTTTCATTCCCCAATCCCAATCACCACCACCGCCACCATCGCGTTCGTATGTGCGTCAGATTTGGCTGCGACGATTGAGCGCAACCGCAGGCGTAGCCCAAGCTACGTCGAGGATTGCGCGATTGAGGAGCGGCCGAAGATGGCGTGCAGACGGACGCGACTATACTTTTCCTTTGAGGCTGTAGACGTAGGCTAGCACCTCCGCCACCGCCGCATAGAGCGCCTCGGGAATCTCCTCCCCCTCCTTCACCTGGGCGTAGAGTTCCCGGGCCAGAAAGCGGTTTTCCACGAGCATGACGTTATGCTCCCTGGCCATTGCCTTGATGGTCTGGGCCATGTGATCGGCACCCTTGGCGAGGACCGTGGGAGCGGCCATGGTGAGGCGGTCGTACTTGAGGACCACGGCGAAGTGGGTCGGGTTGGTGATGACCACGTCGGCGGTGGGGATGACGGTCCGCAGCCTCCGCTGGGCCTGCTGGAACTGCATCTGGCGGATCTTCCCCTTGACCTTCGGGTCCCCCTCCGACTCCTTGTGCTCGTCCTTCACCTCCTGCTTGGTCATCTTCTGCCGCTCGATGAAGCGCCACTTCACGAAGACGAGGTCAACGACCCCCAGGATCAGGAGCACCCCGCAGGTGTGGATCACGAGCTTGAAGGAGAGGTGCTTGAACAGTTCCAGGATGCCGGACAGGTCCGTGTCGGTCAGGTAGATGATCCCGTCCAGTTCGTCACGCATGATCTTGTAGGACATGTAGCCGACGATCAGAATCTTGAGGGTCGCCTTGGCCATCTCCATGAAGGAGTCTTTGTTGAAGAGCTTGCCGAAATTCTCCGCCGGGTTCAGCTTTTCGGGCTTGAAGGCGATCCGTTCGGCGTTCATGGAGAAGCCCACCTGGGCCACGGTAGTAAGGAGACCGACGATAACCACCACGATCATGAAGGGACCAATGACCTGCAGGATCACAAGAAAAAGTTTCACCAGCAGCATCTCGACGCTCGACTCGGTGAGCTGGAAGGTGCCCATGGAGCCGAAAATCTCGCGGGTGGTGGACTCGAGGGTGGTAAACATGAAGCCGCCAGTGGTGTAGAGGGCGACCATGGCGGAGATAAGCGTGACGGTGGAGGTGAGGTCGCGGCTGTGGGGGACCCCCTTCTTCTTCGCCTCATCCAGCCTCTTCTGGGTGGGTTGTTCTGTCTTTGAATGCTTGTCTTCTTCCGACACTATCCCTTACCCATAAGTTTCATGAGAGCCATGATCTGCTCGTCCAACGCCCCGAACGATCCCCGGAGGGTATGGAGGAACACGGTGAGTGAAAGTCCGAGAATGATGAAACCGATGCCGATGTTGAGGGGCATGCTCACGAAAAAGACGTTCATCTGGGGGAACGCCCGGGCCATGATGCCGAGCATGACGCTCGTCAGGAGCAGGATCACCATGATCGGCGCGGACAGCTTGATGGCCAGGATGAAGACCTGGCCGATGGTGACGACCAGGAAATTCAGAAGCCCTTCGCTCATGGTCCAGGCCCCCACGGGGAGAACGGCATAGCTCTCCACCAGGGCGTTGATGAAAACATGGTGGACATTGAGGGAGAGAAACAGGAGGGTGGCGAACATCTCCTGGAAGATGGAGATAATCGACAACTGGCTCCCCCGGGAAGGGTCGATCTCGCTGACAATGGAAAGCCCCATCTGGATGCCGCAGATCTGGCCGCAGAACTCCACGGCGGCAAAGATGATGAGAGAGAGGAGGCCGAGACAGGTCCCCACGAGGGCCTCGCGGATCATGAGCATGCCGAGGGAGAGCATGTCGGCGGGAAGCTGGGGGATTTTTGCCTTGATGAGGGGGAAGCAGACCACCGTCAGGGCGAAGACCACCAGGACCTTGATGTTCATGGGCACCCGTCGGCCGCCGAACAGGGGGATGGCCGCGAAGATGCCGGCCATCCGCCCGAGCACCAGGGCGAAGAAGGCGACGTCATTGACCGACGGGAATGGGGTGGTTAAGGGGAACATAGTCGGGACCGGGGACCGTGGACCGGGGACCGGTAACAACTATTACCTGGCCAAGGGTCCCTGCTCCCTCGTTGCGGGCTTTCAGTGCCTCATGTTGGGGATCATCGCGTAGAGCTCCCGGGTGAAGTCGCTCATGTAGCTCATCATCCACGGGAAGAAGATGACCATCGCCACCATGACGATGATGATCTTCGGCGCGAAGGCGAGGGTCGCCTCCTGGATGGAGGTGACCGCCTGGAAGATGCTGATGAGCAGACCCACCACGAGCCCCGAGATGAGGAGCGGCGCGGAAAGGAGCAGCGTCACCTCGAAGCTGCGGCGTGCCAGCTGAACGACGAGATCGGGACTCATGGGTTAACCTCCGGGATCGGGGATCGGGGACCGGGAAGGGCTTTTTAATGCTTTTTCAGGTCCCTGGTTCCGGCATTTATCCAAAGCTCTTGATAAGCGAGCCGATAACCAGCCCCCACCCGTCCACCAGGACGAAGAGGAGGATCTTGAAGGGGAGCGAGATCATGACCGGCGGCAGCATCATCATACCCATGGACATGAGGACCGAGGCCACCACCATGTCGATCACCAGGAACGGGATGAAGATGAGGAAGCCGATCTGGAACGCCGTCCGCAGTTCCGAGATCATGAAGGCCGGGATGAGGGTGAGGGTCGGGATATCGTCGGCGTTGCGGGGGCGCTGCAGCTTGGAGAGGTTGATGAAGAGCGCCAGGTCCTTATCCCGGGTCTGGGAGAACATGAACTTGCGCACGGGGACCTGTGCCCGCTTGAACGCCTCCTCCTGGGTGATCTGGGCGGCCCGGTAGGGCTGGATCGCCTGGGTATTCACCTGCTGCCAGACCGGGCTCATGACGAAAAAGGTAAGGAAGAGCGATAGGGCCACGATGATCTGGTTCGGAGGGGATTGCTGGGTGCCGATGGCGTTGCGCAGGAACGAGAGGACGATGACGATCCGGGTGAAGGAGGTGGTCATCATCATGAGTCCCGGCGCCAGCGACAAGACCGTCATGAGGAAGAAGATCTGGAGGACCGCGGAGACGTCGCCCGGCTTGGAGGCTTTGCCGACGCCGATGGAGAGAGTCGGGATCACCGGCTCGGCAAAGGCTGCGGCGGCGAATCCGGCAACCAGAGCGATGGCCGCGAGGGGTATGAGGATATGCTTTTTCATGACAACACCGTCCCTGGTGTCAGAATTTTTCGGCGCGCCGACTGGGGGAGTCGGCCCGCCCCTGCTTGATGGCGGCAATCTTCGCGGCCATGGCATCGAGCTTTCCCTGAAAGAGGGTGGCCATGGTCGACTGCTTTTCCGGGTCATCGATCACTTCGATCTCCTCAAGGATGTCGATCTGCTTGAGAAAGGTGAGGTTGTCGCTGCTGGAGCCCAGCAGCAGGTACTCTCCCCCCACCTCCACGAGGACCAGCGACTTCTTCGGCGCCAGGTGGCGCGTCTCCACCAGGCGGATGTGGCGCTCGCCGCCCCCCATTGGGGCTCCCAGTTTCAGCCAGCGGTTGGAGAGGTGGTAGAAGAGGTAGATGAGCCCCAGCACCACTGCCAGCGCAGCCACCATCTGGAGGGTAAGCATGAACAGGCTCGGGCTCCCCTGCCCGTCCGCGGCCAGGGCAGCGGCCGGCACGAGCGTTGCCGCCGTTGCAGCCCCTGACATGGCGAGGCGTTTCACAGCACCTTCTCCACCCGCTCGTTGGGGCTGACGATATCCACAAGCCGGATACCGAACTTCTCGTTCACCACCACCGCCTCGCCCCGGGCCACGAGCTTGGAGTTGACAAACACGTCGAGGGGCTCCCCCGCCAGCTTCGTCAGTTCCACGACCGCCCCCTGGTTAAGCTGGAGAACATCCTTCACGAGGATTTTGGTGCGCCCCAGCTCCACCGTGAGCTGCAGCGGTATGTCGAGGATGAAGTTCAGGTTCTTGGTATCCAGTTCGCCATCCTTCAGGTTTTCATTGTCGAGGTCGCTCACTGCTCTCTCCCTTTACCGATAATGGTGGTTATCTGCGCCGCCTTGTTGCCGTGCCTCAGCCCCGGTGCGGACATGAATTTCGATACCCCCCCAACCTTCACCACCAGGTCGCTGTTGCAGGGGGTGTCAAGCATGATGGTGTCGCCGGGGGTGAGATTCAGAAGCTCGTCCATGCTGATGATGGCTCCTCCCACCTCCACGGAAAGGTCGAGGGGGGCCTCCAGAAGTTCCTTCGACAGGCGGAACGACCACTGGGGATCGATGGCCATCATGTCGACCTGGGCGCCGTTCTTGAGCTTTTCCCTGACCGGATCGATGGTCGTGAGGGGTACGGCGAAGATCATCTTGCCGATGATCTCCTCGATCTGGATCTCCATCTCCATCGTCACCACCTGATACTCGGGGGGAACGATATTGACGAGCCGGGGGTTCATCTCCATCCGCAAAAAGCCCATTTTGGTGGCGTAAATGGGGGCCCAGGCCTTTTCGAGATCGGCGAGAACATCCATGACGATCTTCTGCACCAGCCGCAGCTCGATGGAGGTGAACATCCGGTTGCCGACGGTCGGCACGACCGAGGAACCGGTCCCCCCCAGGATGCAGTCGACGATGGTGAAGACCAGGGTGCTGTCAAAGGCGATCAGCGCCGCCCCCTTGAGGGGATCGGCCTTGTAGACGGCCATGGCCACCGGCGACGGCATGGTATGGAGGAAGTCGTCGAACTTGAAGGAAGCAGCCCCCACCTTCTTGATCTCGACGATGCGCCCCAGGCGGTTCGACAGGGTGCCCCGCTGGTAGCGGATGAAGCTGTCGTAAATGATGTCGAGGTTGGGAATGTTCCCCTTCGACTCACTACTGAAGAGGTCGTAGGACTGAACCGTCGCCTCTGCCTTGGCCAGCTCCTTGTCGGGCTCGATCTTGCCCTCGAAGACGGCGGCCAGCAGCGCCTCTATCTCTTGTTTGGTGAGGATTTTTTCCATGAACAGGCCCTGGTGTTACAACGAATCACGTAGGGGTGCAGCAAGCGGCGTCCCTACTGGACCACGAAGTCGGTAAAGTAGACCTTGCTCACCTTGCCCGGAGGGAGGATCTTGTTGACTGCCACCATGATCTCGTCCCGAAGCTGGTTCTTCCCCTGGAGGTCCTGGACATCCTGAAGGGTCTTCGTGGTCAGGAGCACGAGGATGGCATCCCGCAGGGGCGCCTGGCGAAGCTCGATCTCTTTCTTGGCGTCGGCGCTGGCGGTTTCGAACTCCACCTTGACCCGCAGGTACCGCAGTTCCTGTCCGTCGTAGATATTGACGATAAACGGTTCCATGGGGAAGATGTTGGCAGCGGCGCCAGCCGCTCCCTCCTTGCCCCCCTCCTTGCCGCCACTGGAAGCGGCGCCTCCCCCTTCAGCCTTCTGCTCAACCTTCGCCTCGGCACCTTCTCCCTTTTTCTCCTTTTTGCCCCCCATGAATACGACGGCAAGGGCGATAATCACCACGGCGGCCGCGCCGATGATGATGAAGAGCATTTTCTTGTTTTTCGGCGCACCTTCTGCCGAGGCGTTTTCTTCTGCAGCCATTGGGGTCCTCCTCCTCGTTACTTTGCGGTTGATATCAGTGGGTTTGACGCACCGATGCAGATACTGCAACCGAAGTGCCAGAATGCTAAAAACAATTTAAAAGAAGGGGAAGAGCAAAAGAACCGGAAAAAATCCCGAAAAACCGACGGACTCGGATTTTCAGCGAATGGGACTGACGAACGGATGGGGACGGGGCGCTACGGGAATGGCTTTGATGGTCGATGTTTTGACACGGAATAACGGCGGGAGACGATACATGGGCGGCACGAAGGGGCCATGAAACGCCGTCAGCCGGGGGAACGGCGCAGGGGGGTCAATTTTCCGGCACAACTTCACAGCGGATCAATGCCGGCGCGGGTCAAAAAAAAGGGGGAGCCGCGTGGCTCCCCCTGGGGAATGTCAGGTTACCGCTTGAGATTGAGGACTTCCTGGAGCATCTCGTCGGCGGTGGTGATGGTCTTGGAGTTGGCGGAGTAGCCCCGCTGGGTGGTGATCATCTTGACGAACTGGGCCGCCATGTCCACGTTGGACTGCTCCAGGGAGTTGGCAAGAACCTTCCCGACGCCCGGAGTGCTGGCGTTGGAGAAGAGGGGCTGGCCGGAGTCGAGGGTCTCCTCGAAGAGGGTGCCCCCCGCCTTGGAGAGGCCGGTGGTGGAGGCGAACTTGGCCAGGGCCACCTGGTAGAGCTTCTTGAGCTCGCCGTTGGAGTAAACCCCGTTCACGTACCCCTTGTCGTCGATGGTGACCTTGGTCAGGGTACCCTGGTAGTAGCCGTCCTGGGTCTGGGAAGAGACAATGGAGGGGCTGGCGTACTGGGTGGTGGCGCCGACGCCCATGCCGAAGAGGATCGGCTGCGGAGCGGTTACCCCGCCCGTGAAGGTGATGTTCTGGGCCGCGCTGGCCAAGGGGGTCTGGCCGGTGAGGGCACCGGTGGCGTCAAAGGTAAGGGTCCCGTCCAAGGGGGTGGTGCTGCTGCCGGGGGTACCGGCCTGGGCGTCGGGGAGAATGGCGTGCCAGCCCCACGCGTTGGCGGCGGTCTTGCGGAAGTAGACCGTTGCCGTGTGGGCGTTCCCCTGGGAGTCGTAAACCGACAGGCTCGTGGAGAAGTTGGAGGTGGCAACCGGGTTGGCCGGATCCCAGGGAAGGGCCGGCGTGCTCTGGGTGGAATCCAGGTTCAGCACCATGTCGACGGCAGAGGTCTGCTTCGGCGGGGTGGTGGCGAACGTGGTCAGATCGATGGGCTTCATGACGCCATCGGCAAGGCCCGACGAGGGGATGATCCCATACCCCTGCACCTGGTACCCTTCCGGGTTCACGAGAGTCTTGTCCTTGTCGAAGGTGAAGGCGCCGGCACGGGTGTAATAGCGGCCGTTGTCGTTCTGGACCACGAAGAAGGAATCGCCCTGGACGGCCAGGTCGGTGCCGCTCTCGGTGCTCTCGAAGGAGCCCTGGGTGAACTGGTTCTCAACGGTCTGGATCTGGACGCCGCGGCCGATCTGGGAGCCGCCGCTGATGGTGCTGGAGAGGACGTCGGAGAAGAGCATCCGTCCCTGCTTGAAACCGATGGTGTTAACGTTGGAGATGTTGTTGCCGATGACGGACATGGCTTCGCCGTTGGCGTTGAGGCCGCTGATGCCGGTATACAGTGCAGATGTAACGCTCATGTGTGTTGCCTCCGAGGGGTCGGCAGTAGTCGACTGCCGCCTGGTTCAAACGGGACGCCTCTGTCGGTCGGCGTCCCCGGGCCCCCGTGAAGGTCCGGCCCGTTGTGGATCATTTTCTTCCCTGCTGCTTCAGGTCCCCGATCCCTGGTCCCCGTATCCTAGAAAACTACTGCCGAATCGATGTTCGTGAACACATTCCCTTGCATGCTCCCCCGGTCCATGGCGGTGATGACTGTCCGGTTTTTGACACTCACCACAAGTGCCGCGTCGCCGAGCATGATGAGCGATTCGCGCCCACCCTTCTGGGCCACGCTGTCCACCGCTCCCTCCAGCCTCTTCATATCAGCTTCGTTGAGGCTGATCCCCCGTGCCCTCAGCCGTTCCTGGGCATGCTGGGAGAATTTGACCCCCTGGGCCGGCATCTTGCCGTCGAGGATCTTCGCGAAGGCGGGTGGCTGTGCGCCCCCCTGCTTCGCCGGTTGCGGTTGCGCCGGTTTCTGTCCCGGGTTGATGGGGAGTGGTTCGGGAAAATAGATCTTGTCGATCATCCCTTCCTCACGCTCCTTTCACCGAGAGTACGTTGCTGAGCGGCACGCTGATGCCGCCGATGGTTACGTTGGGTTCCTTTCCTTCCAGCGTTATCCCTTCCACCGTGCCGACGAGAAGCGGGTTCCCCTGGAACTTCTCCCCCTTGGCATTGTAGCCGGTCACGCTGAAGCTGTACTGCCCTGCCGGCAGCGTACTTCCGTTGCCGTTTCTCCCGTCCCAGAGGATCGTGCCGTCGCCGGCCCGGGTATTTCCCAGGTTCAGGGTCCGGACCACGGTGCCGCTGATATCCATATCAGCTTCGTTGAGGCTGATCCCCCGTGCCCTCAGCCGTTCCTGGGCATGCTGGGAGAATTTGACCCCCTGGGCCGGCATCTTGCCGTCGAGGATCTTCGCGAAGGCGGGTGGCTGTGCGCCCCCCTGCTTCGCCGGTTGCGGTTGCGCCGGTTTCTGTCCCGGGTTGATGGGGAGTGGTTCGGGAAAATAGATCTTGTCGATCATCCCTTCCTCACGCTCCTTTCACCGAGAGTACGTTGCTGAGCGGCACGCTGATGCCGCCGATGGTTACGTTGGGTTCCTTTCCTTCCAGCGTTATCCCTTCCACCGTGCCGACGAGAAGCGGGTTCCCCTGGAACTTCTCCCCCTTGGCATTGTAGCCGGTCACGCTGAAGCTGTACTGCCCTGCCGGCAGCGTACTTCCGTTGCCGTTTCTCCCGTCCCAGAGGATCGTGCCGTCGCCGGCCCGGGTATTTCCCAGGTTCAGGGTCCGGACCACGGTGCCGCTGATATCCGAGATGTTGATGGCCACCTGTTGCGCATCGGCCGGGAGCCGGTAGCCGAGGGCCGGTTTGGAGCCGGCGGTGAGGTTGATCTGATCGCCGTTGGCCGTTACCGACTTGCCGATGTACGAGACCGACGAGAGGCTCGTGGCGCCGTTGAACAGGTCGATGATTTTGGTCAGGTTGGAGTTGGTGTTGTAGGCTTGCTCCACCTGGGTCAGCTGCGCCAGCTGGCCGATGAACTCCGAACTGTCCGCGGGGTTCAGGGGATCCTGGTGCTGGAGCTGGGTGACGAACAGCTTGAGGAAGTCGTCCTTGTTCATGCCGGTGGACTTCTTCATGGCAGCTGCCGCCGCTGTCGTGTCAGTGGTGATTCCGTTTACCACAGTCTATGCACCTCCTTTCCTAAAGTCTTACGTCGAGGATCGAGTCGCGCCGGTCGGTGTAGTAGTAGTCGGCTGCCTGGGTCGCCGGTGCCTCGGTCTCTGCTGTTCCCCGCTGGTACGCGGTCCGGAAGCCCCCTTGTTGGCCGGCCTCCTTCCCCTGGTGGAAGAGCTGCTCGTACCCCTGGCCCGTGCCGGTGGATACGTCGAAACCGGTCATGGTCAGGTTCTGCCGCGAGAAGTTCTCCTTGAGGGAATCCAGGTTGCTGAGAAGAATCTCCCGCACCTGGCTGTTGGCCGCCAGCACTTCCACCTTCACGTGCTGATCCACCACCTGGACGTTGATCCGGAGTTCCCCCAGTTCCGCCGGGGCAAGCCGGATCGCGATCTCGCCGTTGCCGGCCGGCTGCCGGGTTGCGATCCCCTCTTTCACCTGGGCCATGATGCTGTCGCGCAAACCGTGGTTCGGCTGGTGCTCGGGCTTCGTGGTGCCGGCGAGGGCCGGTTCGAAGGGTTTCGCCGCGTCGGTCTGGACCGGTGCGACGTGGGCCTTCAGGTCAGCGGAGTTGCTCCCGCCTTTCCCCTGCTCGCCGGTGGACTGCTCCTTGCCGCTTTCATCCCTGATAGTCACCTCCACCTTCTGGAGCTTTGCATCAGTGAGGGGTGCGGTTTCCGTCCCCGAAGCCTTATCGGCCGGGGAAGATGACTCCGCCTCCTTCGGGATGACCGGTATCCGGTCGGGATAGGCTGCCGCCGGTCCCATGGTGCGGGGTGCCGGTTTGTCCGCTGCCGCGATCTCGGGTGCCGGTGCCGTTTCGGGCAGGGGCTCGGACACCTGGGGTTCCACCTGGGCCATCTCTGTGGTTTTTGCGGGTTCGAGATTGACCGCGAGGACCTCCACCCTGTTCTTTTCCGGGGCAGGCTGTGCCGTGGCTGTGGGTGCCGGTGCGGCTGGGGCTGCTTCCGTTGTCGGGATTGTTGCCTTGGTCGTCTCCCGGGGAAGTTCGGGTTGGGGGATGACGGCGTCGGCCTGGGGCGGAAGCATGGCAGGTGTGGATTCAGGCGCCATTACCCTTACAGGTGCCGCTGCTGGCGAAGGTGCGGTGGCCGTGACCTGCGTCGCAGCGGTGGCGGCGCTCACCTCGGTGGTCGTGCCGGTCGGGACAGTAATTTCGGGAACCGGTGCGGCCTGCGGAACAATCGTCTGGGGTGCCACAAGGGATGCGAGCGACATCATGGCTGCTTCGGCGGTGGTGATGTCGTCGGTCTCCGGGGCGGCGGCGTTTTGATCGTTAGGCTCCGGGGTTTCCGCGGTAAGTGCTGAAAGTTCCGCGGTCGCCGTCGTGGCTGGGGGCTGAACAAGAAGCCCGGCCATGAGCGAGGCGAAGAGGTCGGGGGTGGCGGCAGACCCGGCAGGGACTTCAGGTGTGGTTCCGGCGGTGGGGACGGCTTGAGGAATCACCTGGAGCATCTGCATGATCTCCATGCTCATACTATTCACCTCCTTTCTTTGGTGGATTGAAACGCGGCTTTTCCGCAATCTCTGCGTTGACCTTCGCGACTCCTTGTGCGGCGTACCTCGGTACGCCTCCGCGTCGTCACTCGATCGCCTTGACCTTGCGAAAAATCCACGTTTCTGAAACCTATGTGATTGTCAAAGAACAAAAACCAAAAACACAGAACTCTAATTTTTTCAGTGCCCTACCGGGCCGCAAGATTTTGCCGGGTCCACTTGAGCGCTCTCTCCTTCTTGATAAGGGGGAGGAGCTTGGTGGCCCGCTTCTGGTCCATCTCGCTCAGGAGCTCCAGGGCCTCGTTCTCGGAGAGGCCGTCCAGGAGCTTCACCGCTTCCTGGGGCTTCAATCCTTTGTAGACCTTGAGGAGCTTCTGGTAGTTGGCGCTCTGCACCTTCTTGCGGGCGTCCAGGGAACGGTCCAGCCCCGCCTTGGCAGCCTCCAGCTCCTTCACCCGCGCTTCAAGGGTAGCTGCCAGGGCTTTCAGCTCCTGCTCCTTAACGGCGAGGGCCGCTTCCTTGGCGGAGAGCTGCTGTTTCTTCAGTTCCAGGGACGCGGCTTCGCTGACGCCGTTTTTGGTGCCCGTCGTCGGATAGACGGGCGCGGCCACGGCGGGACGCGTGCTGCCCCCTCCGGAGGATTGGGCCTCGACAGAGGGGGGAGTACAAATCGGCGGCGCGAGGAGGAGGAACCCCGTCGCCGCCACAAACGGTATGTACGTCGCTTTCCGCATGGGTTACCGCCGGGCCTTCTGGATGGCCAGCTCTTCGAGGAAGGCCCGTTCCTTCTCGGCCCGCTCCCGCCGCAGTGCCGCCATCTGCCTCTCCTTGAGGAGCTCCAGGGCCTTCTTGTCCTTGGCGGCGTCCATGAGCTCCTCACGGCGCTCGGTCATCTCCCGGCCAAGGGAGTCCACCTGCACGCGCTGGGACTGGATGTCGCCGGTCTTGCGCCGGAAGAAGTCGGCATACATCTGGAGCTCGGCGGCATTGACCACGGAGGCCTGCTTGTTGTTGTACTCGACCCGGGCCTGGTCCGCCTCCGCCTTGTGGCGCTCCAGCACCTCGGTGGCGCTCTCGAACTCGCGCTTGGCAGTGGCAAATTCGACCTTGCGCACCTTCTCGATCTCTTTGCGGTAGTTGAGGACCTGCTGCAGCTGGAACCCGTTGTTATGGTTTTGCATCATGGCATGCTCCCGAATCGCTCGGAATCAGAAAGACTTTTCTCTTACCAGGGAATGTGCAATCAGAGTGCCATTCCTTCATCGAAAATGTCTCCGAGTGCCGTAACCGATTGCTCCATGGTGACCCCGTCATGGATCCCCTGGCGGATGTACCCCACCATCCCCTCCATCTTGGAGATGGCATAGTCGATGGTCGGGTTGGACCCCGGCTTGTAGGCGCCGATATTGATCAGGTCCTCCGCCTGCTTGTGGGCCGCCAGAAGCTCCTTGAAGCGGGAGGCGAACTGCTGCTGGCCCCGCTCGGTCACGTCCATCATGACCCGCGAGGCGCTGGCCAGGACGTCGATGGGAGGGTAGATGGCCCGCGCCGCCAGCTCGCGGTTCAGGATAATGTGGCCGTCGAGAATGCTCCGCATGGCGTCTGAGACCGGCTCATTGAAGTCATCCCCCTCCACCAGCACCGTGTAGAGGCCGGTGATGCTCCCGTCCATGAAGTTGCCGGTCCGCTCCAGGAGCTTGGGGAGCGCGGCGAAGACCGACGGGGTGTACCCCTTGGTTGTCGGTGGCTCGCCGATGGCCAGCCCCACCTCGCGCATGGCCATGGCGAAGCGGGTGGCCGAGTCCATCATGAGGAGGACCTTTTTCCCCTGGGCCTGAAAATACTCGGCAATGGTGGTGGCGATGTAGGCCCCCCGCATCCGCACCAGGGGTGGCTGATCGCTGGTGGCCACCACGACCACCGATTTTTTCAGCCCCTCCTCCTGAAGGTCCTTCTCGATGAATTCCCGCAGCTCCCGCCCCCGCTCGCCGATCAGGGCGATGACGTTCACGTCCGCCTCGGTGTAGCGGGCTATCATCCCGAGCAGTGTCGACTTTCCGACACCGGAGCCGGCCATGATTCCGACACGCTGCCCCTTGCCGCAGGTGAGGAGCCCGTTGATGGCCCGGATCCCCAGATCGAGGGGCTCCCTGATGGGGCGGCGCTTCATGGGGTTCACGGGATTGGCGTAGATGGGATACTCTTCGCGGGTCGCGAGGGGACCTTTATCGTCAATAGGCTCACCGAGACCGTCGATGACCCGTCCCAGAAGGCCCGGGCCGACGCCGAGGGATGACTTTTTCCGCTTGACGGAGATGAGGCTCCCAAGCCCCACGCCGCGCAATTCCCCCAGGGGCATGAGAAGCGTCTTGTTGTCGCGGAACCCCACCACCTCGGCCGGGATCGGATCGCCGTCGTGGGGATGGACGTGGCAGAGGGTTCCCACGGCCGCATCGGGGCAATACCCCTCGATGACGAGCCCCACCACCTGGGTCACCTTGCCGTGAAAGCGGATCGGTTTCGTATTCTCCACGGCGGCGAGATAGCGGGCCAGGTCGATCCTATCCATCGACACTGGTTGTCTCCTCATCGCCCTTGAGCCAGGCCCCCTGCCCCGAGAAGGAGGGGATCACGTCGTCGGCGCCGGGAAGGGGAAGCTCGCCCCGGGGCTCCGGCTCCGCGGGTGCCGGCAATGCCGTTTCCACAGGCGCGCTCCGCTCTTCGAGAAGCGTGCGGTAGATCTCGTCCAGCTGGGACTCGATGCGGGCATCAACCGTCCCCGTGGCGGTCTCCACGAGGCAGCCCCCCGGCCCCACCCCGTCGTCGGGGGTGAGGGTGATGGGAACGTCGTCGCCAAGGCCTGCCAGAAACGCCTGCCGGTTTGCCGCCACCACCGTGTAGTCGTTGGGATTGAGGCGCACCACCACCCGGTCCCGCTCGGTACACCCCCCCACTGCAGCGGCGATGATGGAGGCGAGGATCGCCGGATCCTGGGTGATCTCCTGCTGGACGATCTTGCGGGCCACCATGACGGCGAGCTTGAGGATATCCTCCTCGCTCTCCTTGAAAACCCGGCTCCGCAACCCCGTCACGGCCGACACGCCGTCGCGCAGGGACTTGAAGACGTTGGCCAGTCCCCGTTCCGCCTGGCGACGCCCCTCGTCCATGCCGTTGCGGTAGACTTCGTCCACCTTGGCCTGAAAATCCTCCTCGGAGAGTACGATCATCCCCTCCAGGCTCGGCATGGGCGGATCCGGATCCTCGGCAATGGACGCGACAGGATCGGGAGGCTCCTCCCCGCCGGACACGAAACCGAGGGAGAGGGGAACGAATCCCGACGCGCCTGGCGGCAGTTCCTCGGGTGGCTCCTGGGATGGGGCCTCGGCCAGGATGCGGCAGAACGTGAACCCCTGGGGGGTGTGGAGAGAGGGTTCCCCCGCCTTGATGATCCTCGACCGTCCCTTAGACGAGAACATCGTCGCCTCCGCGGCCCGCCAGCACCACTTTCCCCTCTTCCTCCAGACGGCGGACGATCTTGATGATCTCCCCCTGGGCCTTTTCCACGTCGGAGAGGCGGACGGGGCCCATGACCTCCAGGTCCTCCTTGATCATCTCGGCGGCGCGGCTGGAGATGTTGCGGAAGATCTTCTCCTTGATCTGGTCGGGGGCGGTCTTCATGGCAAGGGTCAGGGTGTCGTTGGAGAGCTCGCGCATGATTCCCTGGATGGAGCGGTCGTCCAGCTTGAAGATATCGTCGAAGGTGAAGAGGTGCTTGCGGATGACCTCGGCCAACGGCGGATTGAGAACGTCGAGCTTGTCGAGGATCTGTTTCTCCTTGCTCCGGTCCAGGTAGTTGAACATGTCGACCACCTTTTCCACACCGCCGACCTTGTAGCGCTGGATGCCCCCCATGGCGGTCAGCTCCCGCTTGATGACCTCGTCGATGTCCTCGAGGATCTCCGGTGACACTTGATCGACGTCGGCGATCCGCATCACCACCTCGGCCTGAAGCTCCTGGGGAAGCATGGCGATGATCTCGCCGGTCTGCTTGGCCCGCAGTTTAGCCAGGATGACGGCGATGGTCTGGGGATGCTCCTGGGAGAGGAAGTTGGCGATGGTCTTGCCGTCCAGGTTGGCCAGGATGTCAACCATGTCGCCGAAGCTGGAAGAACTGATCTCCTTGAGGAGCATCTCGGCCTTCTGGGGCCCCAGAGTCTGCTCCAGGATCTTGCGGACGAATTCCTCCCCCTGGGAGAAGATGCCGGTTTCCGGGTTGGTCATCTCGGTGAACTCGTTGACCACGTCCTGGATGACGGAATGGGGGACATGGCCCAGCTTCGCCATGCTCTTGGATATCTGCTTTATCTCGGAATCGTCCAAATGCTCGAATACGCTGGCAGTCGCGTCGGGACCCAGGTAGAGGAGCAGAATGGCAGCCTTGTCGGTACCGTCCATGGTCAGAGCCTCGGAAAACGTGGGATGGGATGGTGGTTCATGCTAAAGGATCACTGTTCCTTGGCGCGGAGCCAGTTCTGGAGGATCTGGGCGGCCTGGTAGGGCTCTTCCTTCACCTTGTTCATGAGTTCCACCTGCCGGATGGTCTGGTTCTGGATCTGGGCACGGTGGACCTCGGCGATCTGGTTCAGGGTTTCCTCGGCAGCGGAAATCGGTTCGAAGCTGGTCTGCTTCTCGGGCTTCAGCATCTTCATGAGGGGGCGCACCACAAAGAGAAGGAGCGCCAGGAAGCCGAAGCCGATGAGGCCATTTTTGAGGAGCGAGAGGAAGATCGGCGCGTTCCACCACTGGCTCCCCTCGTCAGTGCCCGCCTCGGCGGTATCCTGGAACGGGATGTTCGCCACCGTCACCTGATCACCCCTGCCGGCGTTGAAGCCGACGGCGCCTTTGACCAGAGCCTCAATCTGTTGGAGTTCGACGGGGGAGCGGGGGGTGTACTTGGGCTTGGCGTTCTTGCCGTCCTTGCCGGCGGCCGGGGCGTCGTACTTGCCGTCCACGAGGATCGCCACCGACACCTTGGAAAGGGCTCCCACCGGCTCGATGGTCCGGGCCGTGGAGCGGCTCACCTCGTAGTTGAGGGTTTCATCGTTCTTGCTTCCGTTAGGGCCGGTGGCGCCGCCGGCGCCGGCCGGGGTGCGGCCCAGGTTCGTCTGTGCCCCCGGGACTCCCGCCGTGGCGTTGGCGCCTCCCATGCTCTCCTCGCTGCGCTGCTCGCTGCGGACCACAGTTTCGGGGTCGTACTTCTCCTCGTAGCGCTCCACCTGCCGGAAATCGAAGACCGCCGACACGCGGGCCACCGACTTGCCAGAACCGACCGCCTTGTCCAGGAGCGACTGGAGCCGCTCCTCGGTGCCCCGCTCGTAGGTCCGCTGCACCTCCTGCATGGAGGCGGTCATCTTGCCGGCGGCGTCGGTGGGTCCATTCTTGGAAAGGAGCTTCCCCTTCTGGTCGAGGACGGTCACGTGCTCCGGGTTCATCCCCTCGATGGAGGAAGCCACGAGATGGACGACCCCCTGAACATCACTGTCATTGAGTTGGCGATTACCCTTCACCTTGAGCACCACCGAGGCGGTGGCGGGCTTCTCGTCCTCCTTGAAGAGGGCCTTTTCGGGAATTGCCAGATGGACCCGAGCCTGCTCCACCCCGGCGATCTGGCCGATGGTCCGAGAGAGTTCCCCCTGGAGGGCCCGCTGGTAGTTGAGCTTCTGGACGAACTCGGTCATGCCGAAGTTCTTTCGGTCAAAGATCTCGAAGCCGACCCCGCCCCCCTGGGGAAGCCCTGCGGAAGCCATGGTCAGGCGGAGATCGTAGACCTTGTCGGAGGGGACCAGGATTGCCTTGCCGTCGGCGGCGATCCGGTAGGGAACCTTCTGCTCCTTGAGCTTGGTGACGATCTCGCCGGCATCCTCGGTGGTGAGGTTGGTGAAGAGGGGCCGGTAGTCGGTCCGGTTGGCGACCATTATCAGGAGGGCGAAGGCGATGATCGACACCCCCACGACCCCGCCCACGATCCACCGCTTCGCGGGGGGAAGGGCCATGAACGGCTCCAACAATTTTTTCAGACCTTCAGGCATTTATGACTCCGGTTTTTTCTTTTCACGCTTCTCTTCCACAGTGAGCGCTCAAAAATGCCCAGATGCTAGGCGCCCGAACCCGAGGAGTGAGGCGTAGCCCAGCTACGCCGCAGCGAACGAGGGTGAGGGGAACAACGCAGATGGGCGTTTTTCAGCGCTCACCTCCCACCTAGACCTGCATGCGCATGACTTCGTTGTACGCGTCGATGGCCTTGTTCCGGACCTGGCCCAGGAACTGGAAGGCAAGGGACGACTTCTCCATGGCGATCATCACTTCGTGGAGCCCCTGGGACTCTCCGGTGGCGAGGGCCTGAACGGCAGAGTCCGACTGGGACTGGAGCTCGTTCACCTTGGAGACCAGCTCGCCGAAGAATTTACCCGCGTCGCCGGCCATATTGGCCGGTTTGGCACTTTTCGCGCCGATTTCGGGAAATGCCTGACCCAGGCCTATACCGCTTTCGATTCCGTCTATCACGACTCCCTCCTGAAGAATTCTAGCGTTTCAATACGTGCGGCCGATAAACTTCCATAGGGTGCCTGCGTCGCACCTTTTTTTACGTCAAAAAAATGAAACCGATTAGCGTGACCCGAGTTCCAGGGTCTTGAGGGCCATACCCTTGGCGGCCTGCACCGCCGTGACATTGGCCTCGTAGGCCCGGGTGGCGGCGATCATGTCGGCCATTTCCTCCACCACGTTCACGTTGGGAAGCGCCACGTACCCCTGGGGATTGGCGTCCGGATGGGTGGGGTCGTACTGGAGCCGGGGCGGGTTCTGGTCTTCGATGACCTGTGTCACCTGGACCCCGGCGGGGCTTGCGCCGCGGCGCATCCGCTCCATGGCCGCCTGGAACTTTTCGGCAGCCGGGGTCGCGGCAAAGACGGCGTCCTTGCGCTTGTAAGGACCGCCCTCGGCGGTGCGGGTGGAGTTGGCGTTGGCGATGTTGGAGGAGATGAGGTTCATCCGCGTCCGCTCGGCAGAGAGAGCGGAAGAGCTGATCTGCATGGCGCTGAAGAAATCCATTATTTATTCTCCCTGATAGCGGATTTGATTTCGTTGAACTGCTTGGAGAGGATCTGGATCGAGGCGTTGTACATGATCTGGTTTTCCGCCATGCGGGACATCTCCGTCTCCAGGTCTACCCCGTTATAGTCCTTGCCGGGGGAGAGGGAGGGGGTCTCGATCACCGTCCCCTGGACCTGCTGGACGGAGTTGCTCTGCCCCTTGAGGGGGATGTGCTTCGGATGGGTGATGGCCGGGGTTCCCACCTTTTTCCCCTTGAGGGCACCCTTGAGCTCATTTTCGAAGGAAAGGGCCGTGGGGGTATAGTTGGGGGTCTCGACGTTGGCCAGGTTGGCGGAAATCATGGTGTGGCTCCGGGAGCGGAGATCGATGCTCTTGGCCAGAAGATCCACCGTGGTTCCAAATATCTTGTCAATCGGCATTGGGGTCCTCCTTGTTCCTACGCAACCTGTTCAGCAAAAGGCGTACCATGGAACGAAATCAACCTGAAAACCTCACAAAACTCAATAACACAGAGCAACTGAGCAACTGAGAAATCAAAGATTTGATTCAAAATAGTCCTGGTTGTCTTGAAGGCAGGCCTGAACGAATTTGCTCTGTTGCTCTGTTGCTCTGTGTTTCGAACGTTTCCGGGATGATAGTTAACTATCGACAGGTCACTATTTTGACAGCTTCACCTGCGTCGCCAGTTTCTTTTTCAGCTCCATGTCGGCCAGGGCCTGGGCGGCCATCTGCTGCCAGACGGGGTCTTTCCCCTTGTCGGCAACCGCCTTGAAGTGGCCGGCGGCCTCGTCGTTGCGCCCCTCAAGGCGGGCAATCTCCCCCATCTTGTAGAGGAACGGGTCCCGCTGGGCCTCGGGGGCCGCGGTACTCCCGGCCCGGAGGAGTTCCATGGCACCTTTCCGGTCACCCCTCGCAAGCCGGGCCGAGGCAGCCACGTAATGGGCGTCGGGCGCCAGTTCCGACGTCCCCCCCCGCTGTCGGAGTTCTGACAGGAAGAGGATCATGGCCCGCTCCGCGTCTTTTTTGTTGCCCGCGCTTTCCAGGGATTTGCCAAGGATGTAGTAGCTTTCCACGTCATCGGGACGCCCCTTGCCCGTCAGGAGGGGGGCGAGCCGCGCCGCTACCTTGGGCAGATTTCCCCGGCTGTAGTCGAGGGCCGCCACCCGCTCCCGGTACCCCTGGGCCAGGGGATGATCGGGAAAGCGCCTCAGAAAGTTGTCGGCTGAATTTTCCAGCAAGGGGATGTCGCCGGTCCGCTCCGCGGCCTCGATGATCCGACGGTAGAGTTCGGGTGCCTGGGGGGCGCTCCAATCCTTGCCGGCCAGGTACGAGAAGAGCTCCGCTTCTTCCGAGAAGCGTCCCTGATCGGCAAAAGCGATGACGAGGCTGCGCACGAAATCGGGATCGGCGATGCACCTCCCCAGGTAGTCCCGGTTCTCCTGGGCCAGCGTGATGAGGGCAGGAAAATCCTTGGCCTGAATCAACACCCGGACCATCGGCACGATGAGCTCTTCCCGCATCCCCCGGGCGACGCTTATGTAGGTGCCCCGGGAGAACTTCTTTTCGTACTCGGAGACGAGGGCGAAGCCGTCCGGGGCCTCGCCGAAGAGGGCGGTAAGAAGCGCCGCCTTGAAGAGCGACTCCTCACGGAGGGAAAAGTCGCTGTTCCGGTTGATCTCCAGATACTCGTCCACGAGCCCCCTGAAGGTGGCCGGCTCGATCGTCATGAACTTGCGGTCGGCAAGCTTCATCCGTGCCTGCCACTTCGCCTTGTTGTCCGGGAAGTTTTCCGCGACAGTCCGGTAGATGGCCTCTGCCGCCATCTCCTTCCCCTGGCGGGAAAGGATGTCGGCCAGCCTCACCAGGAGCACCGGCGCAAACTTCTTGTCGGCAAGGCTCGCAATGAGGCGTCCCAGCATCCTGCGCCCCCCCTCCAGGTCGCCGCTGCGGACTACGGCATCGGCGTAGGCAAAGGCCGTTCCTGGCGACTGGGCCAGGAACTCGGGCAGGAGCTTTTCCCCCTCCCGAAAGTCCCGCAGGGCCTCGCCGTATTTCTGGAGCATGGTGCGGGCCTCGCCAAGACGGTAGTAGGCCAGGGCTTTCACCGGCGATTGAACGGTGACGATGGGGGCAAATATCCTTTCGGCCTCGCTCCCCTGCCCCCGGTAGAGGGCAGCCTCGCCGGCGAGAACGATATCCACCTCCTCGGGGGTGAGCACTTTCTGGAGGACGCGGCGGTCGGTGGGTACAAAGGGGATGTCGCTCTTCACCGGAGGATCGAAGCGCGAGACAAGCTGCTCGACCCCAACCTTGATTCCATCACGCCCCTGGGCGAAGGGAGAGGTGCGGGAAGGGGCCAGGCGGCTCCCCACGTCGAGGGTGAGCGCCGCCACTCCCGGCATGGCGATGGCCCTCACTCCGCGGGGATCACCTTTGACACCCACGGTGACGAGGAGATCCCCCCGACGCCTGGCAACGGCGCAGCCGGCAATGTTGGGGTCGCTGTAGGAGCGGAGCCGCTTCCATCGGGCGCCGTCGGTATCCCGCAGCGTGACCCGCACCCGGTTTCCCGCAAGAGGGGTCAGCGTATAAGCCGGTTCCCGATCGAGCTTGAGCATAAGCCGCGTGAATCCGCTTCGGGGCCTGACGTCAATGCGGCGGAGACGGTTCCGGTCGTCGGCCCGGCCAGGATCCGCTGTCGCCAGGATGGTCAGGAGCAGGAGGGCGCAGCCGAGGGCTGTTTTCAGTAATCTGTTCACGGTCATGACACCTTGAGTGAAGTCCGGGGCGCAATCCCCCCATCACGAACGGCAAAAGTCGTGCCGTTACGGCGAGGCGTCAAACAGGGGGATTCGGGACGATAGAGAGGGGCGAGGGGAAGGGTGACGTCAAAAGAGGTCCGTTTATGTCACAATTTTGACAAACGGGACCAGGGTGGAAAATCATGCGGCGTTCAGGAACTTTTCCACCTTGGCCAGCACGTCGTCCTCCTGGTAGGGCTTGAGGATGATGTCGCGGGCGCCGTACCTGACCGCCTTGAGCACGGCGGTGCGGGTCCATTCCCGGGCGCACATGATGATGGGAAGGGTCTCGCCCTGGGCGATGGCCTTGATCTTGATGCAAAGGGACATGTCGCGGTCGTCGTTATTGTGGATGCCGAGCACCACGAGCCGTACGCCCCCCTGGGAGAATATCTCACGGATGTCGGCATCGAGCCGGGCTTCCACCAGCTCGAACCCGCGGGTTTCCAGGAGTTCCCGCACCATCTGGCGATCGGTCTCGTCGTCTTCGAGGATGAGGACCCTGCGGGCGCAGCTTTCCACCACGGCAGACGCCGCCTCGCCCTCTTCGGCCACAGGAGCGACCACCGGCGTTGCGACGAACTCCTCCTCAGCAGCAGCCGCCTCATCCCCCTCTTCGCTGTCGCTGCCTGAGTCTTCGGGAACCGGTTCAGGCTCTTCCGCCGGCGGATCGAAGAGTTCGGCAAGCCCCCGCGGCATGAGGATGTCAAAATTCCCCATCTCCAGCCCCGGCATCTCCATGCGGGCGCGGAACATGAGATACTCGCCGTCGGGAATCGGTTCGGTGTCGGTGATCTCGGTGGTCTCGGGGACAAACTTCTTGGGGGGAACTACCTTCAGGTGAACCTTGTTCTCGAAGGCCGGCTGGAAAACCGTGTTGAACGATCCGATTGCCTGGTTGATGATCTCGGAGAAGGCGTCGGCGTCGTCAGTCTCCATGATGGCGAGGCGGCGCTTCTCGTTGATGCGGGCAGAGGGGATGCCAAGGAGGAAACCGCTCATGCAGATGGCGTCCCGCAACCCGAAAACCAGGTGGAACGTGCCGGGGTACTCACCGCTGGCCGTTACCTCCGCCACGAAACAGACCTCGTCCAGGTCGCAGAAGTAGGTGGCCCGGTTCGTGGCGATGATGTCGGCTTCGCCGATGGTGAGTTCCTGCCCCAGAAGCATGCCGCTGTCTTCGGCGGTCTGCTTCAGGGCGTTATCGATGATGGAGGTGAGATTCGTAAACCCATCCATGGATCAAGAGGCTCCTGCTGAGATCTATGCTTCCTTCTGCAGTTTCAACCCCACGAGGAACCGCTGCGACTCGTTGACGAAGGGAATGATGACGCAGTCGCTGTCGGCCATGGCGTTCAGGGTGTACTCCTCGCCGGATATGACCGTCGGGACCGAAAGGTGGAGGTCCATCCCGCCTTTGGAGAGGACCATCTTCACGTAGCCGCCCAGCATGTTGGCAATCTCCCCCAGGGCGTCGTTCACATCCTCGCCCACTTGGTCCACCTCCATGCCGAGCATGTTTGAGGTGATCCGCAGGGCAAACTCCAAGGGACAGTGAATGGAAAGGATTCCCGAATAGGTACCGGCAAGCCCCACCATCCCGGTGACGCTGCAGCGGAATTTCGTAACCGGCTCCTGGAGGGGGTACTGGTCCTCCAGCTCCATCATCACCATGGTGTTGAATACTTCCTTGGTGGCATCGATGATGAAGCCGGCAACCTGCTCCTCGGTAAGCCTGGTCGCTTCGGCCACACCGCTCGCGAGGGTCATAGGAGGCCTCCGAGCTTCTCGTTGAGCTGGTCCGGGGTGAAGGGCTTTTTGATGCTGTCGCTGGCACCGTTTTCCAGAGCCTGTTTGAGGATGTCCTCGCCACCCTCGGTGGTGATCATGACGATGGGGGCCTTGCAGCCGTTGGCCCGGGCCTGCTTGATGAACTCGAGGCCGTCCATGTTCGGCATGTTGATGTCGGAGAGAATGAGGTCGACGCTTTTGCCGGCAAGGACATTGAGCCCCTCGATGCCGTCGCCCCCCTCGAAGATCTCGTCCACGGGGAGACCCGCCTGACGAAGCGAACGGGAGATGATCTTTCTCATGGTTGAGGAATCGTCCACAATGAGTACGTTGGCCATGCCTTTCTCCTTCCGTTTCTTCTGTAACCGATAGAGTATGCCGGGTTGCCCCGACGAGTCAGAAAATTGAACCGTTCGTCAAAGGAGCCCGGAGGAACGCAAGAGGCAGGCCATGTCGGCGGTTGCCCGCACGGCACGGTCCGCCGCCGCTGCAAGCTGATCGTCGCCTTGACGCACCGGTGCCGTCTCCCACCCCCCGATGGCCATTTCGAAAGCCAGGAGATTGGCCGCATCCGCCGATTCCTCGATGGTGCGAAGCACCTCCTCCATCCCTCTGACCGTTGCCCCCGCTTTGTTCACGAGTTCCCTCCCCGGCCGCGGGAATACCCCGGGCATCCGTGTCTCATGCACGGTCCGTTCCACAAGAGCCTGAAAGAAGAGAAATTCCGGCAGGAAGGTCGAGCGGCTACATCACTCCCTTGCCGTTGAAGAAGACGCCGTACTTCTTGTCGTCGCCCTGGATATGCTTGGAGAGCCAGTCCCGCAGGAAGGTCATGACATTCTGGGTGAGAACCGCTTTCCCGTCCTGGAACTGTTTCTGGAGGTCAAGAACCTGCACGACAAGGGCGTTGTGCTCCTTCTTGTGGATCTCGAGGTCGGCGTAACCGTACTGCTTCATGAGCCGTTCCTCGGCGGCGAAATGGGTCTGCGTGTAGGCGATGAGCTGCTTGAGGATGTCCCCCACGACCAGACTTCCCTTGCCGGCCTTCATGGCGTCAAAGAGCTGATTCAGCATTTCGACGAGCTTCTTGTGCTGGTCATCGAACTGTTTCACTTTCACACTCAGGCTGTCGTTCCAGGTAATGAGCGCCATAGAGGTATTGTCTCCTTCGTCATGGTGATCGCACGGCGTCGCCGTCACGTACTACTATCAATCGACCAACGGAAGGTAAACTTTAGAAAAATAAGAGGGCGTATCTGGAAGGGTTCAGCGGAGAATGGGTAAGCCGTTGCGGTACCAGCCAACGATGCCGTCGGCCATGTTGTATACCTCCCGGTACCCTTTCCGGGAGAGGAAGCCGGCCACGAGCCCCGAGCGGGAGCCCACGGCGCAGTAAACCACGACAGGCCGGTTGCGGGGGATCTCGCCGATGCGGCGCTCCACCTCGTTGATGGGTATCAGGACCGCCCCATGGAGCCGCCCCTGGCCGAATTCTTCGGGAGTGCGAACATCCAGGAGAAAGACCTTCTTGTTTGCGGCGAGGAGGCTCTTCGCCTCAGAGGCCTTGATGTCGCGGTAGCCGGCCGCCAGGACCGTGGCCGCCAGGGCCAGGACAATCATCGGGATGATGGCAATCTGTTTCATGACCATGAGTGACTCCGTTTTCGTTTCTTACACTTCGATAGTGTATCCCACGTGGGCCGGATGGAAGCGGCCCGGGAACTCCTGGTGGAGCCGGGCCGCGGCGGCGAATCCGGTGCAGTGGCTCCCGAGGATCTTCCGCACGCCATACCCCCTGAGGGCCGCCACCGTCTCGTCCAACTGATTCTGGCCGCAGAAGCCGAGGTGAGTTCCGCCGATGACGGCATGGATCTCGGGCACGCCGGTGGCCTCCCGGGCCCACTCGATGGTGTTCACGAGCCCCGCGTGGCAGCAGCCGAGAAGGAGCACGAGCCCCCGCTCCGTCCGGACAATGAGGGACTGGTCGTCGCGAATCGGGTCCGCGGCGCACCCCGCATCGTCACAGAAGAGCCCCGCGTCCCCCTTCTCGAAGGGGGCGGTGCGGGGCACCTCGCCCGTGAGAAAGAGGCCGGGCCCCACCTCCCGGAACTGGTCCGAAAAGGAGAAGCGGGCCCCCTGGCCCCGAAGAAACTCCTCGGCATAGGGAATGCCGATAGAGAGGGCTTCGCCGGTGTCCTTCACGCGATAGCGCCGGGCAAAGATCCCCGGATGGGCCAGGATCTCTTTCCCCCCGCAGGAGGAGAGGAGCCCCCAGAGCCCTCCGGTGTGGTCGTAGTGGCCGTGGGAGAGGGCCACCGCCCCCACCCGGCGCAGGTCCCGGTTCATCCGCTGGGCATTGGGGAGGAGCCCCTCCCCCCGGCCGGTGTCGAAGAGGAGCGCGCCCCCCTCCCACTCCACCAGGGCGGAGAAGCCGTGCTCGCCAATGGTGCCGGCGATGGGGCCCACGGTGTTGTCGCAGAGGATGGTGATCCTCCGGGTCATTTACGGCAGCACTCTTCAGGAAAGCGCGGCACTCCCAGTTTCTCCAGGATGGTAATCATGGGGCACCAGTTGGTGAACCCCGACTGGAGGAGGTTCAGCCCCACGAAGGCGGTGAACCAGAGCCAGTTGATGCTGTGGTAGTTGGCCAGGAGGAGCGAGATGAGGATGAAGCTCCCGGCGATGATTCTGAGCATGCGATCAATGTACATTGTTTGTTCTCCTTACGTTTGCTACAGGGCGGCCAGCACCCGCTCCATCTTTTGCCGCACGGCGGCGGCCACTTCGGTCAGCTCCGCGTTGCCGATGACACCGAGGGCCGCCACCGGGTCCATGATCATCACGACGGTCTTTCCGTCGTCGTCGGTGTAGACGCAGACGTTGCAGGGGAGGAGCGTCCCGATGTTCAGCTCCCGCTGGAACGCCTCCCAGGCCATGGCCGGGTTGCAGGCCCCGAGGATGATGTAATCCCGGAAGTCGCGGCCCAGCTTCTCCCGGAACTTCTCGGTCACGTCGATCTCGGTGAGGACGCCGAACCCTTCCTTTCCCAGTTCCTCCCGGACCCGGGCCACGGCCTCGGCGTAGCCCATCCCGACCGTCTTGCCGAATGCGTACGATGTCGTCAGTTCCATGTCAAACCTCCCTGTTCCGTAGGGGCGATCCTCGTGACCGCCCCGGTTCTACGACGCCAGAAGTTCCGCCATCTTTTTCGCCACTTCGCCCGTCAGGACGGCACACCCGCCCCTGTCCTTGGCATTCTTCGTGGCGATGCGGCAGCAGGAGGCGCCGTACTCCTGCTTGAACCACTCGTGGAGCTCCTTCGTGACCCGCTTGAGCTTGTGCTTGTCATCCTTGAGGACAAAGCCGAAGGCCATGGTGCCGCCGGCCACGGCGCCGCAAACGCATCCCACGCCGGAACCGCCGCCAAAGCCCGATGCGGCCCCCACGACATCCTCGGGCATCGACGGGAAAAACTGGTTGCGGGCCGCCATGAGCACCGCCTCGGCACAGTGCATCTTCCCGGAACGGTAGAACCCCTCCGCCTCGATCCCCACCTTATCGGCCACGGACTCGTCAGCGGGAGTCACTTGTTTCTTCTGCCAGAACATTGAACCTCCAAAATTTTTGGTGTATTTGATGGAAACGTGAATTTTTCGCAAGATCAAGGCTGTCGAGGGCGAGCGCGGAGGCGTAGCAGCGCTACGCCGCACAAGCGAACCCGAAGACTTACGCAGATATTGCGGAAAAGTCGCGTTTCCGGTGGCGCTCCTTCCAGTCTTCAACCATATAATAGAGTATTGGTATCGTCACCCGAGAGAGGGTCGTAGAGGCGATCTCCCCGAACATCATGGCCAGGGCGAGCCCCTGGAAGATGGGGTCGAAGACGATGACGAAGCTCCCCACCACCACCGCCGCCGCCGTCAGGAGCATGGGACGGAATCGGACCGCTCCCGCCTCGATGATGGCCTCGTCGAGCGGCAATCCCTCCCGCCGCTTCAGCTCGGCGAAGTCGATGAGGATGATGGAGTTCCGCACGATGATCCCGGCCAAGGCGATGAAGCCGATCATGCTCGTGGCGGTGAAGAAGGCGCCGAACAGGGCGTGCCCAGGCAGAATACCGATGAGGGTCAGGGGGATCGGCGCCATGATCACCAGCGGCGTGGTGAAGTCCTTGAACCAGGCCACCACGAGGAGGTAGATGAGGATCATCACCGCCCCGAAGGCGAGCCCCAGGTCCCGGAAGACCTCGTAGGTGATGTGCCACTCACCGTCCCACTTGATGCCTGGGCGCTCCTCGCTCCAGGGCTGGGTGGCGGCCCGCTGTTCGATGTGGTACCCGCCGGGGAGCGCTATCTTGTCGATCTCCTTCTGCATCTGCAGGATGGCGTAGACCGGCGCCTCGATCTTCCCGGCCACATCGCCCGTCACATAGACCACGCTCTTCAGGTTCTTCCGGTAGAGGGTCTGGTCCTCGATGCCGGTGGTCACCCGCACCAGCTGCGAAAGCGGCACGTTTCCCCGGGGGCCCGGCACGTAGATGGAGGAGAGGGAGGCCACGGAGCTCCGCTGCGCCACCGGGAGTCGAAGGGTGATAGGAACAGGCTCCTTCTCCGCCGGCAGGTGCATGATCCCGGCGTCCATCCCCGCCACGGCGATCCGCAGCGTCTTGGCCACATCCGCCACGGCAATGCCGCTGAGGGCCGCCTTCTCCCGGTCCACGGCAAAGGTGACCTTCTGCTGGTCGTCCTCCACGTACCAGTCGGTGTCCACCACCCCGTCCACCTTCTGGTAGATGGCCTTGATCTTCCGGGCGATGTCGAGGCGGGTCGCCTGGTCGGGGCCGTAGACCTCGGTGACGAGGGTCGAGATGACCGGCGGCCCCGGCGGCACCTCGGCCACCTTGATGCGGGCACCGTGGCGGTCGGCCACGCTCTTCAAAAGGGGCCTGATCCGCTTGGCCAGGGCGTGGGACTGGTCCGTGCGCTCCTCCTTGTGGACGAAGTTCACCTGGATATCGGCCACGTTGGCGCCGCTCCGCAGGTAGTAGTGGCGCACGAGGCCGTTGAAGTTGAAGGGGGCGCTGGTCCCCACGTAGGTCTGGAAGTCGGTCACCTCGGGCACGGTGCGCAACGCCTCGGCCATCTCAGCGGTGATCCGGGCCGTCTCCTCCAGCGGCGTCCCCTCGGGGGTGTCGATGATCACCTGGAGCTCGTTCTTGTTGTCGAAGGGGAGCATCTTCACGGTGACGAGCTTGAAGTAGATGAGGGAGCACGACACGAGCAGCAGCACCACCACGGCGGTCAGGAACCCGTAGCGGAGCTTCCGGTCATGGATCAGGCGCCCCATCCACTTCCGGTAGAAGGCGGTAAGTTTCGACTCCTCGGCCGGCGCGTCGCTCCCGAAGTGGGACTCCCCCTTCATGAGCCGGTACGCGAAGTAGGGGGTGACCATGAAGGCGATGAACATGGAGAGGAGCATGGCCATGCTGGACCCCACGGGGATCGGCCGCATGTACGGCCCCATGAGCCCCCCCACGAACCCCATGGGGAGGATGGAGGCGATGACCGCGAAGGTGGCGAGCACCGTCGGGTTGCCGATCTCGTCCACGGCCCGGATGGCCGCCTCCAGGGGCTTGAAGCGGGTCGTGGTGAAGTAGCGGTGGATGTTCTCCACCACCACAATGGCATCGTCCACCAGGATGCCGATGGAGAAGATGAGGGCGAAGAGGGTGATCCGGTTCAGGGTGTAGCCAATCAGGTTGAAGACCAGCATGGTGAGGGCCAGGGTCACCGGGATGGCAATGGCCGCCACGGCCCCGGCCCGCCACCCCATGAAAACGGCGATGAGGATTGTGACCGAGATGGCCGCCAGGAACATATGGAAAAGAAGCTCGTTGTTCTTCTCCTTGGCCGTCTCGCCGTAGTTGCGGGTGACCGTCACCTGCACGTCGGAGGGGATCAGCTTCCCTTTAAGAAACTCCACCCGCTTCAGAAGATCCTCGGCCACCCAGGTGGCGTTGGCCCCCTTGCGTTTGGCCACGGAGAGGGTGACGGCGGGGTAGCTCTCGGCCCGGTTGCCGGAAATCCCCTTGTGGTCCGCCGCCGGCCCGAGGCCGAAAAAGACGTAGTCCCGGGGCTCCTGGGGGCCGTCCACGACGGTTGCCACATCGGAAAGATAGACGGGACGGCCGTCGCGGGCGCTCACCACGAGACGCCGGGCGTCATCCGTACTGGCGATAAAGCTGCCGGTATCCACGAGGAGCTCCCGGTTCCCCGCGTCGAATGAGCCGGAGGAGAGCCGGGCATTCCCCCCCTGGATTGCGCCCATGACCTGGAGGGGAGAGAGGCTGTAGGCGGCGAGCCGGGCCGAGTCGAGGCGGACCGAGAGCTGAGGGCCGAGGCCGCCCGTTATCCGGGTCTCGGCCACGTTGGTTCCCTTCTTCAGCTCGTCGCAGAGTTCGCGCCCGAGGCGTCGCAGGGTCTGGCTGTCGTAGCGGTCGGACCAGAGGGTAAGGGTCAGGATGGGGACGTCGTCGATGGATTTCGGAACGACCATCGGCTCACCCGCCCCCGGCGGAAGCATGGTCCGCTTCTCCATCACCTTGTTGTAGAGCTTGACGAGGGACTTCTCCATATCCTCGCCCACGAGGAAGCGTACCGTCACGATCCCCATCCCCGGCCGACTCATGGAGTAGACGTACTCCACCCCCGGAAGCTCCCACATGACCTTCTCGAAGGGGACTACCACCCGCTCCTCCACCTCCTTGGGGGTGGAACCGGGCAGGGGGAGGTAGACGTCGATCATCGGCACGACGATCTGGGGCTCTTCCTCCCGGGGGGTCACGAGCACTGCGTAGACCCCCAGCAGAAGCGCGGCTAGCACGATGAGGGGAGTCAGCTTCGAGTTGATGAACGCTTTCGCTATGTTTCCGGCGACGCCGAGTTTTTCCATTACGTGTACCTTATCCCATGTCCGGGAACGACCACCCGTGGCGCACCACGAGGATGATGCCAACAATCAGGAGCCAGACCGCCACAAAGCAGAGGAACCAGACAAGGTACCTCCTCCCGCTGCGGGTATCGTCATCGTCGCGACGCACTCAAGGCACCCCCCCACGGATGATGGGAGCCGTGCTACCGGACTTCCGCTCCTTCGACAACCTTCTCCATGCCGCTCGTCACGACCCGCTCGCCCTCGGTGAGCCCCGTCAGGATCTCCATCCGATCCCCTTGGACCGCTCCGGGCTTCACGAGCCGCATCCGGGCGATGTTGCGCCCGTCAACCACCCAGACCGAGGTGAGGGCGCCCCGCTCCAGCACCGCCCCCCGTGGCACGAGGATCCCCTTCTTTTCCCCGGTGGATAAAAGGACCCGGCCGAACATCCCCGACTTCAGCCCCTTGCCGGCAATATCCACCTTGGCGGTGAAGGTGCGGCTCGCCGGGTCGGCGGCCGGAACCACCTCGGCGATGCGTCCGGATGCAGCCGCACCGGCGCCATCCACGGCCACCCGCACCGTGGCGCCCACCTTGGCCTTGGCCACCAGGGACTCGGGAACCGCCACCTCAAGGCGGTAGTTCCCCTCCTCCTCAACGGTGAGAAGCGGCGTACCGGGGAAGACCGTCATCCCCCGCTCCACCTGTTTCGCCGTGACCACCCCGGTCAGGGGTGCGGTGATCCGGGTGTAGCCGGCAACGGCACCGGCGGCCCGGGCGCCTTCCCGCGCTGCGGCAACTCTGGCCTCGGCCCGGGCAACCCCCTGGTCGGCCACATCCTTGTCGGCACGCCGGTTATCCAGTTCCTGCCGCGTAACGGCCTCCTCCCTGAAAAGGTTGTGGTAACGTTCAAAAGTGGCGTCGGCAAGACGCCTGCGGGCCCGGGCCTCCTCCAACCCACGCCTTGCCTCCTCCGCCGAGGCCGATGCGGCCGCCGCCTGGGCCGTGCTCTCCGTTGCCTCCAGGGTCACGAGAACCTTCCCCCGCCCGACCCGATCCCCCTCGACCGCAAAGACGCTGGTGACGGTACCGGGGATGCGGGCGGCGATCACCGCGGCATTGCGGGCCTTCACCGTCCCCACCGCTTCAATCCCTTCGGGGATCGTCACCGCGGCGACCTTTTCCACCGCGATCCCGGTCACGACAGGGGGTTTTTCTCTCTTCTCCGCTCCTTCCTTCCCCCCGCCGCAGCCGTAAAACGTCAGTACGGCAGCGGCGAAAAGGAGAAGGACGGTGATTGTCCGCATCCTCATGGTGCCATCTCCTTCAGGAATATGCCGGCGGTGTAATATATCCTGGCCGTTGCCAGCAGGTGGTCGGCCTCTCGCTCCACGAGTCCGGTCCTCGCCCGGCTGAGGGCCGACTGGGCATCCAGAAGCTCCACCATGGTGGCGAGGCCGTTGGCGAAGCGCTTGTTCACGAGCCGGGATCCCTCCTCGGCCGCCAGAAGCGCATGGCGCGCCACCTCCAGCCGTTTTCCCGCCTCGGCCCGGCGCAGAATGCTCTCCCGCACCTGGAGGTCCACTTCATTGCGGAACTGCTCCAGGTACTGGGCGGCAGCGTCCCGCTCGGCCCGTGCCTTGGCCGTCCCGTGCATCCTTCCCATGCCGTCAAAGACCTCCCAGCGCAGGTTCACCCCGGCGCTCCACCCGTCGTTGTCGCGGCCGAAGGGAACATCCCTGTCGTTCATCTGCACGGACGCAGCGGCGTAAAGCGTGGGGAACCAGGCGCTACGGGCGAGCCCCACGGCGGCCTCGGCCCGCTCCACCCCCTTTTCGGCCCCCTTCAGGTCCCGGCGGTTGGCAACGGCCTGGCGCACGATCTCATCCTCGTTCAAGCGGAACGCCTCACCCGTCACATCCCCGCGGATATCGAGGGATTCCCCGGGTCCGCCTCCCACGGCGAGGGCCAGGCGCATTTTGGCCAGCTTCAGGTCGTTGAGGGCGGTGATGGTCCGCTCCTCCGCCTCGGAAAGGAAGGTTCTTGCCCGCAATTCGTCGGACTTGAGCCCGGTTCCCTCATGGCCGCGGACCGTGGCCACCCGCAGGTGCTCCCGGGCCTCTTCCACGTCCTTCTCGGCGGCAGCCAGGACAGCCTTTGCCCGCTGCACTCCCAGATAGGCTCCATAAACTGCGAACCCCACATCTTCACGGCGCCCCTCGAACCGGTACCCCATCCGCTCCGCCTCCCGCTCTGCCATCTCCCGACCGTAGCCGATCCCCAGGTCGAAGAGGGGCTGTTCCAGGGTAAGCGCCGTGCGGAAGTCATGGTAGGAAGAAGGACTATTCAGATTGCCGGGTTCGAAGTCGCTCGATGCAAACCGCCCCTGGTCCAGTTTCATCATGAAAACGCGGGTGGGAAGATCTGAGGCGCTGAACGCCTCTTCCGCCACGATCCGGGGCAGGTACCGGCTGCGGCTCTCAGCCGCCCCCTCCACCGCCGCCTCTTTCTCGTAAGCGGCTCCGCTCACCAGGTGGTTCCGCTTCAGAGCCAGGATCAGGGCTTCATTAAGGGCAACCGAGGGTTCGGCAGCCAGCAGGAACGACGGGGTAAGAACCAGCAACAAAAAACCTGCGGCGAAATACTTCACGGAACGTCCCTTTCTCCTTGATGTCGGCCAAATCTAGCAGAACATAAAATATATGGATTTATATATATGTATTGCACTTGATTGTGTCAACCGTAAAAGTATACCGGAAGGAGATAATTTGTCAGGGCTCTCAGCAAACGCCCGGGGATTTCATGTGCGGAGTGGTTGGGGGGTGAAATGAATTGACAAGGGGGGGGGCGGGCCTTTAGACTCGGATTCCTGCGCAAACACGGAGGAAGACGTGCTCGACAAGGAAAAGTGGAAGAAGAACATCAGGGCCATCCTCTCCCTCGACAGCCATCCGGGGCACATCGCCGCCGGCCTTGCCGTGGGGGTCTTCATCAGCTTCACCCCTTTCTTCACGTTCCATACGGTCCTGGCCATCGCGGCCGCCTTCATCTTCCGGCTCAACAAGCTCACCTGCGTCACCGGCGCCTGGGTCAACACCCCCTTTACCGTGGTCCCCATCCTGGCGGCCAGCTACAAGCTGGGCCGAGTAGTCCGGGGACTCCCTCCCCAGGAGTTCCATTTCAGGGGACTCCACTGGGCATACCTGAAGAGCCACGCCGCCACCCTCATGGTGGGGACCTCCCTCCTCGGCTTTGCCGCCGCCCTTGTCTCCTACGCCCTCTGCTACTGGCTCGTGGTCCGCTTCCGGAAAAAGGATGAAACCCTTGCCACCCTTGCCGATGAGATGGAAGAGGTCGGCGAAGAGCTGGAATAGAAAAAGCGGGGAACGATGCCCCGCTTTTTCTGTTTCCTATCGATTTGTCACCCGCCACCGTTCATCGGCAACTCCACTCACTTCCCAAGAATAGGATTGAGAACCTGGTAGCAGACATAGGCCATGATCGCCGATGCCGGGATGGTCAGGACCCAGGCGACGACTATCCTCCCGGCCACGTTCCAGTTGACCGCTGTGAGGCGCTTTGAGAGACCAACGCCGAGAATTGCGGACGTGATGACGTGGGTAGTGCTGACCGGCATCCCGATGGATGACGCCCCCAGAATGACCCCGGCCGAGGCGGTTTCGACACAGAAGCCGTGAACGGGCTGAAGCTTCACGAAGTCTTTGCCGACGGTCTTGATGATCCGCCACCCGCCGGCGGCGGTGCCGAGCCCCATGGCCACGGCGCAGGCAATCTTCACCCAGGTGGGAACAACAAAGGCGGAGAGGGCTCCGTAGCTCACCAGCGCCATGGTGATGACCCCCATGGACTTCTGGGCGTCGGCGGTGCCGTGGGAGAAAGCCATGAAGGCCGCCGAGAAAACCTGAAGCCGCCGGAAGTGCCTGTTGACGGAATGGGGCGACGTGCTCTTGAAACACCAAAGCATGATGACCATGACGACGAAACCGAGGAAGGTCCCGACAATGGGGGAAAGGATCAGGGAGAGGACGATCTTTTCGAGCCCCTTCCAGTGGAGGGCCGCCGTGCCCGCATGGGCGATCACCGCCCCCATGAGGCCACCGATGATGGCATGGGAAGAAGAGGCAGGGAGCCCGTAGTACCAGGTGATCAGGTCCCAGACGATGGCGCCGAGGATCCCTGCCAGTACCACCATCTGGGTAACGTTGGACGCATCGACGATCCCCTTGCCGATGGTGGCGGCCACCTTGGTGGAGATCATGGCGCCGGCGAAGTTCAGCACCGCCGCCATGGTGATGGCGGCCCTGATGGAGAGCGCCCGGGTTGAAACGCAGGTGGCGATGGCGTTGGCCGTATCGTGGAAGCCGTTGATGTAGTCGAAGGCCAGTGCCGCCCCGATGACCAGGACGAGCATGATCAACGTGGCATCAAGCATTTTTCACCACCACGCTTTCCAGAATGTTGGCCGCGTCCTCGCACTTGTCGGTTGCCCGCTCCAGAGTCTCGTAGATCTCTTTCCACTTGATGAGCTGGATCGGGTCTTTTTCCTCGTCGAAGAGCCGGCTGATCGCATCCCGACAGACCCGGTCAGCCTCGTTCTCCAGGGCATTCACCTCCACGCAGGATTCAGCGATGTGCTCGAACTTGCCACCAAGCAGCGCCACTGCCTTGGCAACCGCCTCGCACGACTTGAGGATAATGAAGGCGAGCTCCTTCGCCTCCGGGGTCGGCTTCTCCACGTTGTACATGATGAAGCGCTGCGACGACGCGTCGATCAGGTCCAGGATATCGTCCAGGGCCGCCGAGAGGGCATAGATGTCTTCCCGGTCCAGGGGAGTGACAAAGCTCTTGTTGAGCTTCTGGATGATGTCGTGGGTTATGTGGTCACCCTTGTGCTCCACGTCCTTGATTCGCTTCTGCATCCCCAGGGGATCGTCGTAGTTGTCGATCATATCCTTGAGGAGCTTGGCCCCCTCGATGATATTGGCGGTCATGTCCTTGAACAGGGCGAAAAATTTTTCTTCCTTCGGAATAAGGCCGAACATTGCTCCCTCCGCTTCTGGTGCGGCAGCAAAACGCCGCAGGTTTAAGGTCCAAAACAGATGAGACATAGCATAAAATCCCCCCACTGCCTATGAAATTATTACAACTGCGTTACAGCTCTGTGTACTTCACTCCACTCTTTGACTTGTAGCGACACATCGGTTACGCTACGACGCTCACTTCAGGACGCCAAGGAGAAAGCAGTCATGAATCCCCTTCACGCAACAGTTCTCGGAGCCATTCAGGGTCTCACCGAAGTGCTCCCCGTCAGCAGTTCAGCGCACTTGATTCTCATTCCCTGGCTCTTCGGGTGGCCCGAATCGGGGATTACCTTCGACGTGGCCCTCCATCTGGGAACCCTCATCGCTCTCGCCCTCTACTTCCGCCGCGACATCGCCGAACTGGTCGTGAATGCCCTCTCGGGCCTCACAGGGGGGGCACACTCCTCCACCACCCTGCTTCCCTGGTACATCATCGCCGGCTGCGTCCCCGCCGCCATCGTCGGAAAGACCCTCGAGGAGCCCATCGAAGCGATCTTCCGCGCCAACCCGGCCATTATCGCCGCTTTCCTGATCGGCTTCGGGCTTCTGCTGGCCCTGGCGGACACCCTCGGTTCGAAAAAGTCGCGCATGGACCAGATCGACCTCAAGAACGCCATGATGATCGGTCTCGCCCAGTGCCTAGCGCTCCTCCCCGGCGTTTCCCGCTCGGGGATCACCATCACCGCGGCGCTCTTCCTCGGCTTCAGCCGGGAAACGGCGGCCCGGTTTTCTTTCCTCCTCTCCCTCCCCATCGTGGCCGGAGCGGCGCTCCTGAAGGTGGGGCACCTGGTGCGGCACGGCGTTCCCGAAGGGGAACTGCAACCGCTCCTGATCGGCGTCGGCGTCTCGGCAGTGTTCGGCTATGTGAGCGTCGCCCTCCTCCTCAAGCTGGTGCAGCGCTACTCGCTCTACCCCTTTGTCTGGTACCGGCTCCTGGCAGGGGCAGGAGTGCTACTCTTCATCTTCAACCAATAAAACATCCTGAGCCTCTTTTCATTATTTACCGCCCATGCTACAGTTCCCGCTCCCGATCCGGCACCAATCAGCAGGGAGGAACGACCATATGGCAGGCGGCATCAAGGCGTGGCCCGAGGACGAGCGTCCCCGGGAAAAACTCATGCGACGGGGAAGTCCGGCCCTCTCCGACGCGGAACTTCTGGCCCTCATAATCCGCACCGGCGACTCGGTCAGCAGGCGGAGCGCCATCGACCTCGGCAGGGCGCTCCTTCAGGAGTTCGGCGATCTCCGGACCCTGGCCGGCGCCACCGTGGGGGAGCTCTGCGCCGTGAAGGGGACCGGACCGGCCAAGGCGGCCTCCATCAAGGCGGCCCTGGAGATCGCGTCCCGCATCAACTCTGAGCGACTCATGATCTGCAGCGAGCGGTTCACCTCCCCCGAACAGGTCTACAACCACTACCACTATGCCTTTCGGGACCGGCGCAAGGAGTACTTCATGGTGCTGCTGCTGGACGGAAAGAACCGGATCATGCGGGAAGTGCAGATATCGGAAGGAAGCCTCAACCAGAGCATCGTTCATCCCAGGGAGGTCTTCAACCCGGCCGTGCGGGAATCGGCCGCCGCCGTGATCCTCGTCCACAACCACCCAACCGGCGACCCGGCCCCGAGCCGCGAGGACCAGGAAATCACCCGGCGTCTCCGGGAGGCGGGGGATCTCATGGGGATAAAAGTGCTCGATCACATCATCATCGGCGACGGCCGCTTCACGAGTTTCGTTTCGGCGGGCTTCATGTAGTAGCAGCGAGTCAGTGCCGCAGGTACTTGGCAATCCCCAGCTCAAAGCACTCGGGATCGAAGCCGAAAACCTGGGGCCAGGGGCTCGCGCAGATGTTCTCCTCCACGAGCATGGTGATCTGGTCCATGGTGATGGGAAAAAAGGAGAAGCCCTGCATGACTGGCACGACCAGCTTCATGATCCCCAGGGGGTTGGGGACCTTGGGCACATGCCCCTTGCCGACGATCCGGCCGATGGTATCGAGAAGGTCGTTGTAGGAGATGCGGTCGGGGCCACAGAGTTCATAGGCCTGCCCCACCGTCTCCGGCTTCTCCAGGGCCAGGGCGAAACAGCGGGCCACGTCATCGGCCGCCACCGGCTGAAGCCGGTACTTGCCGTCGCCGATGACCGGCACTGCCGGGTACGACCGGATGTAACCGGCCAGCTTGTTGATGAAATCGTCCTTGGGACCGAAGACAATGGAAGGGCGGAAGATGGTCCACTCCAGCCCCGAGGCGCGCACCGACTCCTCGGCCCGCCACTTGGTCTGATGGTACCGTGAGGTGGCATTGGGTCGGGAGCCCAGGGCCGACATCTGGAGATGGCGCCGGATTCCCGCCCGCCGGGCCGCATCCACGACATTTTGCGTCGCCTCCACGTGGAGTTTATCGAACGTCATTCCCCGCGCCGGGAACTCCCGGATGATCCCCACGAGATTGATGGTCGCGTCGCATCCCTCCACTGCCGCGGCAAAGGTGTCCAGCCGCGTCACGTCCCCCTCGGCCTGTTCAACCCCTGCCTCGACCCCCTCGTGCCGACGGTGGACGAGGAGCCTTATGCTGTGCCCCGCCTCCAGCAACGCATTCCTCACATGGCCGCCGACGAAACCCGTTCCTCCCGTCAGAAATATTTTCATGAAGCCCTCCTTCAGCCCAGACGATGGTGGTATGATGAGTGAAGTGTACCGTACTGCCGTCCATTTGCCAGCATCCCGTGTATACAAGACCCTTGTGATTGACCAGCGGGTGTGTTAATAAAGAATCATTTATCGAGACATGGGGAGGATAGAAAACCATGAGCGAACAGAGTGCGGTCTGCTACACGTTCGAAGCCGCCGTTGAAATGGCGATACAAATGGAGGAAGAAGGTTTCCGGCATTACCTGGCCGCCATCAGGAAGGTCAAGCACAAGGGAGCCCGAGAAATTCTCAAGGAAGCCGCCCTTGACGAGCTTGAGCACAAGCACAGCCTGGAGCAGGCCCTCCTCGAAGGGGAGATGGAAGGGGCTGGCGCCCTTGACCGGCAGATTTCGACTATGAACCTCGGCTATGTCCTCGCCAAGAAGGAACTGAGCCCCAACTCGGACACTCGTGAGGCCCTGGCCTACGCCATCCACTTGGAAAAGGGGTCCATGGATTTCTACAAACGGATGTCACAGGGGTGCGCCGGTGCCCCCATGGCGGGCATCTTCGAGAAGATGCTGGCGGACGAGGCGAAACACCTGCAGCAGTTGGAGGATCTGTACGAAGAGCACTTCATGACCGAAAACTGAGACGAAACGCAGCTTTTGCGCCCTGGCATTGTTGCCCTCCGCGTACTCGCTCGGGCGCCTGGCCAGGACACAAAATCCACGGTTCGCAGTTCAGCCGTTTCATAAACAAAAAGGGAAGAGGCTTTGTGCCCCTTCCCTTTTTTCATGTGGCGCAGGTATTCGCGGTCAGGCGATTTCGACCAGCTTGATCTCGAAGACCAGGTCCCGGCCAGCCAATGGATGGTTGGCGTCAAGGGTCACGGTGGTGTCGGTCATCTCCGTCACGGTCACGTTGAAGACCTGGCCGTCATCCTGGGTCACCTCGTACTGCTGCCCCAGCTTCGGCTCGGCATCCTGAGGGAGATACTCCCGCTCCACCGCGGCCACCAGCTCTTCCTGCCTGGGGCCATAGGCCTGGTCCACGGGGATCGTCACCGTCTTCGCATCGCCGGCATTCATGCCGATCACCGCCTCCTCGAAGCCGGGGATCACGTCGCCCTCGCCGATGGTGAACTCAAGGGGGCCGCTCCCGCTCTCTTCGGAAGAATCGAAGATCTCGCCGGTGGTGAGCTTGCCGGTATAGTGAACCTTGACGGTATCACCCTTTTTTGCCTGTGCCATGTTTGATTGTTCCTTTCACGAATTAATGAATTGCCTTCCCTGTCAGATGCTTACTCCTTGATCTCGAACGCCACCTTCAGCACCACCTGATATTCGGCGACCATGCCGTCGTCCCCGACATGGCCGCGGATATCCTGGACCTCGAACCAGGAGAGCTTGTCCAGCGACTTGTGGGCCTTGGCCACAGCCGCTTGGATGGCCGCCTCCAACCCCCGCTTCGACACCCCGATAATCTCAACCTTTTTGTAAATCCTGTCGTCACCGTAGCTCATGGCATCCTCCGCAGCGTGAATTTTCCACAAGCTTACCACCGGGTAAAGAGGTGTAAAGGGTCGGAATCCGTCAGGAACGTCCCGTCACCGCGCCGGCATCGCGTTCAGCCGCTCCTTGGCCTTGGCGGCAAGCTCCGACTGGGGATGCTTTGCAATGATTTCCTCGTAGAGCTTGCGGGCATGCTCAAGATTGTGCTGCTTCTCCTCGAACTGAGCCGTCTCGAAGAGTTCCTGGGCACCTTTGCCGGAACATGCCGCCAAAGCGAGCATGCAGAAGAAAAAAGCGACAACGACACCTCGCCCCATATTCCCTCCCCCAATGCAACTGATCAATAGAATCAAAGCCCTCATTGCAGCGACATCTGCAGCAGGGCAAAAATTTGCAGCAGTATGAAAGAATTCTCAGCAAACGTCCAGTGAAAGTTTGGGAATCAGAGTTTGACCACTCTCAGCAGATGCCCCTGCCGGGAAACCATGTGAACAGCCCGGCCCGCCACGGAGGAGCATCCGTCAAAAGGGGGTGAGGAGGTATCCTGCCCTCCCCCCTGGCTTGACCTGCGCCTCAGGTACCTGCGCCAGCAGAGGGAACAGGCCGCCGACACCGCAACCCAGATGGCAACGTGCACCAGCAGGCCGAAGCCACCCCAGAAAAGCGACCAGCCCCCAACCATAAGGGCACCGAGCCCGAACCAAACCATGGTGAACGAGGGAAAAAGAAGCTCAAAACCTATCAAGGCGAAGCCGAAGACTATCCAGTACCACCATTCGCACACCACCTGTCGACCTCCACGCGCCAATATCCGTCACAACCTCCCCGAGGTGTTCTGGCGAATAATCAGCACGTTCCGTGCCGATGGTTACGGTTGCCCGTCGTAACGGGCCGCGTGGTAAGAACTCCTCACGTAGGGGCCGCTCTCCACATGGGCAAACCCCGTGGCCAGGGCCGCTGCCCGGTATCTTTCGAAACATTCAGGAGGAATGAATTCCCTGACGGGATGGTGGCTCTTGCTGGGGGCCAGGTATTGGCCGATGCTGAGGTAGGAACACCCCACCGACCGCAGGTCGGCGAAAACCGCCAGCACCTCCTCCTCCGCCTCGCCGAGGCCGAGCATGATTCCCGACTTGCTCCGCACGACAGAGTCCAGTTCACGCAGGGTCCGGAGCACTCCAAGGGAGCGGCCGTAGTCGGCCCCGGCCCGGATCTGGTAGAGGCGCGGCACCGTCTCGACATTGTGGCCGATGATGGCCGGCGCCGAGGCGACGACCCGGGCGAGGCTCTCGCGGTTGCCGAGGAAATCGGGAATGAGGAGTTCCACCGTGGTGGCGGGAGACGCACTCCGGATGGCGGCGACGGTCTCGGCATAGTGGCCGGCGCCGCCGTCGGGGAGGTCGTCGCGGGTGGGGCTTGTGATGACCACGTGGGAAAGGCCGAGACGGCGGATCGCCTCCGCCACCCGGGCCGGCTCGCCGGAATCGGGGGGGAGAGGTGTCTGTTTCGTCACGTTACAAAAGGAGCAGAGGCGGGTGCATGCGGCCCCCAGGATGAGGAAGGTCGCCTGCCGCTCCCGAAAACACTCGGTAATGTTGGGGCAGCGGGCCTCCTGACAAACCGTGTGAAGGCGCAGCTCCCCCAGAAGCCCCTCCATGCCGGCGTGGGCTGCGGGGTTGATCTTCTTTTGCAGCCACTGGGGCTTGCGGACGATGGTCATGGCGTTTCTCCGTGCAGGTTCCAGGCAGCTTTTCCGTAACGCTCCGCGCCGAGGCGGGCCGCGGTCGCCTTTTCCTCGGCGGTGAGGAACGCAGAAACGAGGTCGACGCCGAGGCTTTCAGCAAAAGCGGCGACAAGCCGCTCCCGCAGCCATGCCGAATCAGCCGTCACCCCCAGTTGGGCAAGGCTCGTGGCCCCCTCCTGGAGGCCGGCGGGAGGCTGGCGAAAAAAGGGAAGTGCCTCGGCCAGGGCGCAACGCAACGGCACCGAGCCATGCTGGAAGATCACATCCTTCAGCCGCCGCTGGGCGTTGCCGCCGATCTTTCTCCCGCCGGAAACGATATCGTATTCTTCCTGGCCGGCAAAACAAAGGGGAGTTCGCACGCCTAAGCGCTTCCCTGGCGGTTGGGAATCCACGGCCCAGGATGCCTCGAACCCGAGAGTACCGTAAAAGCGAAGGAGGAAACCGGTGAGGGCCCGAAACGATTCCTTGACTCCCTGTGCGTCGGAAATATGGCGCGGGGCGCAGACCACGGCATAGGTCAACTCTGCGGCGTGGTAGATAACCCCGCCGCCGGTGATCCGCCGCACCACGGGAATGCCGGCGGCCGCGCACCGCTCCAGGTGAAGCGCATCCTCGGCCCGCTGGAACCGCCCCACGGAAAAAGCCGGTGGCTCCCACCCGTAGAGGCGGAGCACCGGCAGCGATGCAGCAGGGTCGAAATGGAGAAGGAGCGCCTCGTCCACCGCCATGTTGGCGGGGCCGTCCAGGGGGCCGGTGTCCACGAGGCGCCAGCGGGTCAGGTTGGGAGAACCATCAGCAGCCAAAGTAGCAGACATTCTGCTCCCGGGCCGCCTTGGTCTCGTCGAGGCGGGTGACCGGCATGGTCCGGGGCATCTCGGCAAAGGCGGCCGGGTCGGTCTCGACAAGTTCCGCCGCCTCGCGCATGACGGCGATGAAGGCGTCCAGGGTCTCCTTGCTCTCGGTCTCGGTGGGCTCGATCATGATCGCCTCCTTGACGATGAGCGGGAAGTAGACCGTGGGAGGATGGTAGCCCCGGTCGATGAGGAACTTGGCGATGTCGATGGCATGGACGCCGCTCTTCACCTGTCGGGCCGCCGAGAAGACGCACTCGTGCATGCAGGTCTGGTCATAGGGGAGATCATACACGTCCTTCAGGCGGCTCATGACATAGTTGGCGTTCAGCACCGCCTGCTCACTCACCTGGATGAGCCCGTCGCGGCCCAGCATAGTGATGTAGGCAAAGGCCTTGGCCATGACCCCGAAGTTGCCGAAGAAGCCAGAGGTACGGCCAATGCTTCCGTGGGCCGGGGCATCGACCCCGTAGCAGCCGTCATCGTATTTCACGATCCGGGGAGAGGGAAGGAAGGGGACCAGCTGCTTCTTCACCCCCACGGGACCGCTGCCGGGACCGCCCCCGCCGTGGGGGGTGCCGAAGGTCTTGTGAAGGTTCAGATGGATCACATCGAATCCCACGTCGCCGGGGCGGACCTTGCCGAGGATGGCGTTCAGGTTGGCGCCGTCATAGTACATGAGGGCGTCGTGGTCGTGGGCGATGTCGCAGATTTCCTGGATGTGAGGGTTGAAGAGCCCCAGGGTGTTGGGGCAGGTCATCATGACCGCCGCCACCTCGTCGGTCATCACCTCCCGGAATCTGTCCAGGTCCATGTCGCCGTAGGGGGCCGTCGGGACGGTGATGATCTCGTACCCCACCATGGCGGCGGAGGCCGGGTTGGTGCCGTGGGAAGAGTCGGGAACCACCACGTACCTCTTCTTGTTCCCCTTGGCCTCGTGGTAGGCGGCGATGAGCATGATGCCGGTCATCTCGCCGTGGGCGCCGGCCAGGGGTTGGGTGGTCACCTCGTCCATGCCGGTGATCTCGGCCAGAGTCGCCCCCAGTTCGTAGGCAAGCCCCAGGCACCCCTGGCTGAAGGAGGAGCCATGGGGAAGGAGCGGCACCATGGGATGGTAGGGGGCGAAGAGCTTGGCTGCCTCCTCCAGGGCCTTGGCGTTGTACTTCATGGTGCAAGAGCCCAGGGGGTAGAAGTTGGTGTCCACCGAGAAGTTGCGGCGGGAGAGCCCCGTGAAGTGGCGCACCACATCCAGTTCACTCGCCTCGGGGAGTGCCGCCGGCTCCTGCCGGCGCAGCGCAGCGGGAAGCTCCGGGGCAGCGGGGACGTCGCCAGCCGGAAGGCGCACCCCCCGGCGGCCGGGGACCGATTTTTCAAAAATCAGCTGCATAGGATACCCTCCAAATGCCGGGCCAGGGTGTCGATCTCGTCCCGGGTCCGCTTCTCGGTCACGGTCACCACGAGGCACCGTTCCATCTCCGGATAGTAGGGGCTCAGGGGGACGCCGGCGGCGACCCCTTTCCGCAGGAGCGCCGTGACCACCTCCTCGGCAATCGTGGGGAGACAGACGGTGAACTCGTTGAAGGTGGCGCCGCCGTTCATCACCTCGACCCCAGAGAGGGAGCCGAGGACCTTTTTCGCGTACTCGGCCTTGTCGTAGTTGAGCCGCGCCAGCTCCGCAAACCCCTGGGCGCCGAGACTGGAGAGAAAGATGAGCCCCCGCAGGGCGCAGAGGCTCTGGTTGCTGCAGATGTTGGAGGTGGCCTTGTGGCGCTTGATGTGCTGTTCCCGGGCCTGGAGGGTGAGGACGAAGCCCCGTTGCCCTTTTTTGTCCACAGTCTCGCCGATGATGCGCCCCGGCAGGTTGCGGATGTATTGTCTGCGACTGGCAATGAAGCCAAATGAGGGCCCCCCGAAGGAGAGGGGGTTGCCGAGGCTCTGGCCGTCGCCCACCACGATGTCGGCCCCCATGGCGCCGGGGCTCTCCACGAGCCCCAGGGCCACCGGATAGGAGGAAACCACCAGTAGCGCCCCGGCGGCTTGGGCGTCAGCGGCCAGCTTGCGAAAATCGCTCACGCTCCCGAAGAAGTTGGGGTTCTGGACGAGGACCGCGGCAGTGGCGTCGTCGATGGCGGCCCGGAGCCGCAGGTCGTCCTCCATGCCGAGCTTCGGCCCGATCTCCACCACCTCCACGTCCAGGTTGGCCAGGTAGGTCCGGACGATCTCCCGGTGGAAGGGATTCACGGCCCCGTCAATGACAAGGCGGTTGCGCCCCGTGATCCGCAGGGCCATCATGGCCGCCTCGGCCAGGGCCGTGCCGCCGTCGTAGAGGGAGGCGTTAGAAACATCCATCCCCGTGAGGCGGCAGATGGCGGTCTGGTACTCGAAGAGGGCCTGGAGGGTCCCCTGGGAGCATTCGGGCTGGTAGGGGGTGTAGGCGGTGTAGAATTCGGCCCGCCCCGAAAGGTGGTCCACCACGGCCGGGATCAGGTGGTCATAGTAGCCGCCTCCGACAAAGTGGGAGAGGTGCTGGGCGTTCTTCCCGGCCAGGTGCTCGAACCGGTTGAGCATCTCGAACTCGGACATCCCCGCCGGCAGATCGAACGACCGGGCCCGCAACCCCGGCGGGATCGGCCGAAACAGGTCGTCGATGCTCGCCGCTCCCATGGCGGCCAGCATCTCCCGCACCTCCTCCGGCGTGTTGGGACAGTAGCTGGCGGTGCTCATCCGAGGCTCCTCACGTACTCGTCATACTGGTCGCGGGTCATGAGCTTCTGGAGCTCGGCCGGATCCTCCATGTCCATAATGGCCATCCAGCCGGCGTCCTCGGCCGCCTCGTTGACGATCTCGGGGCGCTCTTCAAGGGCCTCGTTCACCTGGGTCACCGTGCCGGAAACCGGGGCGTAGATGTCGCTGGCCGCCTTGACCGACTCGATGGCCGCCAGGACCTCGAACTGCTTCACGGTCTTCCCCACCTTGGGAAGCTCCACGAAGGTCACATCCCCCAGCTGGTGGGCGGCATACTCGGTGATCCCCACCGACGCGACCCCTTCCTTGACCTTGACCCACTCGTGCTCCTTGGTGAAATAGGTTTCCATGGTTAATCCTCCTTATGGCTGAAAAACTGTCAGATGAAATAACACAGAGCAACAGAGCAACTGAGAAATCAACACGTCAGTCAAAAACCCTAAAACGAATTTTGCTGGATTTCTTCCCAGGAATTACTCTGTTGCTCCGTTGCTCTGTGTTGAAATGTTTTAAAGTAAATAGTCAGGAACGCAACGACCCGCCCCGATAGAACGGCAGCTCCACCACCGTCGCCTCCATGCTCACCTTCTCGTGAGTTATGGTGAGAGGTGCGCCGAGGGTGGCCACCGAGGGCTTCACGTATCCCATGCCGATGCCGCAGCCGAGCATGGGGGAGAAGACACCGCTCGTGACGGTGCCGGCCCGCTCCCCCTCGAAGTGGATTTCATAGTCGTGGCGGGGCGAACGGCGGGAAGTGACGTCAAAGGCCACCTTGAGCCGCTTCACCCCTTCGGCCCGCTGCTTCAGGAGCGCATCTTTCCCCACGAACGCCTTATCGAAGTTGACGAAGGCCTCCAGCCCCGCCTCGATGGGGGTGGTGGTCTCGTCGATATCGCTCCCGTAGAGGCTGTATCCCATCTCCAGCCGGAGCACATCCCGGGCGCCAAGGCCGGCGGGCTTCACCCGCTCGTCAGAGAGGAGCCGATTCCAGAGTTCCACGCTCTTTTCCGCGGGGAGGAATATCTCGTACCCCAGCTCGCCGGTATAGCCGGTGCGGCTCACGATGGCGTCGACACCGAGGACCTTGGTCCGGATAAACTTGAAGTAGGGGATGGTGGCGATTTCCTGGCCGACGACGCCGGAGAGGACCTCGCGGGCGAGGGGCCCCTGGAGGTCCAGCTTCCCGGTTGCGGCGGAGATGTCGCGGATCTCCCCGCCTGAAAGGCGGGCAGAGATGGCGGCGAAGTCTTTGGCGATGGTGGCAGCGTTCACCACCACCATGGCCTCGTCCTCGGCCAGGCGGAAGACGATGAGGTCGTCGATGACCCCGCCCTTTTCGTTCAGGAGAAAACCGTAGCGGGAGCGCCCCACCGGGATCGACGCCACCGAGAAGGTAAAGACGTCTTCAAGCCCCGAGGCGACGATGTCTCCCTTGAAGTGAAACTCTCCCATGTGGCAGATATCGAAGAGGGCCACCTTCTCCCGGCACCAGCGGTGCTCGGCAATGATCCCCTCGTACTGGATCGGCATGTTCCAACCGCCGAAGGGGGCCATGAGGGCGTTCAGTTTCTCGTGCTCAGCAGAAAGGGGAGTGTTCTTGAGGGGTTCCATGACAGGACCTCCAGCGGGTAAATTAAACAAGATACATAAAACTTGACTGTAATTCATTTGCCTGGCTTTGTAAAACACTATTGTACACCACAAAACCAGCGACGCCACCAGGTCAGACAAGAGAAAATATCGGCGGTTACTCTACCTCCAGCTCCTTCACCCGCAACTCCTCCCCCGACACAACTCTTATGCCGTAGGCGCCACAGGTTGGACAGGGGTCGAAGTAGCCGCGAACCGGAAATTCCTTTCCGCAGGAGGTGCATTCCCCTTGCCCCGGCATCCGCTCGATGACGAGCCGGGCACCCTCCAGAAGGGTGTCCCGCGTGCAGGCCTCGAAGCAGAACTCGACCGCATCGGGGACCACGCCGGAGAGGTCGCCGATTTCCAGGGTCACCGCCAGGACCCGCCGCCCTTCGGCGCTCTTCTCGCAGATCTCCACCACGCTCTGGGTTATGGACATCTCGTGCATCTGCATCTCCCCTTCCGCAAAGCCCCGAGGGCCGTTTGTGCTTGAACGGGCATGATAGCAGAGCCGCCTCTCCGGGGAAAGAAAGGGATATACTTCCTTGTCTCCACCGGCATGGGTAAGGTATACTTCCGCGGTATTTCACGCCGTTCTCCCCGAGGTTATCCATGACCCTCAATACCAGGCTGGTGATGATCATGCTGACGCTCCTGGTCATCGCAGTCTTCACCCTCTTCTTCCTGAACCAGTACAGCCAGAACGAGATGGTGCAGGAGATCCAGGAAAGCTCCACCATGGTGACCAAGGCCCTCCAGATGAGCATCGAGGACCTCACCTCCGAGTACGAGCCCGACCGCGGCCGCCTCACGGAGTACATGAAGGAGGCGAAGGTCAAGGGGGTCAGGGAGATCAACATTTTCAGCAACGAAGGGGAGATCATCGACTCTTCCAACCCGGCGAAGATCGGGAAGAAGCGTGAGATCAAGAAGCTTGAGAAGGGGCTCAAGGTTTCCCCCGGAACGAAAACCGACGCGGGGTCGTCGCGGGCCTACGACCTGGTCGTTCCGGTCATCGTCGGCGACGAACAGCTGGGCTACGTGCAGATCAACCTCCTCCTCGACAACATCCGCACCATCCAGCACGAGAACTTCGTCAACCGGGTGGTGGCCACCTCCCTGGTCTTTCTCCTCGGCATCTCCATCACCATATTCCTGGCAAAGCGCTACACCGCCCCCATCAACAACCTGGCGGACGGGGTGCGGCGGGTGGCCGACGGGGACCTCTCGGTCACCTTCCCGGTGACAACGGGGGACGAGATCGGCGAACTGGCTACAAACTTCAACGAGATGGTGGAGAAACTCCGGGAGCGGGAGATCCTCGAAAAGCGGCTCTACGAGGCCGAGCACCTCTCCCGGGTGGGGCAGCTCGCTTCCGGGATCGCCCATGAGATCAGGAACCCCCTCAACTACATCAGCCTCGCCATCGACCACCTGAAGAGCGAGTTTACGGCCGCCTGCCCCGACAAGACGGAGCGGGTCGTCCCCATCGCAGACAAAATCAAGGAGGAGGTGCGGCGGGCCAACTACATGGTGGTAAACTTCATGAACTTCGGCCGCCCCCTGAAGCTGCGGATAGCGGAGATCTCCTACGCGGAACTCATCGAAAAGGCCCTGCCGCTGCTCCAGGAAAAGCTCACGGAGCAGCGGGTCACGGTTCGCACCGACATCCCTCCCGATCTTCCCCCCATGCGGGCCGACGGGGAGATGCTCCGCAACTGCATTTTCAACTTCGTCACCAACGCCGCCCAGGCCATGCCCGACGGCGGCACCGTCACCCTCGGCGCCACCCACGACCGGGAGCAGAAGCGTTTTCTCCTCACCTTCAGCGACGAGGGGTGCGGCATCCGGGAGGAGGACCTGGCGAAGGTCTTCCAGCCTTGGTACACTACCCGCGAGGCCGGCATCGGCCTCGGCCTTGCCATCACCGAGCGGATCGTCCGGGAGCATGGGGGAGAGATCAGGGTGGCGAGCAGTGCCGGCAAGGGGACGACGTTTACGGTGCTTCTCCCCGGAGGGGAGAAGCCGGGATCGGGGACCAGGGACCGGGGACCAGGAAAAGACTAGAAACAAACGACAGGGATCTAGCATGGGAAGAGGGATTGGGAGCAAAATCAGGTTTTACGTTACTGGTCCCCGGTCCCGGCCTTTGCCGGTCCCTGTCTCCGAAGGAGACCAATGACCGGAACCATTCTTATAGTTGACGACGAACGGGCGCAGCGGGAAATCCTCCAGACGATCCTGGAAGGGGAAGGGTACCGCGTGACAGCGGTTCCCGGAGGGCGCGAGGCCCTGGAGCAGCTCGAAACGAGTGAGTTCGACGTGATCCTCACGGACCTGAAGATGCAGGGGATGTCAGGGATGGAGCTCCTGGAGCGGATCCTGGAGGCCGACCCCCGCCAATGCGCCATCATGATGACCGCCCACGGCACCGTGGACTCGGCGGTGGAGGCCATGAAGAAGGGGGCCTTCGATTATCTGGAAAAACCCCTGGAGCGGGACAACCTCCTCCTCACCCTGCGCCGCGCCTTCGAGCGGGTGAATCTCCTGCGGGAGAACCGGGTCCTCCAAAAACGGCTCAAGGAAACGAGCGGCATTCCCAACATCATCGGCGAACACCCGAAGATGCGGGAGGTCTTCCGGATTGTCACCAAGATCGCCCCCACCGCCTCCACGGTCCTCATCTACGGCGAGTCGGGGACCGGCAAGGAACTGGTGGCCAAGGCTATCCACGACGGGAGCCCCCGGAAAGAAAAGCCCTTTTTCGCCATCAACTGCGCCGCCATCCCCGAAAGCCTCATGGAGAGCGAGCTCTTCGGCCACGAGAAGGGGGCCTTCACCGGCGCCAGCTCCCGGGAGCTGGGGATCTTCGAGGCGGCCGACGGCGGCACGGTCTTTCTGGACGAGATCGGCGAGATGAGCGTGGCCATGCAGGCGAAGCTCCTGCGGGCCATCCAGTCCAAGGAGATCCGCCGGGTGGGGGGAAAGGTGAACATCCCCGTGGACGTACGGATCGTCTCCGCCACCAACCGGGACCTGGAAGCGGAGATCAAGCGGGGAGGCTTCCGGGAGGACCTCTTCTACCGCCTGAACGTGATCCGGATCACCCTCCCCCCCCTGCGGGAACGGGGAAGCGACGTCGCGGCCCTGGCCGACTTCTTCGTGAAAAAGTGCAGCGCCCAGACGGGGATCACCGTCAGGGGGATCGCCAAGCCGGCCCTGAAGCTCATCATGGATTACAGCTGGCCCGGCAACGTCCGGCAGTTGGAATCGGTCATCGAGCGGGGGGCGCTCATGGCGGAAAGCGACCTGATCCAGCCGGAAGACCTGCCGGCCGAGATCACCGAGGGGCTTTCCCGGGCGGGTTGGCTCCCCTTCGAGCTTCCCCCCGACGGAATCCAGTTCGATGAGCTGGAGCGCAACCTCATCATCAAGGCCATGGAACGGGCCGACTGGGTCATCGCCAAGGCGGCTCCGCTTCTGGGCATGAGCTACAAGACGCTTCAGTACCGGCTGGAGAAGTTCGAGATAGGCCGGGACCGGGGAACGGGGAACGGGGACCAGTAAGAACCTTACAATTTTTTCAGCACATACGAAAACGCCATCAACCAGTCAAATACGGGGGATGCAACGACCGACCGTGGATCAAGGGTTTTCCCGGTCCCCGGTCCCCGGTCCCGGAGGTTTCAATGGACTTCACCAAGGGCATGCACCGTTTTACCGTTGTCCCGTCGCTGACCGGCGAACTGGCCAGACTCCAGACCATCGCCTACAACCTCTGGTGGACCTGGGAGCCCGAGGCGGTGGAGCTCTTCAAGCGACTCGACATCGACCTCTGGCAGCAGACCCGCCACAACCCGGTGGAGATGCTCGGCATCCTCCAGCAGACCACCCTCGACAAGCTCACCACCGACGAGGGATTCATGTCCCAATTGAAACAGGTGGATGAGAAGTTCCGGGAATACCTCTCGGCCAGGACCTGGTTCGAGCGGACCTGCAACGGCGGCAGGCCCATGAGCGTCGCTTACTTCTCCATGGAGTTCGGTATCCACGAGTCGCTCCCCACCTATTCGGGGGGGCTCGGAATCCTGGCCGGCGACCACTTGAAGTCGGCCAGCGACCTGGGGATTCCCCTGGTAGGAGTCGGACTCCTCTACCGGCAGGGCTACTTCCGCCAGTACCTGAACATTGAGGGGTGGCAGCAGGAACTCTACCCCGAAAACGACTTCTACAACCTCCCCCTCACCCTGGAGCGGGATGCTTCCGGCGCCCCCCTGACCGTGGAACTCAACATGCCAAGCCGCAAGGTGACGGCCCACATCTGGCGAGTTCAGGTGGGGCGGATCCCCCTCTACCTCCTGGACACGAACCTGGAGGAGAACGCCCCCGAGGACCGGGAGATCACGGCCCAGCTCTACGGCGGCGACCTGGAGATGCGGATCCGGCAGGAGATCCTCCTGGGGATCGGCGGCATCCGGGCCCTCCACCTCCTTGGGATCACCCCCAACGTCTGCCACATGAACGAGGGGCACGCGGCGTTCCTGGCCCTGGAGCGGACCCGCCTCCTCATGGAAGAGCACGGCATCCGCTTCGCCGAGGCCATGGAGGCGGTGCGGGCCGGCAACGTCTTCACCACCCACACGCCGGTGGATGCCGGCATCGACCACTTCCCCCCCGATCTCCTGGAGAAGTACCTGGGGCGCTACTACCGCTTCCTGGGCCTCTCCCGGGACGAGTTCCTGGCCCTGGGACGAATCAACCCCAAGAACTCCCACGAAGCGTTCTGCATGGCGGTCCTGGCCCTCAAGCTGGCCGACCATGCCAACGGCGTCTCCCAGCTCCATGGCGAGGTGTCGCGGCTCATGTGGAAGAACCTCTGGCCCGAGCTCCCCGACGAACATATCCCCATCACCTCGGTCACCAACGGAGTCCACACCAAGACCTGGCTCTCCAACGAGATGGCAGGGCTCCTCACCCGGTATCTCGGCAACCGCTGGCGTGAGGACGCCACGGACCCCCTCCTCTGGAAGCGGGTCGCCCACATCCCCGAATCGGAACTCTGGCGGACCCACGAACGGTGCCGCGAGCGGCTCGTCCTCTTCGCCCGCCGCCGCCTCAAGGACCACCTGAAGCAGGTGGGGGCCACGGCAAAAGAGATCGCCCAGGCCGACGAGGTTCTCGACCCTGAGGCCCTCACCATCGGCTTTGCCCGCCGCTTCGCCACCTACAAGCGCGGGACCCTCCTCTTCCGGGACCTGGCACGGCTGGAAAAAATCCTCGCCAGCACCGACCGGCCGGTGCAGATCATCTTTGCCGGCAAGGCCCACCCCCACGACACCGAGGGGAAAGAACTGATCCGGGAGATTTTCCAGCATTCCCTCGACAGCCGGTTCCGGGGACGGATCGTCTTCATCGAGGACTACGACATGGCCGTGGCCCGGCACCTGGTCCAGGGGGTCGACGTCTGGCTCAACACCCCCCGCCGCCCCCTGGAGGCCAGCGGTACCAGCGGCATGAAGGTGGCCTTCAACGGCGGCCTCAACATGAGCATCCTCGACGGCTGGTGGCCCGAGGGGTACCAGGGGAACAACGGCTGGGCCATCGGCAAGGGTGAGGTCTACGACGACCTCGATTACCAGAACGAGGTGGAGGGACGGGCCATCTACGACCTGCTGGAGAAAGAAGTGGTCCCCCTCTTCTACGACCGGGGCCCCGACGGCATTCCCCGCGGCTGGCTTGCCTTCATGAAGGCAAGCCTCCAGACTCTCTGCCCCCTCTTCAGCACCGAGCGGATGGTTCAGGAGTACGCCAGGACCATGTACCGTCCCTCCTTCGCCCACTGGGAAATGCTCTCGGCGGACGGCCTGGCCCTGGCAGTGGATCTCGCCGGATGGAAGGGGGATATCCGCCGCACCTGGCACCAGGTAAGGATCGCGGGGATCGAAGCCAAGACCCCCGCCGAGGTCCCGTTGGGGGCGGTAATCCCGGTGACGGTGAACATTATCCTCGGCGATATCCCCCCCGACCAGCTTTCCGCGGATCTCTACTGCGGGGTCCTGGACTCCCGGGGGAACATCGTCGGAGGAGAGCTGGTTCCCCTTGCCTGGGAAGAAGCGACAGGGGACGGTGCCCACCGCTTCTACGGCGAGATCGAGAGCCGTTTCTGCGGCAGGCACGGCTTCATGGTGCGGGTCATGCCCCGCCACCCGAAGCTGGGGCCGGTCTACGAGCAGGGGAGCATTGCATGGGGGTAAAGACCGGGACCGGGGATCGGGGACCAGGGATCGGAAACATCCTGGTCGCGCAGCCTGGGGTCTCTCCCTTCAAGTTTCTGCCGTTTCGGCCGATACGTATGACATGATCATCACCCAGGACATAGCCCGGATCGCCCAGGCCCTCCTCAAGGACACCACCGGTTCCCTGGTGGAGGCCACCTGGCAGTCCCTCACCCCCCTGAACCTCACGCCGGGGCAGATGGTCCACGGCGAGGTCATGGCGAATTTCGCCAACAGCCGCTACCTGGTGAGAATCGCCAACGAGCTCCTCCACATGGAGCTTCCCCTCAACCTCCAGCCGGGCCAGGCAGTGGAGCTCACCTACGTCACCGACGAGCCCCGGCTGCTCTTTGCCCTGTCGAAGTCGGGCAATTCCGCGACGCCCGTCCAGATCAGCGACACAGGGCGCTGGCTCAACACCCTGGCCCAGGGGACCGGCGGCACGCAGGTCGCGAGCCCTCTCCCCCGCCCTTCCCTCGTGATTTCAGGCCCCCCACGGGACCCGGCCCTCCTGGCGGAGGGGCTGAAAAACGTCCTCAGCCGGAGCGGAGTCTTCTACGAATCCCACCTGGCCCAGTGGGTGCAGGGGGAATATCCCCTTACCGACCTCCTCCGGGAGCCCCAGGGGCAACTCTCCCCCCTTGCCGGCCGGCTCCCGGCCGAGGGAAACGGGGCAACCACGACACTTCAGGGCGTCCGGGTTTCTCCTGGCGAGACGCCACCGGCGCCGGCGCCTCCAGCTGTGACGCCAGGACTACCTCTCGAGGAAGGCGTCACTCCACCCCCCCCACGAACCATCGCGGAGGGGAGTCCGTCCGCACCAGGGAACGCCGCCCCCGACGCGGCACCCCGGCAGGGGGAAACTCCGCCCTCTCCCGACACCCCGAAAGCGGGCCAGACGACCTCAGCCGCGCCCCGAGACCCCCTTCCCCAAACGGCCATTTCGCCCCAGAACCAGCCCCCGGCCCCGGGACGGCCAGGAGCGCCTGCACCTCTCCCTGCGGAGCCTCAGGGAGGCATGGCCACGACCTCACCGGACCCCGAGACCGTCGACGCACCGCCGGCCGCCCCGCAAAACGCAGCGGCACCGACCGGAGCCCCCCTGCCAAAATCAGTTGGTGAGGTTCCCGGTCAACAGCCTGCAACGACGGTTCTCCAGGGGGGGCAGCCACCTCAACCGCGGGACGCCGTTGTCCCGAACCCTACGGAATTCGGACACCCCGCCCCGGCATCATCCCCGGACGCACGCCCCCAGACAGAAGGCCACCCACAGTCCCTCCTTAGGGACGGAGCAGCAGCCACATCCCCCGGCAGGGCTTCCTCTCCTCCCCCCCTCCCCGCAACGCTGGAGGGAGGAGCACGGGCCGCGATTACCGGAGAGACCGCGCCAACCAGCCGGGAAGCACTGGGCCGGCTGGCGGAGCCACCGCCTCCCGCAGGCATTGAGTCCCAGACCATCCCCATCATCAAGGAGCAGCTCGCCACCCTCACCACCGGGGTCTTCACCTGGTTCGGCCAGGCCTGGCCCGGCCAGGACATGGAGTGGAAGGTGGAGGAGCGGGAGGCGGAAGGGGGTAAAGGGGAGCGGTCGTGGCTGACCGAGGTGGGGGTGGAGCTGCCAAGCCTGGGGGCTGTCCGGGCAACCCTCCGTGCAGGAAAGGAGGGGATCGGTGTGACCCTGGTTGCGGAAGAGGGACGGACGGCGGAGATTCTCGCGGCAGGGCAGAATGGCCTTGAGGAGCGGTTCGGCGCCGCAGGGCTGAGGCTTGGCGGTTTTACGGTGAGAGATGGATCACAGTGAACGGGAAAAAAAGGCGGTGGCCCTCTCCTACCGGGAGGGGCAGTATGCGCCGCAGGTGGTGGCAAAGGGGCACGGGGTGACCGCCGAGGCGATCATCGCCTGCGCCCGGGAGGCGGGGGTGTTCGTCCATGAGTCTCCGGCCCTTGTGAGCCAGCTCATGCAGGTGGACATCGACCACTACATCCCCCCCGAGCTCTACCGGGCGGTGGCGGAGCTGCTCGCCTGGCTCTACTGGCTGGAGCAGGAGGAGGGACGCGACGGGAAACCGTGACCTGGCGTGAGGCGGTCTTTTGTGTTGCCCGCGAGGGAAAAACCCGTTATTCTTCGGGGTCGTCTCTCACGATTCCAGAAAGAAAGACCGCTCGATGCAACGCATAGTCCTCCTGCTGTTCATACTCGGCACTTCCCTCCTGGCGGCCTGTACCACCATGGTCCCCCGGGAGAAGCTCCCCTACCCTATCACCGACGCCAGCTTCGGCGATCCGGTCAAGGTGGTGACCATTCCGCTGCCGGTCATCGCCACAAGCCCCAACGAGGGGGCCATCCTCGGCGGCCTGACTGCCTTCCTCCTCCATAACGCCCGGGACGAGGTGAGTACCCTCATCGCCCCGCAGGTAAACTACAACGCCAACTTCGGCACCACCTTTTCCCTCTACGGCGCCTTCTTTCCGCTCCCCAACCGGAATTGGGAGTTCAACCTCTCCAAGTCGACCAAGGTCAACGAGGACTACGAAGTCAGGCTCCGGGACAAGACCTTTCTTGACGGCAAGCTGGAGACCAACGCCTTCATCTACAACTTCACCGACGGCTCGGCCCGGTTCTTTGGCTTCCAGTCGGACAGCAGAAAAGAGGACGAGACCAACTACGCCGACAAGGAATACGGCTTCACCCTGGGGGTCGGCTACGACATCATCGACCACCTCCAACTGGTCGTCGGCGAGCGTTTCCGTCAGGTCTCCATCAGACGCGGCGCCGTTTCAAAACTCCCCTCCATCCGCGACCGCTTCACCGAAAACCAGGTACCGGGAATCAACGGTTTCACCGCCCATGCCCAGAAGCTCTCCCTCATCTACAACACCCTCGATTCCCGCGACATGCCCACCCGAGGGCTCTACGCCAAGGCGGCCATCGAAGGGAGCGCGGAATTCCTTGGAAGCGACGCCAGCTACCGCCACTACGAGGCAGAACTCAAAGGGTATTTCCCCCTGAAGGAAGCCCGTTACATCACCGTGGCGCGGGTTGCCTACAACCAGACCCTGGGGAGCGACGTCCCCTTTCTGGAGCGGAGCATCCTCGGCGGCGAGTCCACCCTGCGGGGGTACGGCCGCAACCGCTTCATCGATTCCAGCTACTTCCTCTGCAACCTGGAGGAGCGGATCCGTCTCTTCCGCTGGAGCGTCTTCGACGTAAACACCGACTGGGAAGTGGCCCCCTTTATCGACCTGGGGGCGGTGATGGAGTCCTTGGACAAAACCAGAAGTAAAAACTTCGAGTTCAACCCCGGTATCGGTTTCCGGGCCGTGGTCCGCCCCAACATCGTGGGCCGGGTCGACATCGGCGTCGGCAGCGACGGGCCGGCGGTCTTTGTGGGGCTGGGGTATCCGTTCTAGACCATCCTCCCACGATCCCGCATAACCGATCCCTGCCGTGTCCCCCGTCGCGTCAGTTCGGCATCGACGGCATCAAGCACCTCCCCCTTCCGCAAGGACCAATCCGGCGCCACCAGGTGGTCGGCGGGGGCATCCCCCACAAGGCGATGGATGACGATGCGGGGATCGAGCCGTTCCAGGAAATCGCAGACGATATCCACGTAGGCGTCCCGCTCCAGGCACCGCACCTCTCCCCGCAGGTACATCTCCTCAAGCGCTGTCCCCTTCATCACGTGGAGCTGGTGAAGCTTCACCCCCTCCACGCCGAGTCCGTTCAATATTTCAGCAGTTGCCAGCATCTCCTCCCGCGACTCCCCCGGCAGCCCCAGGATCACATGGGCGCAGACCCGGATTCCCCACTCCCGGCTCCGGGCCACGGCATCGGCAAAGGCGGCGAAGTCGTGGCCCCGGTTGATGAGCGCCAAGGTCCGATCCAGGGGGGATTGAAGACCCAACTCCAGCCAGAAATAGGTGCGGCGGGCATACCCGGCCAGGAGATCGAGAACCTCAGGGGGGAGGCAGTCGGGGCGGGTGCCGACGATGAGGCCGGCCACGTCGGGCACCGACAGGGCCTCATCGTAAAGGGAGCGAAGCCGCTCCACGGGGGCGTAGGTGTTGGAGTAGGCCTGAAAGTAGGCAAGAAACCTGGCAGCACCGTAACGGCGGGCGAGAAACTCCTTCCCGTGGGCGAGTTGCCGGGCGACGGAGAGCTCCGGCCTGATGCCGAAGGAGCCGGACCCCTTACCGCCGCAGAAAATGCACCCTCCGGTACCGACTGCGCCGTCCCGGTTGGGGCAGGTGAAACCGGCATCAATCGAGATCCGCTGGACCCGGCAACCGAATATGTGGCGCAGCTCGTCGGAGAAGGCGGTATAGCGCCGCTCGGTCACTTGACCACCTCGAAAACCTTCAGCTTATCGTTCCACGTATACCCCGCGCCGCTCCAGATGGTCTCGATGGTCTTCCAGTCGAGGCCGAGACCCTTCATCTCTTCGCACAGGTAGTAGGCGGGCATAATTTCGTTGTCGTCAATCCTGCCGTCGCCATTGGTGTCGGCCCAGTGGCGGCCATTGACAACAATCCGCGCCGGACCGCCGATGATCCCCCGGCGGGTTGCCTTCCCGTGGCTCAGGATGACCTCTCCGCCAAAGTCGGCCTGGCTCCCCAGGAGAAGCGTCCGGGGCGCCGTGAGGGTATACGAAATGGTGACAGGACCGGTACCGCCGGGAGGGATGAGCCATTTCACCTCCCGTTCCCCCGCCTCTCCTGCCACCGGGGGATTGGAGGCAACAAACCGCCAGCCGGCAGGAATCCGCTCCTTAACGATGAATCCGCTCTTCTCGCCGTCGCGCCGGTCCACCTTCACTTGAACCGGAACGAGCTGTCCCGGTGCTCCAAAGGGGGGGAGGACCCTGGTCGCCACCAGCTCGGCGGCGCCACGGCGCGAGAGGACGGCCCCCACAATCAAGGCCACAAGGAGGGTGCCAAGGCCCACGGCGAGGACAAGGGGCGCTAGACGCTGTTTCCGCGGCGGCTGGAGCATGGGAACGGCTTCCGGCTCCGGTTCCGGCTCGGAAACCGGCTCCGGCTTGAGAATTTCCTCAAGGGAAACCTCCAGGGCCGTTGCCACCTTCTCGGCGTTGTCGCGCTTGATGGTGGGGTAGCGGTTGTTCTCCCACCGGGAAATAGTGTCGGTGGTGACTCCCACCACGCTTGCCACGTAGAGCTGGGTCAGTTTCTTGGCTTCGCGTATCCTTTTAATGGCCGTACCGTCGATGGCGACAATCGGGGGCACACTCCGTTCGCGTTCACTCTTTTCGTCCTGGGTTTCCATGGGGTGGCATTGTAGCAGGTTTTCCGAAAGTCACGGAAGCATTTTGCGTTCAGGCGCCAAGTGTTCAGCCACAGGCAAGAAACTTGCAATACGGATTCCCGTCCCGGGGCAATGCCCTGAGTAAAGCCTTCCTAAGGAGCTGACGCGATGGAACGTAAAATTCATGCCGCAGCTGTGGTGGCCATGCTGATCCTCGCTGCCGGAGCCGCCAGCGCCATCGAGACCATTACCTTTCCGAACCGGATCGGCCAGGTGAGCTTCCCCCACAAGAAGCACCAGGATGCCCTGGGCCAGTGCCGGGGATGTCACGAAACGGGACCGGGAAAGATCGACGGCTTCGACAAGGTGCTGGCCCACGGCAAAGGGTGCAAAGGGTGCCACGAAGCCATGAAGAGGGGGCCGGTCCTCTGCAAGGGATGTCACGGAGGTGGCTAACTCCTTGATTTTTTGTCTATGACGACCCGACATCGGGTCACATTCCGGTCGATATCGATACCAGAGGCATGGGATATCCCATACAATGACCCCATGCGGTTACACCACCACACACCGAAAGGAGATGTACCATGAAGCAACTGATTGCAGCAGTAGCCCTCACCATCTTTGCCGCCGGGGCGGCCATGGCGGCCGACACCCTCACTTTCCCCGCCAAGAACGGCAACGTGAGCTTCGGCCACAAGAAGCACCAGCAAGTAGCGGGAAGCTGTAAGGCATGCCACGAAAAGGCCCCCGGCAAGATCGAAGGGTTCGGCAAGGACTGGGCCCACAAGACCTGCAAAGGGTGCCACGAGCAGAAGAAGGCCGGCCCCACCAAGTGCGGTGAGTGCCACAAGAAGTAATCTCTTCGGCCGAATCAGCCGAAACGGGGGGCGGAGCGATCCGCCCCTTTTTTCATTGCCCCCTCCCCCCAAACCCGATATTCTCGACCGGATGAAGCGGTACTTTTCAGAGCAGGCCATCCTCGACATGCGGGCCGCCATCGCGGCGGCGGGGGGCAACGAAGTCTTCTTCCTGGGGCGCACCGACGAAAACCGGATCGTGACCGAGGCGGAGCCCCTGGCCCGGGGGAACCGGGACGCGGTGGCCGCCATCATGATCGCCACCAGCTTCGGCGACGTGGTGATCCACAACCACCCCTCAGGGAACCTTGACCCCTCCCAGGCCGACATCGAGATCGCGTCCCTCCTGGGGAACCAGGGAGTCGGCTTTTCCATCGTGGACAACGACGTGGAGCGGTGCTACCAGGCGGTGGCCCCCTTTGCCCGGCGGGAGACGGAGCGGCTCTCTTTCCCCGAGATCGAACGGATTTTCGCGCCGGCCGGGGTCCTGGCCGCGAACCTCCCCGGTTACGAGCACCGGGAAGAGCAGCTCCGGATGGCCTTTGCCGTCACCGAGGCGTTCAATGACGACCGGGTGGCGGTCATCGAGGCCGGCACCGGCACCGGCAAATCCCTCGCCTATCTCGTCCCGGCGGTCCTCTGGGCCATCCGCAACAAGGAGCGGATCGTCGTCTCCACCAACACCATCAACCTCCAGGAACAGCTCATCAAGAAAGACATCCCCTTTCTCCAGCGCCACGCCGGGGTCCAGTTCCGGGCGGTCCTTGTGAAGGGTCGCTCCAACTACCTCTGCCTCCGGAAACTGGCCGGAGTCAAAAGCGAACCCTCCCTCTTCGCCGATGACCCGGCGGCCGGGGAACTGGAGGCGATCATCGCTTGGAGCGAAAAGACGGCCGAGGGATGCCGCAGCGATCTCTCCTTCATCCCCAAGCCGGAGACCTGGGAGGAGGTAGCCTGCGAGGCGGACCAGTGCGGCCGGATCAAGTGCCCCCTTTACGCCCGCTGCTTCTTCTACGGCGCTCGGCGCCAGGCGGCCAGCGCCGATGTCCTCGTGGTGAACCACGCGCTCCTCATGGCCGACGTGGCCCTGCGCCAGGAGACCGGCTACCGCTCCACCGCCATCCTCCCCCCCTTCGAACGGCTCATGGTGGACGAAGGGCACCACCTGGAGGACGTGGCCACCGGGCACCTCTCCTCTCAGGTCTCCCGCCAAGGGGTCCTGAAGCTCCTGGGGCGCCTCCAGAATCCCCGCAAGGCCCAGCGGGGGCTCCTGCCCCAGCTCTCGGCCCAGCTCTCCCGGGAGGTGCCAGTGGAGCTGGACGACCTCTACCGGGACCTGGCCGGGCGGCTGGAGGAAAAGCTCATCTCTCGCACCCAGGAGCTGGCCGCCGGGGCGGTGCGGGCCATGGACGCCATCGGCCTCGCCCTCCTGGCCCACCTGAAGGGGAAAGGACCGGAAAACGGCGAGCGGAAGCTCCGGGTCACCCCGTCCCTCTTCGGCTCGAAGCTCTGGCAGGAGACCGACGACGAGGCCCGGGAGCTGGCCGCGGACCTGAACGCGTTCGTGCGGGAGCTAAAGGAATTCCTCACCGGGTGCGGGCGGCTCCCCGAACGGGTCCAGGAGAAGCTCTCCGGCCCCCTCGTGGATCTCCGGGGAGTTACGGGGCGGCTGGAGGCCCTGGCCGCGGACCTCCTCTTCTTCATCGGCCGGGACGACGAAGTCTGCCGCTGGTTCGAGGTGAAAAAAGGGACCAAGGGGATAACGGTGAGGCTCTGCGCCTCCCCCCTGGAGGTGGCCGCCTCCCTCAAGCGAACCGTCTTCGACGCCTTCCGAACCGTGGTGGTCACCTCGGCCACCCTGGCGGTGGGGGAAACCTTCGACTACCTGGAAGGGCGGACCGGAATCGCCCTTCTGGACCGGGGACGGGTGACGGAGCTCCTCCTGGCCTCCCCCTTCGACTACGAGCGCCAGGCCTTCGTCGGTATCCCCGCCGACCTTCCCGAGCCCACGTCAAGGGGGTTCCAGGAGGCCCTGGAGGTGGCCCTCCACCGGGGGCTCGCCATCTCCAACGGCCACGCCTTCGTCCTTTTCACCTCCTACGACCTCCTCTCCCGCATCCACGGCAGGATGGCAGAGGCACTGCGGCGCCGGGGGCTCACTCCCATGCGCCAGGGGGAGATCAACCGGCACCACCTCCTGGCCCGGTTCCGGAAGGAGCCCAACGCGGTTCTCTTCGGCACCGACTCCTTCTGGGAGGGGGTCGACGTGCAGGGGAAGGCCCTGGAGCTGGTGGTCATCACGCGGCTCCCCTTCCGGGTGCCGACGGAGCCGATCCTGGAGGCACGGGCCGACCACATCGCCCTCCGGGGAGGGGACCCCTTCATGGAGTACACGGTCCCCCAGGCGGTCATCAAGTTCAAGCAGGGATTCGGGAGGCTGATCCGGAGCAGGGAGGACCGGGGAGCGGTCCTGATCCTCGACAGCCGGGTCCTGTCGAAAAACTACGGGCGGTTTTTCCTCCAGTCGCTCCCGCCGGTGCGACTTGCGGACGGCGGCAGCGGGGAGGTCTTCGGGGAGATGGAGCGGTTTTTCAGCTCTTCGCCTTCATGAGCTTCTTCGCGGCGTAGTTGAAGCACTGGAAGTAGGTGAGGTAGGAGAGGAGGAACACGGCCAGGATCATGAACTGGATCTGGGGCGCACTGGGGGCCCTGAGGGTAAAGGTGAAGAAGAAGATGATCAGGGCGCCCTTCAGGATGTCGCTGAAGACCCGCTTGCGCCGCAACGCCTGCTGCTCGTCGGCGGTGAGCCCCGCGGCTGCCGATGATACCTCCCGCCGGGCATCGCCGAGGGCGAACTTGTAAACGGGGTAGAAGAGAATCAGCTGGATCACCACCACCCGGATGATGCTGTTCATGAAGACCTGGGAAGGAACCTTCCCCAGGAGCACGAAGGACATGCCGGCAAGGAGGATCAGGAGAAAAACCTGCACGAATCCGTGGATAACCGTGAGCTTGCGCAACCGGGTAAAATCAAACGTTTGTGCCATGGGAACTCCCCGCCGTAAGATGGATAACGCGTCAAACTGTTGCCGAGTACTGTAGCAAATAAAATATCGTTTTACAATAGTGCAGTGCGTTTTGCTTTTGTACTCAAGAAAAAAGGCCCCCTCACCGGGAGCCTTTTTTCGTTCACCGTTACCTCGCGCGCTAAAAAACCTACATGACCTCTGCCACTCCGGCTGAAACATAGGAGCGATACTGCTCGAAGTTCTTGCGGAAACGCTCCACGAGCATAGTTGCGGTTTCGTCGTACTTCGTTTTGTCGACCCAGGTGTTCTTCGGATTGAGAACCTCGGCGGGGACACCGGAGCAGCCGGTGGGGATGTCAAGGCCGAAGAACTGGTCCTTCACGAAGGAACCGGCATTGAGGGTCCCGTCGATGGCGGCGTTGACCAGGGCGCGTGAGTAGGCGATCTTCATGCGGGAGCCGACGCCGTAGGGGCCGCCGCTCCAGCCGGTGTTCACGAGCCAGCAGCTGACCCCATGCCGGGCTATTTTCTCACCGAGAAGCTTGGCGTAGACCGACGGGTGGAGCGCCATAAAGGGAGCGCCGAAGCAGGCGGAAAAGGCCGCCTGGGGCTCGGTGATCCCGGCCTCGGTACCGGCCACCTTGGCGGTGTAGCCGGAGAGGAAGTGGTACATGGCCTGGTCAGGGGTGAGCCGGGCAATGGGGGGAAGGACCCCGAAGGCGTCGCAGGTGAGCATGATGATATTGGTCGGATGTCCCCCCATCCCCGATTTCACGATGTTCGGGATGTGGGTGATGGGGTAGGAGGCCCGGGTATTCTCGGTGAAGGAGTCGTCGTTCAGGTCGATGCGCCGGCTCACGGTGTCGATGGCCACGTTTTCCAGTATCGTTCCGAAGCGCCGCGTGGTCTGGTAGATCTCTGGCTCGGCCTCGGGAGAGAGGTTGATGATCTTCGCATAGCACCCCCCCTCGAAATTGAAGACACCGCTGTTGTCCCAGCCGTGCTCGTCGTCGCCGATGAGCCGACGCCGGGGGTCGGCGGAGAGGGTGGTCTTGCCGGTGCCGGAAAGGCCGAAGAAGACCGCCACGTCGTCCTTCTCTCCCACGTTGGCGGAGCAGTGCATGGAGAGGACATTCTTGTGCTGGGGAAGGAGGTAGTTGAGGATGGTGAAGATGGATTTCTTGATCTCGCCGGCATAGCTGGTGCCGCCGATGATGATGAGCTTCTTCTCGAAGTTGACGATGATGAAGGTCTCGGTGTTGGTGCCGTCCACGGAGGGGATTGCGTGGAAAGCGGGGAGGTCGATGACCGTGAAACCCGGCTTGAAGCCGACCAGCTCCTCAGGGGTTGCCCGCACGAACATGTTGCGGGCGAAGAGGGAGTGCCAGGCACGCTCGGTGATGACCCTGACCGGAAGCCGGTGGTCGGGGCTGCACCCCGCAAAGCACTCCTGAACGAAAATGTCCTTGCCATGGAGATAGGCCAGCATCCGGCCGAAGAGGGCGTCGAATTTGGCGGAGTCGAAGGGCTGGTTCACTTTGCCCCAGGCGATGTGGTCGTTGCTGGAGGGCTCATCGACAATGAACTTCTCGTTGGCTGCCCGGCCGGTGTAATGGCCGGTCTTCACCGCAACGGCGCCCAGATGGGTCACGAGCCCCTCCCCCTGCTTCACGATCTGCTCGTAGAGCACGGCGGTCGGGGGGGTCCAGTAGATGAGGTTCGCGTTGGTAATCCCATGCTCCTCGAGCCCGGTGCCTCTGGTTATGTCGTTCAGTCTCACGGTCGTCACCTCCATGGTGGATTAGGTTTTGCCCAGATAGAGAAGCTGACACCTTTACTAGCACAAGAATATATCAAGCACCAGTAAAAACCAGAAAATCCGGCATGTTAGAAGGAAAAAACTCTTCCTGGTGAACGTGCGCCGCGCATTGACAGCAGTATCGGCGTTGCTACAATTGGGGGCATCGGGAAATTCAAAGGAGGGAAATGTCAATGGCTCGAAGACCATGGGTGGATCAGGAAGCGTGCATAAGCTGCGGGCTCTGCGTGTCGGTCTGCCCCGGCGTGTTCCGGTTCGCCGAGAACGGCAAATCGGAGGCCTACGATCCGGCAGGGGCCTCGGAGCAGGAAATCCAGCAGGCCATCGATGGCTGTCCGGTCCAGGCAATCAGTTGGAAGGAGTAGCCGCAGCAAAACAAAAAAGAGAGGAGACTGAACACCATGCAATCATGGAGATGCACGATCTGCCAGTACATTTACGACCCGGCAGCAGGGGACCCGGAAAACGGCATCGCCCCGGGAACTCCCTTTGAAGACCTGCCCGACAGCTGGGTCTGCCCCCTCTGCGGAGCGGGCAAGGAGATGTTCGAGGAAGTTTGACGACGTACCGGCAATGCCGGTCCGCTCGGGAAGAAGCCTCTCCTCACGGGGAGGCTTCTTCTATTTCCCCTTTTTCCCGGCCTTGATGATATCGATCTCGGGTTCTCCCTTCACGATCCGAACACGCCAGACGAGACCGCACTCACCGCACTCCTTGACGGGAGACTCCTCTGCAGAGAACCCCTCGGAATGAATATCGATCTCCACCGAAGTTCTATTGCCGCAATTGGGGCATTTCATCGTTCTTTCTCCTTTTTGCCGGATCTCCCCGCAGGCAGAGAGCGTGGCTCGTTCACCACAGCACAGTATAGCAGGAGGTGAGAAAAAGTCAGGGCGTCACACAAAATTCATTAACCGAGTACGGCGAGGCATTCATCAATCACAGCAAGGAACTCCTCCAGGTCGGAACGCTGCATATCCCCCATATGGGGAATCCGGAAGGTCTTCCCCTTGATCTTGCCGTAGCCGTCGTCAAAGGCGAAGCCCCGCTCGCCAAGCATCTTTTTGAGGCCAGCAAGATCGGTGCCACGGGAGTTTACGGCACAGGTAAGGGTCATGGAACGGTAGGCCTCCTCGGCGAAGAAACCGTAACCGCGGTCCGACACCCAGCCCCGCACGAAGTCGGCCAGTGCCCGATGCCGTGCCCAGCGCTGATCGAGCCCCTCGGCGAACATCCGCTCCAGCTGCTTGTCCATGGCATAGATCAGCGAGATGCACGGGGTGGAGGGAGTATTGTTCTTGGCGTCGCTTGCCTCGAATTCGAGGAAATCGAAGTAGTATCCACGGCCTTCGACGGTGCGGGCCCTGGCCAGAGCCTTTTCACTCGCCGTGAAAACGGCAAGGCCGGGAGGAAGCGCGAAGGCCTTCTGGACGCCGAAAATGCAGCAGTCGATGCCGAGTTCGTCCACCGGAATCGGGAGGGCGCTCATGGAAGAGACGGTGTCGATGATGGAGACCACATCAGGGTACTTTCGAAGCACCGCGGCGATCTCCGGCAGGGGGGACATGACGCCGGTTGATGTTTCGTTGTGGATAAGGGTGAGGCTGTCGTATTTTCCCGTGGCCAGTGCCTCGTCAACCAGTTCCGCGGTAATCGGCTTTCCCCATTCCACCTTGACCGCATCGGCCTCTTTGCCGCAACGACGCGTCACATCGTGCCACTTGTCGGAAAAAGCGCCGTTGCAGAAATTGACGCAGCGCCCTGCCACCAGGTTGCGCACCGCCCCTTCCATGGCGCCGAAGGCGCTGGAAGTCGAGAGAAAAACCTTCGCCTCGGTTGCGAGGAGCTTTTTGAGCCCCGTCGTCACCCTGCCGTGGAGAGTCGCGTACTCCGCCATCCGGTGGCCGACCATGGGGGTCGCCATTGCCTGAAGGATATCGGGATGGACCTCAACCGGTCCGGGGATAAAAAGCTTCTTTGCCATAAAGTCTCCTCGGGAAGAAGGAATCGAAACTGATACGGGGGATACGGGCCTTGCGAAGCGCCCATTCACGGTGGCATCAAGAGCTTAATAAATTAGCAAAATCCGCCCAATCTGTCAAGGGAGGCACCACACAGCAAACCACCATTTTAAGAATTCACTCATAAGCCCGACCTTTCATTCGATTCCATGCTCCCCCGGTCCGGCAAGGCTTTTATTCAAAACAATTTTTTTAGATTTGACAAACTGCCAAGTCTGACGGTAAGTTTAAGAGCTTTGGATTCGGTTGTGTCAATACAACAAACCATTCCACAACAAAAAAGTGTTTTATTTGGAGGAAAAGGTATGGCTTTGCGCAAGACGGCAGGTTATCTCTGGAACCCGATCAGCCTCATCGGTCTGCTCCTGGCGTTCGTGGGAACCGGTCTCATCATCGCGTTCCTCGCGATGGAGATGATCACCGGGGTCGAACACCCCTACATCGGACTTCTGACCTACTTTGCCTTCCCGGGGATGCTCATCTTCGGGCTCATCCTGGTTCCGGTCGGCGCCTGGATGGTCCGGAACCGTCGGCGCAAGGAGGATGAAGATATCCCCCCCTACCCCCGGATGGATTTCAACGATCCCCACAAGCGCCGCCTCTTCATCTTCTTCGTCCTGGCAAGCGTCATCTTCGTCCTGATCGTTTCGGTGGCGTCGATCCTCGGCTTCGAGTTCACCGAGTCGACCACCTTCTGCGGCGAACTCTGTCACACGGTCATGACTCCCGAGCACACGGCCTGGAAGAACTCTCCCCATGCACGGGTGAAATGCGTCGAGTGCCACGTGGGCCCCGGCGCCGAATGGTACGTCAAAGCGAAGATCTCCGGCCTGCGCCAAGTATGGGCCGTTGCGACCCACAGCTATCCGACTCCCATCGAGACCCCCATCGAGAACCTCCGCCCGGCGCGGGACACCTGTGAACACTGCCACTGGCCCGAGAAGTTCTATTCCGGTCGCCAGAAGATCTTCTATCACTATGCACCCAACAAGGAGAACACCCCCCGCGAGATCAACATGCTGATCAACATCGGTGGCGCTCCCAAATCGCCCCATGCCAAGGGTATCCACTGGCACATCGGCACCGAGGTCTACTACATCTCCCGGGACAAGAAGCGCCTCGACATCCCCTACATCGCGGTCAAGCAAAAGGACGGCTCCTTCGTGGAGTACATGAGCACCGAGACCCCCTTGACCAGGGACGAGATCGCCAAGGCCAAGAAGCGGCTCATGGACTGCACCGACTGCCACAACCGGCCGACCCACATCTACAAGTCGCCGGGGCAAGAGATGGACGAGCACATCGTCTCCGGGCTCATCGACCCGGCGCTCCCGTACATCAAGAAAATTGGCGTTGAACTTCTGGAGAAACCCTATAAGACCCAGCAAGAGGCCTTTACCGCCATCGCGGCGAAGCTCCCCGAGTACTACGCCACCAATTACCCGGAGGTCAGCAAGACCAAGGCCGCGGCCATCAACCAGGCGGTGACCCAGGTGAAGGATATCTACTCACGGAACTTCTTCCCCGAGATGAAGGTCTCCTGGAACACCTACCCGAACCACATCGGCCACTTCTACACCCCCGGCTGCTTCCGCTGCCACGATGGCAAGCACAAGTCCACCGACGGGAAGAAGACCATCTCCAAGGACTGCAACATGTGCCACACCATGATCAGCCAGACCCAGGAGAACATTCCGGCCGGCAAGCAGGTGAAGGAGTTCGTTCACCCGGTTGATATCGGGGACGAAATCCACAAGACCAACTGCAGCGACTGCCACATGTCAGGCGGCGAAGACGTGCCGGGTGGCGGAAAGCACTAGGCACTCACTGATTTAGCTGAACAAAAAAATCCCCCCGGAGGTCAGCCGCCGGGGGGATTTTTTTGTTCAGTATCCTGTTGAGCGGCCGGGAGCTACAATTCCTCGAAAACGTCCTCGTCCTTTGTTTCTTCTGTCTCCTCCGGCTCAAAATCCTCATCCATGACATGGTCGAGAAATTTCCGGTTGTTCTCGATGACCTTCCGGATCTCCCTGCTCAATTCGTCCAACTCGTTGCGCTCGTCACCCATCTCCCTACCCCCGCCTATTGTCCGCACATGTGCGATAGAGTTCCTCGTACTTGCCGGCGGCACTGCGCCAGGAAACGTCACGGAGCATACCACGCCGCATGATCTTGCGCCACCCCTCCCGGTCCCGGTAGGCGGCCAGTGCCCGCTGGACAGCGTCCCAGCATGCGTCGGCACTGAACTCTGTGAAGGAGAAACCGTTCCCTTCCCGGGGATTGGCGGTGACATCGATGACCGTGTCGGCAAGGCCGCCGGTCCTTCGCACGATCGGCACCGTGCCGTAGCTGAGGGCAATGAGCTGGCTCAGGCCGCAGGGCTCGAATCGCGAGGGCATGAGGAACATGTCGCAACCGGCATAGATCTTTGGTGCCAGGGGCTCCTTGAAGCCGAGGTTGATGGAGACGTTCTTCACCCCCTTGTTCCTGAATTCGTGGAGCTGATGCATGAGGCGGAGGTCGCCGGTGCCAAGAATCACCAGCTGCAGCTCTTCGGCGGCAAACCGGGGGAGGAGGTCGATGACCAGGTCGATCCCCTTCTGCTCCACGATCCGTCCCACCATGCCGATGATGGGGATCGACGCTCCCGCCTTGAGCCCAAGTTCCCGCTGGAGCTCCCGCTTGTCAGCCCCCTTTCCCGCCAGGGACTTGGACGAGTAGTTCCGGAAAATGCGCCGATCCAGGGATGGGTTCCACTCTTCCGTATCGAGACCGTTGAGGATGCCGGCAAGGTCGGCCTGACGGCGATCGAGCACCCCTTCAAGCCCGCATCCCTGGCCGGGGCTCAGTATCTCGTGGCAGTAGGTTTCCGATACGGTCGTGATGGCGTCGGCGGCAAGGATCGCCCCTTTCAGGAGGTTGATGCGGCCGTAGAACTCGAGGCGGTCCATGGTGAAAAGGGACGGGTCGAGCCCCGTCTGCGGGAGGGCGTCGGCGGGGAACACCCCTTGGTAGGCCAGGTTGTGGATGGTAAAGATGACTGCCGTGCGATTGAAGAACGGGTCGTGGCCCAGTTCGTATTTCAGGATGATGGGAATGAGGGCCGACTGCCAGTCGTGGCAATGGATCACGTCGGGGCGGAAGTCCATCCGCTTCAGGAACTGGAGCACACTGCGGCAGAAGAAGGCGAAGCGCAGGGGATTGTCGGGATAGTCCCCCTCGGGGGGGCCATAGAGGTGGTCCCGCCCGAAGAGATCGCGGTTTTCAACCAGATAGACCGGCACCTCCCCCAAGGCAGTCTGGCGCAGGTACCCCTTGTGGAGCTCCCCCCCCAACGCCACCTCCGCACTCTTGCGGGCCTTGCGCACCGGCAGATTCCCCGACGACACCTCCTTGTAGAAGGGGATGGCAACGCGGACATCGTGCCCCATCCGCCGGAGTTCCTTGGGGAGAGCAGCGACCACGTCCGCCAGACCGCCGGTCTTGGCAAGGGGGGCAACCTCGGATGCTACCTGCAGGATTTTCATTATCGGGCCTCGCAGCGGCTCAGAGTCGATAGGTGACGTCAGGCTTCGGGCATCTACAGTTCAGCCCCCCGAAGGAATGTGGCTGCGTCTTCCGGCGAGGTTGGATTGATGTAGAAGCCGGTCCCCCACTCGAAGCCGGCGATGGGGGTAAGCCGTGGCACCAGCTCGATGTGCCAGTGGTAGTCATATTCGATGGAACTCCAGAATTCCGGCTTGCCGAGCCGCGGCTGCGGTGGGGGCGCGGTATGGAGGATGAAGTTGTAGGGGGGATCCTTGAGGACGCTCTTGAGCCGGACGAGCATATCCTTGAGGGCCACGGCCAGTTCAGCCAGTTCGCCGTCGGTGGAGAGCGCAAAGTCGTGGGAGTGGCGCTTGGGATAGAGCCTCAGCTCGAAGGGAAAACAGGAGGCGTAGGGAGTCATGACCACGTAGTTGCCGAACTCCCTCACAATCCGGTCGCCGCTCTGGAGCTCAAAGTCGAGCAGGTCGCAGAAGAGGCAGCGCTCCTTGTTGGCATAGTGCTCCCGGCAGACGCGCAGCTCGGTGGCCGCCGCAGGCGGGATGAGAGGCACGGCGATGAGCTGGCTGTGGGAATGGGAAAGGGTGGCGCCGGCCCGCTGACCGTGGTTTTTGAAAAGGACCATGTAGCGGAACCGCATGTCCCGGCGCAGGTCCAGGAAGCGGGACCGGTACGCCTTGAGGACGTCGGTGATCTCGGCGGGGGAGAGCTCGGCAAGCCCCCGGTTGTGGTCCGGGGTCTCGATGATGATCTCGTGGGCGCCAATGCCGTTCATGACATCATAGATGCCGTAGGCGCGGCTGTTGAGCTCCCCTTCGATCCTGAGCACCGGGAAGCGGTTCGGGATCACCCTCACCTTCCAGCCGCTGGAGTTCGCTCCACCGGAATGGCGAACCGCATACACCTCGCCGGGGGTCTTGTCCTCGTTGCCGTAACAGAAGGGACAGCTGGTCATCTCGGCGGGCTCGGGGTCCACGAGGAAATCCCGGGGCCGGCGTCCCCGGTCGGTGGCGATAATCACCCAGTGCTGCTTGAGGGGGTCCCATCTCAGTTCGGACATTGTTCCTCCAGTATCATGAGGCTCCTGCAAAACGTCATGAGGAGGCCGGGAAGCTAGGCGCAAGCGAGCGAGGAAGCGAGGCGTACCTGTCGGTACGTTGAGCTTTCAAGCGAGCGGCAACAACGCAGATCGGCCCCGCAGTAGTTTTCAGGAGTCTCATATGAGCCAGTTCTCCGCATCCAGCTCCGGCCCCGCATAGGCCAGGACGAGGGGCGCATCGGCGGGCCAGCGGCCAAACTCTTCGTCGCCACGGGTGAGGGTCACCGAGGCAAAGAGCTTCCCCTTCGGCTCAAGCCCCAGGGGCCTAAGGGGAACCGCCACCTCGCAGATCCGCCCGATCTCCCAACGGCAGCGCCCCTTGGCCTTTTTCCACCCCTTGCCCCCCTTCACCATGAGCTCACCGCTCCCTCCGGACGGTGTCATTTCGAGGCAGTACTCGTTCCCGGTGACCAAGTGGAGGTGAAGGGTGTCACCCTCCTGAAGGGAGAGAGCCAGAGGTGCCGGACCGTCGAGGCGGATATAGAGGTTTTCCCGGTCATAGCCGTAAAAAAGGGACTGAAGGAGGCTCTCGGCGGCGTGCATGGCCGATGCCTGTTTGGTGAGATCCACGAGCCCCGCCGCCAGCCACTCGAAAAAGTCGTCCACCTGGCCGTTGACGATGGGTGTAATGAGGGCCGCCGGTTCCCGCACGAGCCCCGCCGGAGTGAGCTTCTTGATGGGTTCATAGAGCTCCCGCGGGACGTCAAGGCCGAGGAGGCGGTAGACGTTCATGAGGTGCTTGCGGAAGAGACGGTCGAAGCGGTCGCTGTGGGTGGAGAAGTGGTCGTCCCCGTACCACCAGAACCAGTCGCTCCCCTCGGCGGCGTAGAGGGAGGTGCAAACGAGCCGGGCTATCTGCTCCTCGGCGCTCCCCTCCCCCTCCCAGCCGGTTCCCACGGCCATGAGGTCGGCCACCAGTGGGCTGGCGGTGACCGCAGCCTCCCGGGCCCGCTCCAGATAGTCCCACCCCTGATTTTCCTCCGGGTGTCCGACCCAGATGCCGTAGTCGGCGTTGATCCAGGAACCGGGATGGATGTGCTCGATGACCCGCCGCTCCGGCTCCCGGGCAAGGAGTTCGGAGCAGGTGACGCATTCGATCCCCGGAGCGGAGGCGGTGGCGCTGTAGAGCCCCCGAAGGAAGTCGTAAGCGTTGTCGGGGTAGTACTCCCAGGCATTCTCGCCGTCCAGGATCACCGGCACCACCCGGGCGCCGGGGATGCGCTCCCGGATCCCCCGGAGCCGCCCCACGAAATCCTCCACCGCCCGGTGGGGCTCCCAGGATGAGTAGGTGAAGCCGATCAGGTCCGACAGGAGGTGGTCCCGGAAGAAAGCCTTCAGCTCCCGGGTGCGGTGGCGGAAGGTGTAGGGATGGTAGAGGGCCTCCCGGTCGGGACCGAGTCCCCCGGAAAGGGTCCGGGCGAGGATCTCCTCGTCGGTGGCGATCCACTTGATGCCGCAGCCGGCAATGATGGCGAGGGCTTCGTCGCTCACCGACCCCTCCGACGGCCACATGCCGACCGGGGTGAAGCCGAACACCTCCCGGAACCGGGCGATGCCGCGACTCACCTGGCTCCGGGCGTCCTCCGGATGGCGAAAGCGGGTTGCCGGAAGGTTCGCCCGGGGCATGGCGGTGCTTGCCGCCTTCATGTCGCAGAGAAGGGGGAGAATCGGGTGGTAGTAAGGGGAGACGGCCAGTTCCACCTTCCCCTCATCGTGGAGCTTTTTGTAGAGGGGGATGATCCCGTTGAGGATGTCGGCGTGGCGGGCGAAGAGGAGCGCCTTGTCATCCTCGGTGAAGTTGCGCCCCTTCCGCGCCAGCTCCTTGAGCTCGGGGTAGCGGCGGCGGGCCGCCTCGCCGGTCCAGGCCAGGAAGAACCAGACCTGGAGGTCCAGGAGGTCCTGGTGGCTGAAGTGGCGGTGCCGTTCCCGGCTCTTCACCCGGGTCCCGTCGCCTGCAAGATGGAGAAGCTCCAGGTAGCGGCGGTTCGGCTCGATGAGCCGCTGGCGGTTGGCGGAGAAGTAGTTCTCCAGGACGAAAAGCCGGTCCTCCTCGGCCATGTCGGCCGGGGCCATCCGCCCCCGGACAAGCCAGGGGTCCACGGCCGTGCCGCTGGCGTAGTCGATGATCTGGTCCAGGAGCGACGGCACCAGGTTGAAGACCGCCCGGGCATTGGGGGTGTCGTCCACGATGGCCGCCATGTCGAAGTAGTCCTTGACGGCATGGAGGTAGGTCCAGGGAAGGGCGTACTCCCCCTTCACCGGATCCTTGTAGTAGGGCTGGTGCATGTGCCATACGAAGATGACCGAAAGGGGGGCGCTCACTGCAGTTCCCGTTTCCACCCCTCGACCTTTTTCTTGTACTCATCGAGGAGCTTCTGGGCCGTCTTGGCATCCCGGGCCTCGGCCACGATGTGAACGTAGGGGAGGTACTGGTCCGGGAGCACCAGTGCCCAGTCCTCGCCGAAATGGACCTTGATCCCGTCGATGAAGCTCGCCTCCTTGTCGAGGCTGTCCTCGCTCATCTTCCGCATGATCCCCCCCTTCATGTCCCAGACGCAGGGGACCCGGGTCTGGAGGAAGACACGCTGCGGAATCTCCGCCGCCACCCTGGAGATGGAGAGCCCCCCCTTGGCCACCAGCTCGATGGTCTTGGCGATGGCGAACATGCCGTCGAAGGCGGACTGGAACTTCGGGAAGGCAAAACGGCCGTCCATGGTCCCCGCAAGGACCACCTCGGAGGAGAGGGTGGCCTCGATCATGGCCCGGTCGGCGCTCTTGGTGCGGGTCACGGCACTGCCGCGCTCCTGGACCATCCGCTCGATGGCCGAGGGGGCCGACACCGGCACCGCGAAGAGCCCCTTCTCGCCCGAGCGGAGCGCAAGCCCCACCATGAGCGGCAGGAGTTCGGCCCCCTCGTAGACCTTGCCGGTCTCGTCCACCACGATGACCCCTTCGGTGCCGGGGTCGAGCCAGAACCCGGCGCTTGCCTCCAGGGTGGCAACGATCTTGGAAAGCTGGGCGAGGCTCTGCTGCCGTTCAGCCACTGCCTGGATCCCCCGCTCCTCGTCCACGTAGGCGTTGAGGCTGATGACCTCGCACCCCATCTGGGTCAGGATGCCGGGAAGGAGCTGGCTGGCCGATGAGTGGTTGAAGTCGATCACCACCTTGAACTGTTTCTTCTGCAGCGGCGACTTGCCGATGGTGTGGAGGAACCCCTCACGATAAAAATCCGTCACCTGTTGTGGAATCTCGGACAACGCCCCCGGCTCCGTGTGGTGGGCCCGGCGGAAGTTCTCCTTGAAAAAGATTCTCTCCACGTTCTTCCCCATGGAACTGGAGAAGTCGAGACCATCACCATCCAGGAAGACAATCTCGGTGGAAGCGGGGTCGTCAATGGCCTGGCGGAAGTAGATTCCACCCACCTCGCCGAAGGTGCGGAGCTTGTAGCGCAGGACCGGCATCGGCACCATGGTCAGATCCCGCACGTTGACCCCGGCGGAAAGGAGCCCGCCGATGAAGCTTCGCTTGAGCATCCGACAGGAGCGATAGGCATCGCGGGCCGATATGATATGGCTCCCCTTGGGAAGCATGGTGCCGTAGGCGCACCCCAGCTTGGCAACAAACTCGGGGGTGAGCTCCATGTTGGTGAGCCCCTTGACCATGGCCCCCTCGAAAAGGGCCTTTTTCCACTTCTCTCCCCAGATGAGGTTGCCGGTTACGGTGGCCCCGGCCTCGATCACCTTCCGGGGCCAGATCTTCACGTCCCTCTTGATATAGGCCTCTTCGCCGATGGAGGTGTCATCGGCCACGATAACCCCCTCCTCCATGACGACCCCATGCCCCACCCGTACGTTGCTGCAGAGGACGCTGTCATGGAGCTTGGCCCCCTTCTTCACATAGACGTTGTCCCAGATGACGCAGCGGTTGAGGCGCACCCCCGGCTCGATTGTGCAGTTGCGGCCGATGACCGAATCCTTGATGTGGGCGCTCTCGAAGACCTGGGAGTTGTCCCCCACGATCACCGTCCCCTCCAGGGTGATATGGTCGTTCAGGTTCACGTCGGAGCCGAGCCGCAAGTCCTTCCCCACCAGATCCTGCTTCGCCTCGTCTATCTTCACGTTCACCTTACCCTTGAAGATGTCGTGGTGGGCCTCCCGGTAGGAGTCGGTATTGCCGATGTCTCTCCAGTACCCCTTGGCGGTGTAGCCGTAGAGGGGCTTATGCTGCTCCAGAAGCTTCGGGAAGAGATCCTGGGAGAAGTCGTAGTTCTCCTCGGCGGGGATATAGGCGAAAATCTCCGGCTCGAAGACGTAGATGCCGGTATTGATGGTGTCGGAGATCACCTCCCCCCACCCCGGCTTCTCCAGGAACTGGGTGATCCGCTTCTCCTTGTCGGTGATGACGACCCCGAACTGAAGCGGGTCCTTCACCGACGTGAGGGTGATGGTGGCCAGGGCCTTGTTGTCCTCGTGGGAGTCGATAATCTTCTGGAGGTTGAAATCCGTGAGGAGATCGCCGCTGATGACAAGGAACCGCTCGTCCAGGAACTTCTCGGCGCACTTGACCGCGCCGGCGGTCCCCATGTCCTGGAGCGGGGTGACGTAGGTGATCTTCACCCCGAAGTCGGTGCCGTCCCGGAAGAAGTTTTTGATGATAGCCGGCTGGTGGTAGAGGAGCATCACCAGGTCGGTGATCTCGTACTTTTTCAGCAGTTCCACTATGTGGAGCATGATGGGGCGGTTCAGCAGCGGAATCATCGGCTTCGGGATGCTGCTCGTGAGGGGTTGGATGCGGGTCCCGAACCCGCCTGCCATAATGACTGCTTTCATAGTCGGATGCTCCTTCGCAGTGGAATAGAGTAGTCAAAAAGGAGTCAGGAGTCAGAATAAAACCTTCTGGATTCTGACTTCTGACTCCTGAATTCTATGATTATTGCCTTTACTTCCCTTTCTTCACCAGAACCCGCTTGACCTCCTCCTTGAGCTCCGTGAGGTCGCTGGACTTCACCACGTAGCCGTCGGCGAGCCAGGCGGAAAAATCATCCTTGAAGCAGGAGAAGGCGGTGCAGAGGATCACCGGCAGGTTGTGGCGTTCCTTGACAACCTTCTGGAGGAGGTCGAGGCCGCTCTCGTTCTTGAGCTTGATATCGAGGACGATCAGGTCGAACTCGCTCTCCTTGATCTTCTCCACCGCCTCGGCGGCAGTGGCGGCGGTGGCCACTTCGTGCCCATCGTCAGCCAGTTCCTGGGAATAGAGCAGCCTGATGCTGCTTTCATCGTCCACCACCAGCAGTCGTGCCATGTTACGTCTCCTCCCTGTTCACGGGTAGTTTGATGATATACCGGGTTCCCCCGCCAGGCGGGGTGTCAACCTCGAAGAGGTTGCCGTGCTTCTCCATAATCGTCTTGCAGATGGCCACGCCGAGGCCGGAACCGAGTTCCTCGGTGGAGCCGAAGGGGGTTGTCATGGCATCGATGCTTTCCCGGCTCAAGGCGACGCCGTTGTCCGATATTTCCACAAGGATCCAGCCGTTTTCCCGACGGGTTTCGGCCCTGATCTCCCCCCCCTCCGGCATACCTTCCATGGCCGTATTGACGATGGTTCTGACACAGTAAGCCACCTGCTTGTAATCAATGCGGGCCGGCGGCAGGCCTGTGTCGAGCCGGAGGCGGCAAGCCACCCGCCGCTCGTGGAGCCGGCCGTTCAACTCGCGGCAGACAGCACTCACCAGTTGGTTCACGTCCCAGATATCCAAGGTCGGGTAGAGGGAATCGGAGTAGTTGAGAATATCCTCCAGAACCTCCTCCAACTGGCGCACCTGCTGGCCAATGGACTCCAGGTACTCCCGCTTGGGGTCGTCATCGGCAGCCCCCCGCAGGAGCGTGCGGGCAAACCCGCCGATGATCATGAGGGGATTGCGGATGGAGTGGGCGATGCTGGAGGTGATCTTCCCCACCAGGGCCATCCGCTCCATCCTGACGATCAGCTCCTGCTGCTCCTTGAGCTTCACGTTGACAGCCGTCACCTTGAGGAGTTCTTCCTGGAGCCGTTCGTAGAGCGAGGCGCGTTCAATGGCGAAGGCCACGGAGAAGGCGAAGGTCTCCAGGGACTGCACGTCCTGGGGGGTGATCTGCTTGCGGGTGATGCAGTTGTCGGAGATGATCACCCCGATCCGGCGGTTGCGGGAGATGAGCGGCGTGATGAGGAAGGTATCCACCCCCAGGGCCTGAACCAGGGAGTGATCACATTCGGGGTTCTGGAAGGCGTTCTCCACCAGGATCGGCCTTTTTTCCCGCAGCGCCCGGACGAGGACATGGTTCGGGTCCGACAGGGGGATGGCCATCCGCTTGAGGACGTCGTGGAACTTCTGCTTCTCGGAGGTGAGCTTGGTCTGGTAGAAGTCCCGGGCCATCTCCTTGAGGGTGAAGTCATCCCGCTGGATCTCTTCCCAGATTTCCCATGCCTCGCCGTCATTCCGGGGCCCCACACCCAGGTACCCCCGGAGGAACTTTCGCTCCTTGTCGGCCAGCAGGAGGAAAGCCCGGTTCATGCCGAACCCCTTGCCGGCGGTGATGGCGGTCATCACCACCGAAAGGACTTCGTCCAGGTCGACGGAGGTCTGGAGAACGAGGCTGATCTCGTGGAGGAACTTGATCTCCCGTTCCCGGCTGTCGAGAAAACTGACCATGGACTGGAGCTTTCCCCGCTGTTCCCTGACTTCGCCGAGCAGGAACGAAACCACTTCTCCCAGGGGATTTCCCGACTCCTGCATCTTCTGCAGGTCATTACGGAAATTGGGACAGTCGATGCACTTTTCAAGGATCCGCCGCTGGTAGGAGGTGTAGAGAACCTCCTCCCCCTCGCCGATATTCGGACATCCTCCCGGTTCAACCACTTTTCTGTGCCAACAACAGACCCAATCCACTGACCATCTCCCGAGAGGGTTGATTTTATGCGCGACACAACAGCACAATTATACCAGCAGACAGCACCTTTTCAAGACGGTAAAGGTTTTATTAATTAATCAGTTCACCAAGTATCCGCTCCACCAAGGAGAGCTTGAACGCGTGCTTCTTCATTGGATACTCATCGGCACTCCACAAAAATTCATGAATATTTTTTCGAGAGGAGGCACTTACAACCATGATCATGTCAAAGCAGTTACTGATGAGAATAGGCGCCAGCGCCTGCCTCCTGGGTGAACGGGGAAGCTCGGGACTCTACGATGTCACGGTGTATCGCAAGGGGATGCGGCGGTAAGGGGGCGGGGGCTCTTCGCCAACGCGGTGACGGAGCATTCCCCCACCTGCCGGAGGAGGAACGGCTCCGCGACCGGGAGCTTATGAAAAGCTTCATCGAACGGATCTTCGCCTATCGGCGATGGAAGGAGAGGCTCTCCGCGGACAGGTAGCAATCCCGTCGACTCTCACGCGGCAGGAGGCTTCCGCCTTTTCCCCCGGCGCCGCCGGCGTTTCGGGGGAGCTTCTCCTCCGCCAGCCATCGGCTCCACCGGCGGCATGACGCTTTCCCGGGCGTAGCGCTCCCACCAGGCGAGAATTTTTCCACCCTCCCCCGTCACCGCGCACCGGCAACGGAGGTAGGCCAGGGCCTCGGCAAAGCAGGATCGGGCAAGTACCCCCTGAGGCCGCTTCCCCGGTATCTTCCGGAGACGGTGCTGAATCAGCAGAATCTCCCGCACAGCGAGCGCGATCCGCTGGGGAATGGCAATGATCGGCGCCTGCTCGCCAAGAAAGCCGGCCATTGCCTCGTTGACCGCGTCCGGCACCGGCATCCCCGCATCAGCCAACTCCGCGGCCCGTTCCTCCACGTACTCGCCGAACATGAGGGCGAGAAGGAGGGGGGGCGAGACCGGCTCTCCGCCCCCCACCTGATCGTCCGCCCACTCCAGGGCCTTGCCGACCTGGGAATGGGGAAAACCGTCGATCTCCCGGTCGAGCCAGGCGCTGAAACGGGGAAAGAGATGACTGAAAAGCCCTGCCTGGCGGAGCAGCTGATAGACCCGCTCCCCTTCACCCGAGAGGAAGAGCTTCAGCACCTCCTCGTAGAGTCGGGGGGCCGTGGCCCGGGTGATGGCGGGGGCCAGCTCCCGGATTGCCTGCCAGGTGGCAGCCTCCACGGTGAAACCCAGGGTGGCGGCAAAGCGCACCGCCCTCAGCATCCGGACGGGGTCTTCCGTGAAGCGGACAAGGGGATCGCCGATGGTCCGGATCACCCCCCGCCGCAGGTCTTCCATGCCATTCGCATAGTCGATGATGGAAAAATCCGCGATATTGTAAGCCAGGGCGTTCACGGTGAAGTCCCGCCGCACGGCGTCCTCTTCAGGGGTCCCGAAGACGTTGTCCCGCAGCACCATTCCCTCGTCGCTCACCACATGGCGGGGCGGCCGGGGGCGCTCCCCCTCGCCGGGCACGTTCTCCGGGGAGACCGGAGCAGGCGCGGTATCTTCGGGCTCCTCCGGCGCCAGGGCCCGGAAAGTGGCAACCTCGATAATCTCGTCCTGGTAATGGATGTGGGCGAGCCGGAACCTGCGTCCCACCAGACGGCAGTTGCGAAACAGCCGCTTCACCTGGTTTGGGGTGGCGTTGGTGGCCACATCGAAATCCTTGGGTTCCCGTCCCAGCAGGAGGTCGCGGACGCATCCTCCCACGAGGTAGGCAATGTAGCCGTTATCCTTGAGACGGTAGAGAACCCGGAGTGCGTTGGGGCTCACTTGGGAGCGGGAGATGGGATGATCGGGGCGGGGGATGATGACTGGTTCGCTGTTCATAGGGGTTTTCATAGCACACAACGGGGACAAAAGCAAAAAGCCCCCGAGCAGTCAAAAAACGGGTATTTTTTGACATTGGTCATGACAAGGTCGACCTGCTTGACCTATGATGACCCCATGGAAACGTTCTCGAACAAACAATTGAAGGATGTGAAGGTACTCGTCGACTTTGTCAGGGTCTACTGTCACGCCTGCCACGACCGTTCCCTCCGCGCCCCCTTTGACCTGCCTCCGGAGCTGCAGCGCCGCTACTCCAGGGGAGTGGAGCTCTGCCCCGAATGCGCCGCCCTCCTTGCCCACGGCATCCAGAAACGCCGCAAGTGCCCCCTGGACCCGAAGCCCTCATGCAAGAGCTGCCGCATCCACTGCTACAGCAAGGAGTACCGGGCAAAGATCCGGGAGGTCATGGGCTTTTCGGGGAAACGGATGATCATGCGGGGCCGACTCGATTACCTCCTGCATTTCCTTTTCTGAACCGAACCAACGACACGAACATAAAGGTGTAAAGGAGATATCTGCCATGATCAGGAAAATCGTACAGATCGACGAAGAGAAGTGCAACGGCTGCGGCGTCTGCGTCCCCGCCTGCGCCGAGGGGGCCATCAAAATCGTGAACGGCAAGGCGGTCCTTGCCGCCGACAACCTCTGCGACGGACTCGGGGCCTGCCTCGGGGACTGTCCCCAGGACGCCATCCGGATCATCGAGCGGGAAGCGGACGAATTCGACGAGGCTGCGGTGGACGAGCACCTGAAGGGGACGGGCCGCGAACTCGCCCACCACACACCCCCTCCCCCGCAGACCCACGGGCACCATGCCGGCGGCTGTCCCGGCTCCCGGGCCATGGCTTTCGCGCCCTCCCACCCCGCCGACGAACATCCCGCAGGGGGGAAGATCGCCAGCCGGCTGCGCCAGTGGCCCGTGCAGCTCCACCTGGTCCCGACCACGGCCCCCTACTTCCAGGACGCCGATCTCCTCATCGCCGCCGACTGCGTCGCCTTCGCCCATGGCGACTTTCACCGGGAATTCCTGGAGGGAAAAGCCCTCGTCATCGGCTGCCCCAAGCTGGATGACAACAACGCCTATCTCCAGAAGCTGACCGAGCTCTTCCGGGTCTCCTCCATCAAGAGCATCACGGTCCTGCGGATGGAAGTCCCCTGCTGCGGCGGCATCGTCATGGCGGCCCGTCAGGCCCTGGCCGCCAGCGGAAAAAATATCCCCTTCAGGGAGGTGACCATCGGCATCCAGGGGGATGTTAAGGGATAAATCCACTGCAAAAGACAAACGGGATTCTTTTTGTCTTTTTCCATTGACAGGGGGCACTGCGGCTGGTATCTCTTTCACTGTCATTGCAATCACATTCGCCGCACGAAAGGAGAGACCATTCCATGTGCATGTGTACCCTCGTCACCAAAGAGGCCCCCGATTTCGCAGCCGACGCTGTCCTGCCCGACAACACCTTCGCCACCATCAAGCTGTCGAGCTTTCGTGGGAAATACGTGATCCTCTTCTTCTATCCCCTGGACTTCACCTTTGTCTGCCCCTCGGAAATCCTCGCCTTCAACAAAAAGCTGGACCAGTTCAAGGCCAAGAACTGCGAAGTCATCGGCGTCTCCGTGGATTCGAAGTTCACCCACCTGGCCTGGAAAAACACGAAGGTGGAAGATGGCGGCATCGGCAACATCCAGTACCCCCTGGTGTCAGACCTGAAGAAGGAAATCGCCACCCAGTTCGGCGTTCTCTTCGAGAACGGCGGCGTCGCCCTTCGGGGACTCTTCCTCATCGATACCAAGGGGATCGTCCGCCACGCCGTCATCAACGACCTCCCCTTGGGGCGGAGCGTTGACGAGGCCCTGCGGATGCTGGACGCCCTCCAGTTCGTGGAAACCCACGGCGACCAGGTCTGTCCCGCCAACTGGCGGGAGGGTGACGAGGCCATGAAGCCCACGGCCGCCGGCGTTGCCGACTACCTGGCGAAGCATGCCGCAGGGTAGCCGCCTCCACGCAGCGAAATGAAAGGCACGGTCCGGCGACCGTGCCTTTTTTATCTCTCCGAGGATTCCATGGCCGAGCCCCGCCTCACCGAAAGCCCCCTCCTCTCCGGCGCCGACCCCACGGAAGGGATCGTTGCCGCCGAACTGGCGGGACGGTTCATCCGCCTCTTCATCCGCACGCCTGGCGGCGTCATCTTCAGGGACATCCCCTTCCGCCCCTTCATCCTCCTGGAGGACCGGGCCCTTCTGGGCGGCTTCCGGAGCGACGTCGAGACCCGCCCCCTGGCCGGCCCCGGCGCCTTCCGTTACCTGGCCCTCTTCGCCGACTGGTCCGAATGCCTCGCCGCCCGGGATTTCTCGGCGAAGCGGACCGGCCATACCCCCTCCGCCCCTGACGCTCCCTACCTCTTTCTCCCGGACCCGGTGCACCAGCACCTCCTCCTCGCCGGCACCACCTTCTTCAAAGGGCTGGAATTCAATGCGCTGCGCCGCCTGGCCCTGGATATCGAGACCGCCTGCGCCGAGGGGTTCGAGTTCTCCAACCCGGCTCGGGAGGAGGACCACATCCTTTCCATCGCCGTCATGGAAGAGGGGGGCTATGAGGAGTACCTGTCGGCACATGCACTCTCCGAGCGGGAGATGCTGGAGCGGCTCACCGCCATCATCCGGGAGCGGGATCCGGACGTAATCGAAGGGCACAACCTCTTCCGCTTTGATCTCGAATACATCAGGGCCCGGGCAGCCCGGCACGGGGTCAGGCTCCGCTGGGGGCGCGACGGGAGCGAACCCAGGGTCCACCCATCCCGGTTCACCGTGGCGGAGCGGACCATCGACTATCCCCGCTGGAACATATACGGCCGCTCGGTCATGGACACCTACTTCCTCCTTCAAATCTATGACGTCTCCAGCCGGGAACTGGAGAGCCACGGCCTCAAGCAGGCGGCTATCCACTTCGGCCTTGCCTCCCCCGACCGGGTCTACCTGGACCGCCAGGCCATGGATGAAGTCTTCCGCAGCGATCCGGAGGCGCTCAGGCGCTACAACCTGGACGACGTGCGGGAGACCCTGGCCCTGTCGCGGCTCCTCTCCTACCCCTGGTTCCTCCAGGCCCGCATTTTCCCCTATTCCTACCAGACCTGCGTCATCCGGGGAAACGCCACGCGGATCAACGCCCTCTTTCTGCGGGAATACCTGCGGCAGGGCGCTGCAGTCCCGAAACCTGCCGAATCCGGGGGGACCTTCGAGGGCGGGTACACCGCCGTCTTCGAGACCGGCGTTCTCGGCCCCATCGTCCACTGCGACGTGGCCTCCCTCTACCCCTCCATCATGCTTGCTTATGGCCTCGCCCCCCGACGGGAGCACCTGGGGCTCTTCCTGCCGCTCCTGGCGCAGTTGCGGCAGTTCCGCCTCGCCGCCAAGGAGCGGGCACGGGTGGCGGCGCCCCCCCACGAGCGAGACTACTTCAATGCCCTCCAGCAGACCTTCAAGGTGCTCATCAACTCCTTCTACGGCTACCTGGGAACCACCATCCACACCTTCTCCGACCCGGGGGTGGCCGCCGAGGTGACCCGCCTGGGTCGGGAGCTGATCCAGGACATGATCGAATGGCTTCGCCGGCACGGGGCTCGTCCCGTGGAAGTGGACACCGACGGCATCTACTTCATCCCTCCGCAGGGGATAGAAACCATCGGGCAGGAGGAGGCCCTTGTCCGGGAGCTCTCTGCAACCCTCCCGGAAGGGATCGCCGTGGAGATGGACGGCCGGTACCGCGCCATCCTCTCCTACAAGATGAAGAACTACGCCCTCCTGGACCACCACGGGAAGGTAATTGTCAGGGGAAGCGCCCTCCGCTCCCGGGGGATCGAACGGTACCTGCGGGACTTCATGGCAACGGCGGTCCGGCTCCTGCTGCAGGGCGACGGGGCAAAAATCCCGGCGTTCCACGAGGACTGCATCCGGCGTCTGCGGAACCACCTCATCCCCATCGAGAGCCTCGCCCGCACCAAAACCCTCGGCGAAGCGCCGCCCACCTATCTCCAGAAGGTCCGCCAAGGGAAGCGGAACCCGTCGGCGGCATTCGAGATAGCCCTGCGCGCCGAGCGCCCCTTCCGGGCCGGCGATCAGATCAGCTACTACGTAACGGGACACGGAAAAAGGGTGACCGTCTACGAAAACTGCAAGCCGGTCTCCCAATACGATCCAACCCGGCCCGATGAAAATACGGAATTCTATCTCGACAAGCTCAACCAGTTCGTGAAAAGGCTTGCCCCCTACCTGTCAAAGGAGCCTACCCTCTTTGACTGAGGCCGCTTGCCACCTGTCGGCAAGTGTGCTACAAGGGGTAAGAAACTCCCATCACATGCCGGCAAAAGGAGAATATATGCGTTCTTTCGCATGGTTTCTTGCCCTGACGCTGACCCTTTCCTGCTCAACACCCCTCTTTGCCCAGGACGAACCGAAACCGGAATTCGTCGTGGAAAAAATGGCCTTCAAACTGGCCCGCGGCGTGACCAATGTTGCAACGGCTATCGTGGAACTTCCCAAGCAGTCGTACCTGAGCGTCCGTGACCGGGGCAACGTGGGTTACGTCATCGGCCCCCTCAAGGGAGTCGGCATGACCCTCTACCGGGCCTTCATCGGCGCCACCGAGGCAGTCTTTTTTCCCGTCCCCCAGCCGGGATATTACGACCCCATGATCGAACCCGACTTCGTATGGAAAGGATGGGAGCCGCCCCAGCGCGCGACTGTGGAGGAAGGTGGCGTGACGATGGAGACAGAGTCGGGAGAGGGGCAATGAAACCGGGACGACTGATTACCGGAGCAGCCCTCGCCTGCCTGCTCGTTTGTGGGCAGCACCAACGGGTCCATGCCGAAAGCATAACCTCGGTCGAAGACGCCTCGGCCCAAGAGGTGGTTGACGGCATGGCCAACAAGTTCGCCCGGGGGGTAGCCAACACGGCGACCGGCTGGCTGGAGTTTCCAAAGCAGATTTATGTCACCTGGCAGGAAGAGGGGCCGGCAAAGGGATTGATCGTCGGCCCCCTGAAGGGAGTGGGAATGACTGTGGCGAGGACCCTGGCCGGTGCGGGGGAAGCGGTGACGTTCTTTATCTCCTGGCCCGGCTTCTTCGACGCCTACATGGACCCGGCCTACGTTTGGGAAAAGGAGTAGCCCAAGGACGGTACATCAGGCCGACACTCATTAGACACAAAAAAAGCCGCATCCGAAGATGCGGCTTTTTTACGTCCTTAGGGGACTTATTACTTCGCAGCCGGAGCAGCCGGGGCCTCAGCAGGCTTGGCTTCTTCTTTCTTCACGGCTTTCTTGGCCTTCTTGGCTTTCTTGGCCTTCTTGGCAGCCGGCTTCTTCTCTTCTTTCTTCACTTCAGCAGCCGGAGCGGCAGCCGGAGCAGCTTCTTTCTTCGGCTCGGCAGCGAAAACAGCACCGGCAAAGGCAACGGCAACAAGAGCAGCAACGATCGAGGAAACAACTTTCTTCATTACAACACCTCCAAAGGATATTTTGTCGTATCTTTAAGCAGGGAACGTGCCACTTCTCAAGAATACCTTCAACTCACTGAAATAACACCATTGCAAACCCAGACGACCTCGATCAGGGGAAGGAAATAGATCGCAACATAACCGCATATGCTCCGGCGGCTACCGCATATAAGGCACCAGGATTTACCGCCGGGAATGGAACGGCCAAGGCAAACCATGGTCTTTTGCCTTGCCAAATCACGACTAATTCACTAAATTTGAATATTTAACCTGTATGGCATCCCTCTGTCGTCCCTCACACGGAGAACCCAACTAGTGTCGTATAACAATCTGCTCGCCATAGAAAAACCTGTCCGCTACACAGGAGATGAAATCGGCTCCCGCCCGAAGGAGGATGCCGAACTCCGCTTCGTCCTCGCCTTCCCCGATGTCTATGAGGTGGGGATGAGCCACCTGGGACTCCAGATTCTCTACGATATCCTGAACAGGGAGGAGGGGATCGCCGCGGAACGGGCCTATACCCCCTGGCCCGACCGGGAAGCACAACTGAGGAGCCTCGGCGAGTCCCTTGCGACCCTGGAGAGCCAGACCTCCCTGGCTCGGGCCGACATCATCGGGTTCACTCTCCAGTACGAGCTCTCCTATACCAACATTCTCACCATGCTCGACCTGGCCGGTATCCCTTTCCGGGCCGCTGACCGGGGGGAGGAATTCCCCCTCGTCACCGCCGGCGGCCCCTGCGCCTGCAACCCCGAGCCCCTGGCCGACTTCCTCGACGCCGTCCTTCTGGGGGACGGGGAGGAGGCGATCGTGGAGATGGCCGCGGCCTGCCGGGAGCGGAAGCGGCGCGGCGAGTCGAAACAGTGGCTCATGGAACGCCTTGCGGGTATCGACGGGGTATATGTCCCCTCCTTCTTCGAGCCCCGCTACAACCACGACGGCACCATCGACGCCATCATCCCCCTGCGTCCTGCCCACGGTCGGGTACGGCGGCGGTTTCTCTCCGATCTCGATACGGCCCCCTACCCCACGGCTCCGGTTGTCCCCTTTCTCAAGACGATCCACGACCGGGTGAGCATCGAGATCGGCCGGGGCTGCACCCGGGGGTGCCGTTTCTGCCAGGCGGGGTACCTCTACCGGCCGGTGCGGGAACGCTCCCCGGAAACGATTCTTAAGCTCGTTGAGGAGACCCTGCGGAACACCGGCTACGACGAGGTGTCGCTCCTCTCTCTCTCCACCGGCGACTACGGCTGCCTCACGCCGCTGTTGCGGGAGTTGATGGTCCGCTATGCCCACGAGAGGATCGCCGTGGCGCTGCCGTCACTGCGGGTCGGGAGCCTCAGCCAGGAGCTGGTCGAAGAGATCCGCAAGGTCCGCAAGACCGGCTTCACCCTGGCCCCCGAGGCGGGAAGCGAGCGACTGCGCACGATTATCAACAAGGGGATCTCGGAAGAAGACCTCCTCCGCAACGCCTTCGAAGCCTTTTCCAACGGCTGGCGGGTCATCAAGCTCTACTTCATGATCGGGCTCCCTGGCGAAACCGAGGAGGATCTCCTCGGCATCGCCGATCTGGCCCGTAAGGTAAAACAGGAAGGGAAGCGGGCCGGCAGCGGCGGCGAGGTGAACGTCTCCGTCTCCACCTTCGTCCCCAAGCCCCACACCCCTTTCCAGTGGGAGCCCCAGATAACCACGGAGGAGACCGTTGCCAAGCAGCGCTTTCTCCGGGACGAGCTGAAGAAGCGCAAGCTGGGCCTCAAGTGGCACGACGCTCCTCTCTCCTTCATGGAAGGGGTCTTTGCCCGGGGGGACCGGCGCCTGGGCGCCGCACTTACCAAGGCGTGGGAACTGGGATGCCGCTTCGACGGATGGGGTGACCGGCTGAACCGTCATGCGTGGCACGAGGCCTTCGCTGCCTGCGACATCGACCCTGCCTTCTACCACCGTCGCCGGGGAATCGACGAAACACTCCCCTGGGACCACCTGGACTTCGGTGTGACCAGGGCATTCCTGCGCCAGGAGTTGGAAAAGGCGTGGACCGGGGAGCCCACCGGCGACTGCCGCACGGGGCGCTGCACCGGCTGCGGCATCTGCGACTTCGACCGGATCGCCATGCGGACCACCGATCCGGCGTGGCAGAAAGGCAGCGCACCCGCCACGGTCCCCCCTGTCGAGACCGACGCGAAAGTGACCATGCGGCTTCGCTACACAAAGACCGGTGCCATGCGCTACCTGAGCCACCTGGAGATGATCGGTCTCTTCACCCGGGCCGTGGGACGCGCCCGGCTCCCCATCCGGTTCTCCCAAGGGTTCCACCCCCACCCCAAATTCTCGTTTGCCACTGCCCTTTCGGTCGGTGTAGAATCATGGGCCGAATATCTCGACATGGAGCTCATCCCCGGCCCCGCGCCGGGGGAAGTACGGGACCGGCTCAACGCCGCACTCCCCGAGGGGATGCGGATCGTCGAGGCCGTGGTGATCCCGCCGGGGACGCCGTCCCTGTCGGTGCTCATGGACAAGGTTCGCTACCGGATTATCCTGCCGGAGGAAGCGGCTCGCGACCTTGCCGCCCGGGCAGAGGTATTCCTTGCCCGGGACAGCTTCCCCCTTCAGCGGGCAAAAAAGGGGCGAATCCAGGAATACGACCTGCGCCACGAACTGGCCTCACTCACCGTCGATGGCCCGACCCTGGAGCTGACCATCGGCCGGGGAAAACCCCTTGAGTACGCCGCCGCCATCACGGGGCTTTCACCCGAAGAGCTGGCCGGTGCCCGCATCGAAAAGCTCGACGTCCTTTTCAAAGAATCTTCAATTTTATCTATACAGGGTATGTGCAATGGCCAATGAACTGGTAATCAACACCTCGTCCCACGAGACCCGCATCGCCCTCATCGAGAACGGCACCATCGCCGAACTCTACATCGAGCGGAGCCGCGAGAAGGGGATCGTCGGGAACATTTACAAGGGGAAGGTTGTCCGGGTCCTCCCCGGCATGCAGGCGGCCTTCGTGGACATCGGCCTGGAAAAGGCAGCCTTTCTCTACGTGGCCGACGTCTTCGACGCCATGGAGGAGTTCGACTCCTTCATGGACCGCAACGGCGAGGACAGCGAAGGGGAGCAGCAGGTGCTCCAACCCCTCCACCCCATCGAGGAACTCCTCCAGGAGGGGCAGGAGATCCTGGTCCAGGTGTCCAAGGAGCCCATCGGCACCAAGGGGGCGCGGATCACCTCCCACATCTCGCTGCCGGGTCGGCACCTGGTCTACATGCCCACGGTGGATCACGTGGGGATCTCCCGCCGGATCGAGGAGGAGCAGGAGCGGGAACGGCTCAAGGAGATCGTGGAGCGGATGAAGCCCCAGAACGGCGGCTTCATCGTCCGGACCGCCGCCGAAGGGAAGAGCGAGGAGGATCTCGTCTCAGACATGAACTACCTGACCAAGCTCTGGGACGAGGTGGTCAAGCGCAACGACAAGGGGCACGCCCCCTCCCTCATCCACGCCGACCTGGACGTGACCCAGAAGGTGATCCGCGACATCCTCACCGAGGACGTCTCCCGCATCGTGGTGGACTCCAAGACCGAGCATGACAAGATCATCCAGTTCATCTCCACCTTCATGCCGAAGATGAAGTACTCCATGGAGCTCTACGACGACGAGGAGCCGATCTTCGACCACTTCGGGCTCGAGGTGGAGATCAGCCGGGCACTGGGGCGCAAGGTTTGGCTCAAGTCCGGGGGTTACATCATCATCGAGCAGACCGAGGCCCTGACCGCCATCGACGTCAACACCGGCCGCTTCGTGGGGAAGCACAACCTGGAGGATACGATCCTCAAGACCAACCTGGAGGCGGTGAAGGAGATCGCCTACCAGCTCCGGCTCCGGAACATCGGCGGGATCATCATCATCGACTTCATCGACATGGAGAAGGAGGTGAACCGGGAAAAGGTTTTCACGGCCCTGGAAGAGGCCATGAAGGCCGACAAGTCCAAGACCAATATCCTGAAGATCTCGGAGCTGGGCCTCGTGGAGATGACCCGCAAGCGGGTGCGCGAGTCCATCGGCCGGATGATGTGCGAACCCTGCCCCTACTGCGAGGGGCGCGGCTACGTGAAATCCAAGACCACGGTCTGCCACGAGATCTTCCGGGAACTGCGCCGGGAGATGCTCGACATCCGCGGCACCAAGGCGACCCTCACCGTTCACCCCCAGGTGGCCGACCTCCTTTACGACGAAGAGCGCCGAGGGCTGGAGGAGTTGGAGAAGAAATTCAAGAAACGGATCACCGTCCGGGCCAAGCCGGGCTTCCACCAGGAGCAGTTCGAGATCGCCATCAGCTAGGAACAAAGGAATTCTCCCATGATCGGAACCCCTCTCAAGAAAAGCGCCACGCGCATCATGCTCCTCGGCTCCGGCGAGCTCGGGAAAGAGGTTGTGCTCGAAGCCCAGCGGCTCGGCATCGAGGTGATCGCCGTCGACCGCTACGCGGATGCTCCCGCCATGCAGGTGGCCCACCGCGCCCATGTCGTCAACATGCTCGACCGGGTCGAGCTCGGCCGGATCGTGGCCCGGGAACGGCCCCACCTTATCGTCCCGGAAATCGAGGCGATCGACACCCCCTACCTCCTGGAACTGGAGCAGGAGGGGTACACCGTGATCCCCACGGCCCGGGCCGCCAACCTGACCATGAACCGGGAAGGCATCCGGCGTCTGGCGGCGGAAGAGCTGGGCCTGCCGACGGCTGCCTATCGCTTTGCCGCGAGTATCGAATCGTTCCGGGCGGCGGTGAAGGATATCGGTCTTCCCTGCGTGGTGAAACCGATCATGAGCTCCTCCGGTAAGGGACAGAGCATTGTAAAGGGCGTGGATGAAATCGACGGCGCCTGGGCCTACGCCATGAAAGGGGGCCGGGGGGCCTCAGACACCGTGATTATTGAGGAATTCATTCCCTTCGACTACGAGATCACGCTCCTGACCGTGCGCCACGCCGGGGGCACCTCCTTCTGCCCTCCCATTGGCCACGTGCAGATCAAGGGGGACTACCACGAGTCATGGCAGCCCATGGCCATGACGCCGGCCGCCCTGGCGGAATCCCAGCGCCAGGCCAAAGCAGTGACCGACGCTCTCGGGGGTTCCGGAATCTTCGGGGTGGAACTCTTCATCAAGGGAGATCAGGTCTGGTTCAGCGAGGTTTCACCCCGCCCCCACGACACCGGCATGGTCACGATGATCTCCCAGAATCTCTCCGAGTTCGAGCTTCACGTCCGGGCAATCCTTGGCCTTCCCGTTCCGGAGGTGGTAAACCTGGCCCCGGCGGCCTCCCATGTCGTCCTGGCCTCGGAAGCAGCCGAGGAGGTCACCTTCTCCGGCCTGGACGCCGCCCTCTCTGTCCCGGAAACGAAGCTGCGCCTCTTTGGAAAACCCGACACCCGGCCGGGACGACGGATGGGGGTCGCACTCTCCTTCGGCGCCGACACCGATGAGGCGAGAAACCGGGCCGAGCAGGCAGCCCATGCAGTGAAGATCGTCACCCTCTGACCATCATCCAAAAGGAGGTTTGTCATGGATTTCGCGGCCAAAGTTTCCGATGTACCCGACTGGGGAAATAAAATTGTCACCGTCAACGGCCAGGAGATCCTCCTCGTCAAGACCAAGGGAAACATCTACGCCTGCGAGACCGAGTGCCCCCATCAGGGAGCCCCCCTATCCGGCGCCCTGGTCAAGGAGGAAGGGCATATCTCCTGCCAGCGCCACGGCTATCGGTTCAACCTGAAGACCGGGGCCTGCAAGGAGTTTCCCGAGTACACCCTCAAGGTCTATCCGGTGGAGGTGGCAGGTGACGATGTGCTGGTGGGTCTGGAATAAAAATTTCTTGACTCCTCGCGCTGTTCCGGTTAACCTTCCAAGCTCGTCAAAAAATTTGAACAAAGGTGGTGAAGTACATGTACGCGGTAGTGAGAACCGGAGGGAAGCAGTACAAAGTTTCCGAAGGCGACTTTCTGAAAGTCGAGAAGCTTGAGGGGGCGGTGGGCGACACCATCGAACTCAAGGACATCCTGATGGTTGGCGGCGAAACGGTCAAGATCGGAACACCGTTAGTGCCCAGCGCCTCTGTGGTCGGCAAGATCGTCGAACAGGGCAAGGACAAGAAGATCCTCGTCTTCAAGTCCAAGAAGCGCAAGGACAGCAAGAAGCTGCGCGGGCACCGTCAACCGAGAACCGTACTCAAGATCGAAAAGATCAACGGGTAATCAGCACCACAGCATTTTTTCGCAACGACGGCCCGGCAGTCCTGACTACCGATACGGCATGCCGTCAGGAGGTTTAACACCATGGCACACAAGAAAGGCGTCGGTTCCACACGGAACGGGCGCGATTCCGAATCAAAACGACTCGGCTGCAAGAAGTACGGCGGCGAGAACGTCAAGGCGGGGAACATCATCTACCGCCAGCGCGGCACCCAGATCCACCCCGGCACCAACGTGGGGTGCGGCAAGGACTACACCCTCTTCGCCCTCATCGACGGCGTGGTGAAGTTCGAGCGACTGGGCCGCGACCGGAAGAAGGTCTCCGTCTACCCGGCCAACTAACGCGTTGGCGGGTCGCACAAACCCAAGAGCCTGGGACTTTCGAGTTCCGGGCTTTTGTTGTTTCTTGAAACAGGATACGAGATACGACGATGCAGTTTATCGATGAAGTAAAAATCCACGTACAGTCGGGGCACGGCGGCGCTGGGTGCGTCTCCTTCCGCCGGGAGAAGTTCATCCCCTTTGGCGGCCCCGACGGCGGAGACGGCGGCAAGGGTGGCGACGTGATCTTCACCGTCGACCCGAACCTCTCCACGCTCATGGACCTCCGCTACCGCCCCCACCTGAAGGCGGGGCGGGGAAAAAACGGCATGGGGAAGGACCGTCACGGCGCCAACGGCGATGACCTCACCATCCCTGTCCCCCCCGGAACCATCGTGAAAGACGCGGAGACCGGGGAAATCCTTGCGGACCTGACCGAGCCGGGACAGGCCGTGGTCCTCCTCAAGGGGGGACGCGGTGGCCAGGGTAACGCCCGATTCACCACCTCCACCAACCGGGCACCCAAGTTCGCCCAGCCGGGTGAGGACGAGGAGGAGCGCTGGCTGCGGCTGGAGCTGAAGCTCATGGCCGACGTGGGACTCCTGGGATTCCCCAACGTGGGGAAGTCGTCGTTCATTACCAAGGTTTCCGCGGCCCGGCCCAAGATCGCCGACTACCCCTTCACGACCATCAAGCCGAACCTGGGGGTGGTTCCCTACAAGAACTACCGTTCCTTCGTCGTGGCCGACATCCCCGGCATCATCGAAGGGGCCTCCGAAGGGGCGGGCTTGGGGCACCGGTTCCTCAAGCACGTGGAGCGGACCAACATCCTCCTCCACCTCATCGATCTCTCCTGGATCCCCGATCGGGACCCGATCCGGGAGTACGAGACCCTCAACCGGGAACTGGCCCTCTTCAGCCCGGAACTGGCCGACAAGGAGCAGATCGCCGTCATCAACAAGATCGATCTCCCGGTGGTCCGGGAGAACCTCCCGGCCGTACAGGAGTGGTTCCGGGAGCGGGGAGTGAAGGTATTTCCCATCTCCGCCGCCACCGGCGAGGGAATCCCGCCACTTCTGGACGAGATCGCCCGCCACCTCTGGGGCGCGGCCGAGGAAGAGTGGTAGATTGGTACCAATGCGCACGTCCATCCTCAAAAAGGTCAAACGGATCGTCATCAAGATCGGGAGCCGGGTCCTCACCGGCGACGAGAACGGCCTCGACCACGCCTTCATCGCCCGGCTCGCCGCTGAGACCGTGTCGTTGCGGCAGCAGGGGCGCCAGGTCATCATCGTCTCGTCGGGTGCCGTGGCTGCCGGCAGGCGCGAGCTCGGAATCGAAGGGAAGCCCAAGAGCATTCCCCAGAAGCAGGCCGCTGCCGCCATCGGCCAGTCGCGCCTCATGCGGGCCTACGAAGAGGACTTCGGCCGCTTCGGCCATAAGGTGGCCCAGATACTCCTCACCCGTGACGATCTCGCCAACCGCCGGCGTTTCCTGAACGCCCGGGCAACGCTCGACACGCTCCTGGACTTCGGCGTCATTCCCGTCATCAACGAGAACGACACCGTGGTGGTGGACGAGATCAAGTTCGGCGACAACGACAATCTCTCGGCCCTGGTCACCAATCTGGCCGAGGCCCACCTCCTGGTGATCCTGACCGACATCGACGGCTTCTACGACTCCGACCCACGGGCGAACCCCGATGCCAAGCTTATCCACCTGGTAAAGAGCATCACCCGGGAGACCGAGCGGGCCGCGGGTGACAGCGGCTCCAGCGTGGGCACCGGCGGCATGGTGACGAAGCTGGCCGCCGCCAAGAAGGCGGGGCAGTTCGGCGTCCCGACCCTCATGCTCAACGGCACGGTGCCGGGAATTCTCACCGAGGCCTTTGCCGGCCGGGAGGTGGGAAGCCTTTTCCTTCCCGCCCGGGAGAGCCTCAACCGCCGCAAGCACTGGATCGCCCACACCCTGCGCCCCAGCGGCCGGGTCATCGTGGACGACGGAGCCCGGACGGTCCTCTCCCGTCAGGGGAAAAGTCTCCTCCCCTCGGGGGTAATCCGAGTGGAGGGAGAGTTCGACCGGGGGGCCTGTGTCCGGGTTTGCGGGGCCGACGGCACCGAGATCGCCCGGGGGGTGGTGGACTACTCCCACGCCGAAATCGAGCGGATCCTCGGCCACCGGAGCAACGAGATCGAGGCGATCCTCGGCTACAAGTACGGGGACGAGATCATCCACCGGGACAACCTGGTTCTTTTGTAAAGCCGACTATGCGCAAGGAGGCACCTCCAGTGACCATCGCTGAACAGATCCGCACCATCGCCGCCGACGCCCGCCAGGCCGCCATCGCCATGGCGAAGCTCCCCACCACGGCCAAGAACGACCTTCTCATGGCCATGGCCATGGCCCTCATCAGCAACACCCCGCACCTGATCGACGAGAACCGCAAGGACCTTGAGGCCGGGGAGAAGAAGGGGCTTTCCAGCGCCATGCTCGACCGGCTCATGCTGGATGAGGCACGCATCAAGGCCATGGCCGACGGCCTGCGGGAGGTGGCGGGACTCCCCGATCCCGTGGGGGAAGTGACGCGGATGTGGAAACGCCCCAACAACCTCATGGTGGGGAAGATGCGGATTCCGCTGGGGGTCATCGGTATCATCTACGAGGCACGCCCCAACGTGACGGCCGACGCCGCAGCCCTCTGCCTCAAGGCGGGGAACAGCGTGATCCTGCGGGGGGGATCCGAAGCGATCCACTCCAACCTCGCCATCGCCCGCATCCTGGGAGAGGAGATGGAGCGGGCCGGCATCCCGAAGGCGGCCCTGTCGGTCATCCCGTTCCCGGAACGCGAGGGGGTCCTGGAGATGCTCAAGCAGGAGGAGTTCATCGACCTCATCATCCCGAGGGGGGGCGAGAGCCTGATCCGCTTCGTGGTGGAGCATTCGAAGATACCGGTCATCAAGCACTACAAGGGGGTCTGCCACGTTTTTGTGGATGCGTCGGCTGATTTCGACATGGCCGAGCGGATCGTGGTGAACGCCAAGGTCCAGCGCCCCGGAGTCTGCAACGCCTTGGAGACGCTCCTTATCCACAAGGATGTGGCGCAAACCTTCATCCCCCGCATCGCCGCAACCCTGACCGACCTCAAGGTGGAGCTGCGGGGCGATGACTGCGTCCGCCAGTTCGCCCCCCAGGCGAAGAAGGCCACGGAAGAGGACTGGCAGGCCGAGTACCTGGAGCTGATCCTGGCCGTCCGGGTAGTGGACAACCTGGACGAGGCCATAAACCACATAAACGCCTACAGCTCCCTCCACACGGAGGCCATCGTCACGGGAGACTACCATAATTCCCAGCGCTTCATCCGGGAGGTGAACTCCAGCACGGTCCTCGTGAATGCCTCCACCCGCTTCGCCGACGGGAACCAGCTGGGGCTCGGCGCGGAGATCGGCATCTCCACCACCAAGCTCCATTCCTTCGGCCCCATGGGACTTGAGGATCTGACGACCACCAAGTTCATCGTCTACGGCGACGGCCAGGTAAGGCAGTGACCGGGGACCAGGGACCAGAGACCGGCAGAGCATGAGAACGGGGATTCTCGGCGGCACCTTCAACCCGATCCACCACGCCCACCTCCGCATTGCGGAGGAGGTCCGGGACGCGTTCGCCCTGGACCAGGTCATCTTCATCCCCGCGGCTTCCCCTCCCCACAAACCCATGGAGGGAGGGATCTCCTTCGAGGTCCGGTGCGGGATGGTCCGCCTTGCCACGGCGGACAACCCCTCCTTCGTCGTCTCCGACTTGGAAGGGAGGCGGACGGGGAAATCCTACTCCATCGACACCCTGCGGGAGTTGCGGCGGGAGCGCCCCGGGGACGAGTTCTACTTCATCATCGGCAGCGACTCCTTCCTGGACTTCGGCTCCTGGCACGAGTACGAAGCTATATTCTCCTCCTGCAACATCGTGGCGGTGGAGCGCCCCGGCGCCGTTATCTGCGATCTGGCGGCGACCCTCCCCGTTGCGGTGGCGCCGCAGTTTTGCTATCATGCCGCAGAAAAACGCCTCGCCCACCGCTCGGGATATTCGGTCTACTACCTGGCCGGCATCCCCCTGGACATCTCATCAAGCGCCATCCGCAGACTCGCCCGTCTGGGCCGTTCCATCAGGTACCTGGTGCCGGAGCCGGTCGCGCATTACATCACGGAACAAAGGATTTACACCCATGACCGATAAACCGACCCTCGCCCCCCTTGAGCGGGCCCTTGAATGTGCCCGCCTCGCCCTCGACAAGAAGGCCCTCGACGTAAAGATCCTGAAGATCGGCCGTCTTTCGTCCATCGCCGATTATCTGGTGCTCGCCTCGGGCCGCTCCGACAGACAGGTCCAGGCAATCGCCGATTCGGTTAAGAAGGGGCTCAAGAAGTACGGCAAGGCCCTCGATGTGGAGGGGCTCAAGGAAGGTAACTGGGTCGTCATCGACTACGGTGACGTCCTCGTCCATGTCTTCCAGGAGGAGGTCCGCCGCTACTACAACCTGGACGAACTCTGGTCATCGGCCCCGACGTCGGAGATTCCCGACGCGTGGCTCTGGGAAGGGAAAGAGAGTATCCCGGCGTGAAGCTGAAGGTCCTCTGGGTCGGCAAGACCCAGGAGGAGTGGCTGCGGCATGGCATCGACGAGTACGCGGGCCGGATCAGGCGCTACGCTCCCTTGGAGATCGCCGAGGCCCGTGAGGAGAAGGGAGCCGCCGCCGAGGCCATGCGGGCCCGGGAGTGCGAGCGGCTGGAGAAGCTGGTGCCGAAGAACGCCCGCCTTGTCCTGCTGGATGAGCGGGGCGACCAGCTGACATCCCCGGAACTGGCGACCTTCATGGGCAAATGCCGGGACAACGCCGTGCCCGAGATGGTTTTCGCCATCGGCGGCGCCTACGGCTTTGCCGACAGCTTCCGGGCCCGGGCCGACAAAGTGCTCGCCCTCTCCCGTCTCACCTTTACCCACCAGATGGTGCGGGTCATCCTCCTCGAACAGATCTACCGGGCCCATACCATCCTCAACGGCGAACCGTATCATCACTCATGATATGAACTTCTATCTTTGTGGAGGAACCATGACCCGCCCCCTCATGCTCATGATCCTCGACGGCTGGGGGATCAACCCCAGCGCCGAGCACAACGCCGTGGCCCAGGCCCGGACCCCGAACCTTGACACCCTCCTTGCCACCTACCCTACCACCGAAATCCAGACATCGGGGATGGCGGTGGGACTTCCCGATGGCCAGATGGGGAACTCGGAGGTGGGACACCTGAACATCGGCGCCGGGCGGGTGGTCTACCAGGACCTCACCCGCATCACCAAGGCGATCCAGGACGGCGACTTCTTCTCCAACCCGGTGCTCCTGGAGTGCATTGCAAGAACCAAGGCTGCCGGCGGACGGCTCCACCTGGCAGGGCTCCTCTCCGACGGAGGGGTCCACTCCCACAACACCCACCTCTACGCCCTGCTGGAGCTGGCCAAGCGCCAGGGGCTCACTGATGTGTTCATTCATGCCATTCTCGACGGCCGCGATACCCCGCCCAAGAGCGGCGCCGACTACCTGGCCCAGCTGGAAGAGGAAATCGCCCGCATCGGCACCGGCACCATCGCCACGGTCATGGGGCGGTACTGGGCCATGGACCGGGACAACCGCTGGGAACGGGTGGAGCGGGCCTACAACGCCATGGTCCTGGGCGAAGGGGTACCACGGGGAAGCTCGACCGAAGCCATAGAGGCAAGCTACGCCGCCGATGTGACCGATGAATTCGTGGAGCCGGCGGTGATTGTGAGTAATGGTGCGCCGCGGGGAGAGCTGCGGGACGGCGACGGCTTCATCTTCTTCAACTTCCGCTCCGACCGGGCCCGGGAGATCACCCGGGCGTTGGCCCTCCCCGACTGCCCGGGCTTTGCGCGGAAGGCATGGCCCAGCCTTGCCTCCTACGTCTGCATGACCGAGTACGACGCCACCTTCGGCCTCCCAATCGCCTTTGGCCCAGAGGAGCTCAAGAACATCCTCGGCGACGTCCTTGCCCATGCCGGGATTCGGCAGCTGCGGATCGCCGAGACAGAAAAATACGCCCACGTCACCTTCTTCTTCAACGGCGGCGTCGAGGAGCCGTTCCCCCTTGAGGAGCGCTGCCTCATCCCCTCACCCAAGGAGGTGGCCACCTACGACCAGAAACCGGAGATGAGCGCCTACCCCGTCACCGACGAGCTCCTGGAGCGAATCGAAAGCGATGCCTACGACGTGGTCATCGTCAATTTTGCCAACGCCGACATGGTGGGGCATACCGGGATCCTGGAAGCGGCTGCCAAGGCCGTGGAAGCGGTGGACAACTGCGTGGGGCGCATTGTCGCAAAGGTGCGGGAGAAAGGAGGCGCCGTCATCATCACCGCCGACCATGGTAACGCCGAGAAGATGATGGACGAGACCGGAGGCCCCCACACCGCCCATACGAGCGAGCCGGTCCACCTGGTGCTCGTGGATGACAGCCGCAAAGGGGTTCGGCTTCGTGCCGGCACCCTGGCCGACATCGCCCCCACCATGTTGGAGATTCTGGGCCTTTCCCAGCCGGCGGAGATGACGGGAAAGAGCCTCATCGCCCAATCATGACAGTTTTTTGACAAGAATTCTTTCATTTGACAAAAAAAGGGCGCCGCATCACGTGGCGCCCTTTTTCCGTTTCCGTTAACCTTTTTGTTGGTCGGCTGCTACCCTTCCTCTTCCTCGCCGAAGGAAACCTCGCGGTAGGACCGTTCTTCCTCCACGCGCCGGGTCTGGGCCTGGAGTTTTTCCATGTCCGACTGGCAGCGGACACAGAAGCGGGCAAAGGGCATCACCTTGAGGCGCCCGAGGGGGATTTCCTCCTCGCACTCCTCGCAAATGCCGTACTCGCCATCGGCGATGCGGAGCAGGGCTTCATCGATCTGGCGCAGCTTATCCCGCTCCCGGTCGTTGAGGAGAAGCCCCAGTTCCCGGTCCCGCTCGCTGGACGCCTGGTCGTAAATGTCGCCCGTGGGCTCGCCGGTGTTCGTCTCGGACCCCGACTTCAGCGCCTTGTTTATCCCTGCCAGGATCTCCTCCTTTGCCTTCAGGAGAAGAGCCTTCATTTCGTCTTGTTTTTCAACCATTTACATCACTCCATCGTTATAAGGTGGGCCAAAAGGTCTCGAAATGTTACTCAAAAACTTTTGATTGTCAAGCAAATTTCAGGCCCATTACTCTTCAACAATCTCGCCGATGAGGTCATAGTCGGACGAATCGGTGATCCGCAGCCGCACAATATCCCCCACGTTGGCATTGCCGGCGGTGATGTAGACCTGGCCGTCGATGTCGGGGGCCTGCCGGGACGAACGTCCCTTGAGGAGGAGGTCGGTCTCGTCGCTGTACCCCTCCACGATCACTTCCTCCTCGGTATCGATGAGGCGGCGGTTCCGCTTGAAGGAGAGCCTCGCCTGAACCTTCATGAGCTTCTTGTAGCGGTCCCGTTTGACCCGCTCCGAAACCTGGTCCTCCATCCCGGCAGCCGGGGTCCCCTCCTCCCGTGAGTAGCAGAAGACGCCGAGACGGTCGAACTGGGTCTCCTCCACGTAGTGGAGAAGGGTGCGGAAATCCTCCTCGGTCTCACCGGGGAAGCCGACGATGAGGGAGGTGCGGAGCGCGATCTCGGGGATCTCGGCGCGGATCTTCGCGATGAGCGCCCGGATCTGGGGCTCGGTGCTCCGGCGGTTCATCCGCTTCAGGACCGGATCGCTGATGTGCTGGATCGGGATATCCAGGTACTTGCAGACCTTGGGCTCGGTCTTGATGATCTCGATGAGCCCGTCGGTGATCCCGTCGGGGTAGGCGTAGAGAAGCCTGATCCAGCGCAGTCCCACGATCTTCGCCAGTTCCCGGACAAGCTCCTCCAGGGTAGGGCTTCCCGGCAGGTCGCGCCCCCAGGCGGTGATGTCCTGGGCAATGAGATTAATCTCTCTGGTGCCGGTGGCGACCAGAGTCCGGGCCTCCATGAGGAGGTTGTCCAGGGGGCGGGAGCGGAGGGCACCCCGCAGCGAAGGGATGACGCAGTAGGAGCAGCAGTTGGAGCACCCCTCGGCGATTTTCAGGTAGGCGGTGTAGGCGGGGGACGACTTGAGCCGCGGCAGGCTCTCGTCGAAGATGTAGTTGGGGTCGCTGATGTAGCGGAGTTGCTCGGCAACGCCCCGCTTCTCGGCAATGATCTCGGCGATGCGGGGATAGTCGGCGGTCCCCACGAAGATGTCCACCTCGGGAAGCTCCGTGGCCAGTTCCTCCTGGTAGCGCTGGGGGAGACAGCCGGTCACGACGAGGAGCTTGCAGCGGCCGTCGTGCTTGCGGTCAGCCAGATCGAGAATCGTGTCGATGCTCTCCTTTTTGGCATCGCCGATGAAGGAGCAGGTGTTGACGATGATGATGTCCGCCTCGTGCTCGTCGGTGGTAATCTCGTACTGGTCCTTGGCCAGGCAGCCGAGCATCACCTCGGCGTCCACCAGGTTCTTCGGGCAGCCGAGGCTGACCATGCTAACTTTTTCCTTCATCAGATCCGCTCCCTCTCTCTGTTTCCGTAACGTCTAATCCCTGAAATTCACAAACTGAAGCTCGATCCCCAGATCTTTTCCCTTGAGGGTCCGGATCGCCTCCTGGAGGTCGTCCCGGTTCTTGCCGGTGACCCGCACCTGGTCATCCTGGATCTGCCCCTGAACCTTGAGCTTGGTATCCTTGATGACGGCCACGACCTCCTTCCCCTTCTCCTTGGAGATACCCTGCTGGACGGTGATGATCTGCCGCACCATGCCACCGGAGGCGGTCTCGGCCTTGCCGTACTGAAGGGCCTTGGGTGAAATCCCCCGCTTGATGAACTTGGACTGGAGGATGTCGACGATGGCCTTCAGCCGGAAGTCGTCGTCCGCCAGGATCTTGATGGCATCCTTCTCCAGGGTCACCTCGCTCTTGGATCCCTTGAAATCATAGCGCTGGCCGATCTCCTTCACGGCCTGATTGACCGCGTTGTCCACTTCCTGCATGTCCACCTTTGAAACGATGTCGAATGACGGCATCATCTCCTCCTTTATCTGGTTAGTGCCTTTGTTATCGGACTCCCCCCATGGGGTTCTGTATCACTTCAACACCCGGGGGAGGCGTAAAGGTGAAGAGCGAAGCCTTCACCCCCCGGTTTACCTTGACCTTGCTGAACTCGATGGCGGTCCGGTTGCCCATCTGATCGAAGACCACAGATGACACAATGGGAAACGGCACCGTTGCGCGGCCCTGTGTCAGGTACTCTTCCACGGCCCGGCCCGACACGGTCAGGTGGAGCTTCTGGAAAGCCTGGCCCGGCTTCTTGGGCACAAGCTCCAGGACGTAGTTCCCCCGGGCATCCTTCCCGTCCCCCACGAAACGGACCGTGAAGTCCCGGGAAACCTCCCCCATCCCCGTAAGGTATGATAGAGCCACCCCTCCTCCCCCCGCAAAGAGGGAGGCAGCGTCCATGGTCATTACCTGCCGGTTCTCGGGAAGGTAGTACCAGACCTTCTTGCCGTTGGAGATAATCTCCTGGCGGGGTTTGGTGTAGTTGAAACGGAACATGGCCCCTGCTCCACTCCCCTTGCGGATGAATACTTCCCCGGCGCCGGTCTGTGCCTTCTTTACCGAGGCCAGCTCGGAGCGCTGGGCAAAAGAGGCCTGCAGGTCCCTGAGGGATGCGTACCCCTTCTCCAAGGCCGTCACCACCTCGCTGACAGAGGCTGCAGCGGCAAGAGTCGGGGCTAAGGCCATAAGGGCCGCGACGAGGCACGGCAAAAGGCGGCGAAAGATCATGGGCTCCTCCTGAGCGGTTGATGGTCCATGCAAACAGCGGGGGCGGCATGTTTCATACCGCCCCCGCCAACAAACCTTACGGAAAATCTGCGTCAGTGCTTCCGGGGTGGCTTCACCACTTGGACCCCTGGCGGAACAGCAAACGAGAAGAGGCTATCGCTCAGCATGATGTTCGTCCGCACGTTGCTGAACTCCATGAGGGTCGTGCTCCCCTGATGGTCCACCATGGTGGTGGAGAGAATCGGAAACGGCCATTCCTGGCGGCCGATGCTGGAGACAGTGTTCACCGAGGTTCTCCCGCTCTGGACATAACTCAGGACCGCCTCACGGGGAACGACGATGAAAAGCTTTGCGATGGCCGCGGTGGCCCGGCGAGGGGTCAGTTCCAGCACGTAGTTGCCGGCGATGTCCTGCCCCTGGGGTGAAAAGACAATCAGGAAATCCTTGGATATCCGCGGCAGCCCCTGGAGGAAATTCGATGCCCGGTCCCGGTCTGGATTAAAGGTAAAGGGATTGAAGACCGGCGTCACGTCGCTCACGATCACCTGACGGTTCTCGGGGAGGTACATCCAGAGGGTCCGGCCGTCGGAAACGATCTCCTGCTTCAGGGGGCGGAAGTAGTCGAAGCGGAACATGAGCGGCTCGCGGCTGGAAGCCGTCTTAAGGTACATCTGGCCGTCGGCCCGCATCTCCCGTTCCTTCCCTGCAATGGTCGAGCGCTGGAAAAAGTCGGCAGTCACCGTGGCAAGGGGAGGAAGGCCGGTATTCCTGTCCGATCTGAACGACTTCTCCACCGTGTCGATGACATCCTGAAGGCCGGCGTTCACCCTAACCACCGGTGCCGCCGTGGCGGGAACCGCCCCTACGAGAAGCGCCAGGAATACCACGATGACGAGCCTGTAAATCTTCATGCCCCCTCCGCGCGGCCGCTAAAGCTGCTTTATGGGCTGCTGCAGCGCCCTGACCATGATGATCCCGGTTGTTGTATTGAACTCCAGGCTCCGCCCGTAGTCCCCCCCCGTATCCTCGGCCACAAGGGGGATACCGCTCCGCTCCAGGGCTTCCCTGGCGGCAGCGACATTGCGCTCGCCGATGCCGCCGTGGGTCGAGCGGTACTGGGGCTCGAACATGGTGGCACCGCCGGCTAATTTTGCCACAAGTCGCTCAGGGGCGCAACCGCATTTGAGGAGTTCCTCCACCATGAGATCGACGGCCCAGCAGGTGAATTTGGCTGTCCTTTCCGCACCTTGCACTTCGCGGACGGGGGCGGGCAACAGGGTATGTGCAAGCCCGCCGATCCGGACTTCGGGATCATAGAGGGCGATGCCGACGCAGGAGCCGAGCCCGTAGGTCACAAGGACCACCGGGTCAGATGCAACCTTGTGCTCCGATATGCCGACGCTGATAATCTTGCTCAAAGTTTCACCCCTATGGCATTGAGGATTATCTTCAGGGACTCGGGGTCGGGAAGGAGGAAAAACTGCCCGTTGATCTTCTCCTCCTCTCCAAAAAAGTCGGTTTCGACCATGAGAGCCAGGTCGCCGATCTCCCCCAGTTCAATGAGGGCGTAGTCGATGACGGCACCGACCATATCAAAGGAGAGGACCGGCACGGAAGGGATCAAGGTCTTCCCCATGAGGGCACCAAGGGCGTTCAGATAGGCGGAAGCGAGAATATTTCCCACCTCCTTGAGGGCCGAGATCTCCAATTCGGTGAGGAGTGTCCCTTCGCTCTTTTCCCGGGGCAACAATCGCGAAAGAAGCTTCAGAGCACTGTCCCGGGGGAGAACGATGAGGATGTTCCCCCGGGCGTCGCCGAGCATCTGCAGATAGATGCCCACGACAAGTTTTTCGGCACCGCCGAAGACCTCGGGCACCTTGCAGATTTCCGTCAGGAGCACCTTCGGGACGGTGAGCGAGATGCTCCGGCCGATAAGTTGGGAAAGGGCTGTGGCAGCGTGCGCCACCCCGATATTGCTCACCTCCCGTAGGGCATCCAGGTGTTCCTCTGTCAATGCATCGAATTTCATGCAGCTTTTCCCCCTATTCCATTGCCGGCTTGGTGAGTGAAAAAAAACTACGGACCGACGCTTACCCTTCGGAGACCTTCTTGATGATCTCCTTGACCCGGTCGGGGTTAAAGGGCTTCAGGATAAAATCCCGCGCACCAAAGCTCTGGGCCTTCTGGACAAGGGACTCCTGCCCTACGGCGCTGCAGATGACGACCCGGGCGTGAGGGTCGATGGCCATGATCTCGCGGAGCGCCTCGATGCCGTTCTTGACCGGCATAATAATGTCAAGGGTCACGATGTCGGGCCGGACGTCGCGATAGGTCACCACCGCCTCAGCTCCGTCCGCCGCCTCGGCCACCACCTCGAAACCGTTTGCCTCCAGAATGCCCCGCAGCATGTTCCGCATGAACAGGGCATCGTCAACGACCATCACTCTCTTCTTAGCCATGAATCCTCCATGTTTCGGCTTTCTGGATCTCTTTATGAAATTCAGCCGGTACTTTCGGCGCAAGCATTGCTGCCATTCGGCGGCAGGGCTCGGCAGCGGGCCTCAGTAGACTGAAAAACGGTTCTTCTGGTAAATCCGCTCCATGGGACAGAGGGTGGCAAACCGCTGCCGCACCTCTGCGACGAGGGTCTCTGCCTTGCCGAGCACCAACACCCCCCCGGTACGGAGAGAAGAAACGAACCCTCGCAGAATCCGCGCCTGCTCACTCCGTTCAAAGTAGATGAGAACATTGCGGCAGAGAATCAGGTCGCTCTCGACGGATGATTCAGGGTCGAACAGGTCGCTGCGGCGAAAGTCCACCATCTCCCTGATGGTCGGATCCAGCACGAACCGCTCTCCCATGGGCCTGAAATAGCGATCCTTAACTTCGGCAGGAACCTCGGCGAGACGCTCCGGAAAATATATCCCGGCGCGGGCCGCATCAAGTATCCCTCCATCTATATCGGTCGCCACGAGGGAAACCTTGAACTCTTTCAGTGACTCGCGGAACGAATCTCTCAGGATGATCGCCAGCGAGTAAGGTTCTTCGCCGCTAGCGCAGCCGACGCTCCAAAAGGTAGCACTGTCCCGCCCCTCGCGCCGAAGCCGGTCGAAGATCGCCGGGAGGACCGTTCCGCGCAGCGCCTCGAAGGTGGAATTGTTGCGGAAAAACTGGCTCACGTGGATGGTGAGCCCCTTGAGGAGAAGTTCCAGCTCCCTTTCGTTTCCTGCCACGAGATCGCAATAGGCGTCTGCCGTCACGGAGCGGGTCGCCCTTACCCGAATGGCAATCCGCCGCTTCAGATACTTGTCCTTATAACTGCTGATGTCAAAGTTTCGACGAAGCCTCAGGATGTCCCGGACCCGCTCCAGGGCGTGATCGGGGAAATCAAGGGAGGTTTCGTCACTCTCGGTTGCCATCCATGTTGGTAAAATCATGGCCTCATGCCCTGCATTGTCACGGGAGATGTCGGTTGTTGGCAGCAAGAACCGTTCCGGGAAGCGAAAGAATCCCCCCCGGGCGTCACGCTACGGCAAAATGATTGTAGCCACCGCAGGTAACGGGTATCTCGCGGCCATCGGGTCCCACCACCGCAAGGCCTCTACCGTCGGTTATTTCACCGATGAGGGTGGCGGCACAACCGGTTTCCACCAGGAGAGGGGCCACTTCCTCGCTCCGATCGGCCGGAACCGTAAACAGGAGTTCGTAATCCTCGCCGCCGGTCAGGGAGAGAAGGGAGGGATTCGGGGTCATCTGGGGAGCGAGTTCGCGAAAAGAGGGAGAGAGGGGAAGACGGTCGAGCTTAAGACAGGCACCAACGCCGGAAAGATCGAGGATGTGTCCCAGATCGGCGACAAGGCCGTCGCTCACGTCGATCATCGCGCTGGGAAGCCTTGCCCCAGCAAGGGCTAGGCCGGCCCGGACCCGGGGGGTGGGGTCCAGGTGGCGGTCCACGGCCCATCCCCGGCGCTCACCCCGTCTCAGGAGTTCGAGCCCCAGGGCCGAATCGCCAACGGTGCCCGTCACGAAAACATGGTCGCCGGGGCGGGCGCCGCCACGGCGGACAACCAGTTCCGGAACCTGCTCGCCGTGGAGGGTAACCGATATCACGAGGCCATTTGACGAGCGGCAGGTATCGCCGCCGATGAGAGTAACGCCGTGTTCGCGGGCCAGATCGAGCATTCCCTCGGTGAACCGGTCAAGGAACTCCACAGTCACGCCGGTAGGGACGGCAAGGGAAAGAAGGAAATGGCGGGGCTCCCCCCCCATGGCGGCCACGTCCGAGAGGTTCACCGCCAGGGATTTTCTTCCGAGGCGGTAGGGGTCGGTGAAGGCAAGGTCGAAGTGGATTCCCTCCAGAAGCATGTCGGAGGTAACGAGGAGCCACCGCCCCGGCGTGGGCTCCGTGGCGGCAGCGTCGTCACCGATGCCGATCCGCACCCCGGCACCGTCGGCGACCCGGGAAGATATGCGTCCGATGAGGCCGAATTCCCCTATCTCCCTAAGTCTCAACTCTTTGCCCCGGCCATGGCTCCTTTGCGGGGAGCGGCAATCCCCCGCCGCGGCGGCACCTTCACCGTGGCTGCCGGCTTCCCCTCGCTGGCGGGAGGGGGTGGCGGGAAGGTTTCCAGAGCCACCGCGAGAACGTCGTCAATGACCTTGGCGGAAACGACCGTCACCTTCTTGAGGATATGCTTGGGGATTTCCTCCAGGTCCTTCTCGTTCTGCTCGGGGATGACGATGGTCTTGATGCCGGCCCGGATGGCGGCGAGCATCTTCTCCTTAAGACCACCGATGGGAAGAACCTTCCCCCGCAGGGTGATCTCGCCGGTCATGGCCACGTCCTTGCGGACCGGAACCCGCGTCAGGGCCGAGACGAGGGCCGTGGTCATGGTGACGCCGGCCGAGGGACCATCCTTGGGTATGGCCCCCGCCGGCACATGGACGTGGATATCCAGGCCGGAGAGGAAGTCATCGGCAAGATGGAACTCCTTGGCCTTGGAACGGATGTAGGAGAGGGCCGCCTGGACCGACTCCTTCATGACGTCCCCCAGGTGCCCGGTGAGGGTGAGCCCCCCCTTCCCCTTCATGGTGGTCGCCTCCACGAAGAGGACTTCGCCTCCCACGGGGGTCCAGGCAAGGCCGGTGACGGTCCCAACCTCGTTGTTCTCCATCTCCACTTCCCGGATGAACCGGGCCGGCCCGAGGTACTTCGCCACCGTTGCCGGGGTGATCCGGAAACGCCGCGTCTCCCCCTCGGCCACCTTGCGGGCCACCTTGCGGCAGACGCTGCCGATCTCCCGCTCCAGGTTCCGCAGTCCCGCCTCCCGGGTGTACTTGGCGATGATGGTGCGCACCGCCTCGTCGCTGATGACGATCTCCTTCTCCGAGATGCCGTTTTCTTTCATCTGCCGGGGGATGAGGTAGCGTTTGGCGATCTCCAGTTTTTCCTCCTCCGTGTACCCGGAGAGCTGGATCACCTCCATCCGGTCGCGAAGAGGCCCCGGGACCGTGTCAATCTGGTTGGCGGTGGCGATGAACATCACGTTGGACAGGTTGAAGGGGAGGTTGATGTAGTGGTCCGAGAACATGTGGTTCTGCTCCGGGTCCAGCACCTCCAGCAGAGCCGAGGAGGGATCGCCCCGGAAGTCGGCCCCCAGCTTGTCCAGTTCGTCGAGCATGAAAACGGGGTTGTTGGAGCCGGCCTGCTTGAGCCCCTGGATGATCCGACCGGGGAGCGCCCCCACATAGGTGCGCCGGTGCCCCCGGATCTCGGCCTCGTCCCGCACCCCTCCCAGGGAGATGCGGACGAACTTCCGTCCCATGGCCCGGGCAATGGACTTGCCGAGGGAGGTCTTGCCCACGCCGGGGGGACCCACGAAGCAGAGGATCGGCCCCTTCATCTTCTTGCGGAGCTTGCGCACGGCCAGGAACTCCAGAATCCGCTCCTTGATCTTCTCTAGGTAGAAGTGGTCTTCGTCGAGTATCTGCCGGGCCCGCTTGATATCAAGGACGTCCTTGGTCGCCTTGCCCCAGGGAAGCTCCACCATCCAGTCCAGGAACGTGCGGAGCATCCCCGCCTCGGCGGCGTCGGGGTGCATCTGCTCCAGGCGCCCCAACTGCTTGAAGGCCTCCTTCTCCACGACCGTCGGCATTTTGGCCTGCTCGATGGCCTTGCGGAGCTCGTTCAGCTCCTCGGAACGGGGATCGGTCTCCCCCAGCTCCTGCTGGATGGCCCGCAGTTGCTCCCGGAGGAAGTACTCCCGCTGGCTCTTCCCCATCTCCTCCTTGGCGGCCGACTGGATCTTCACCTGCATGTCGAGGAGTTCGTGTTCCTTGTTGAGATGCTCGTTCACCTTCTGAAGCCGCTGGATCGGATCGATGATCTCCAGGAGGGCCTGGGCGTCATCGACTTTGAGGCCGATATTGCTGGCGATGAGGTCAGCCAGGCTCCCCGGCTCCTGCATGTTCTCCACAATCACGAGGACTTCGGGAGAAACGGCCTTGCCGAGGGAGACGATCTGGGTCAACTGCTCCTTGACAGCCCTCATGAGAGCCTCGGTTTCCAGGGACTCCTCGGGGACCGAGGGCTCCACGATCCGCTCGATCCGGACCGTATAGGCGGGCTTCGACTCCACGAACTCGGTGATCCGCCCCTTGGCGAGCCCCTGGACGAGAACCTTCACCCGCCCGTCGGGAAGCTTCAGCATCCGCATGATCATTGCCACGGTTCCGACGGTGTACATCCCCTCGGGGGTCGGTTCTTCGTCTCCCATCTCCTTCTGGGTGGCGAGAAAGATGAGCCGGTCCCTGGAGAGAGCCTGGTCCACCGCGTTGATGGAGATCTCGCGTCCCACGAAAAGGGGAAGGATCATGTACGGGTAGACCACCACATCCCGCACCGGCAACAGGGGCAAAACATCGGGGATTTTCAGTTCCTCGTTCTCCTGCCGGGGTTCTTTATCTTCAATTTCTTCCATTACTCGTCTCCTTGTTCTATCGGTATCTCGCGGATGATTTTCCCCCGATCCGCGAGACGGGGAAAGGTGACCGTGAGGACCCCCTGCCGAAAAGAGGCCCTGACGGCGGCGATATCCACCGTGAGCGGAACCTCGACGGCGCGACAGAAGCGCCCAAACCTCCGCTCCAGACAACGGTAGCTCACCCCTTCACGGGTATCGTCACGCTTGACCCCTTCCAGAATCAGCGTATTAGAGCATAGCTTGAGTGACAGGTCGCCCCGGTCGCAGCCGGGGAGTTCAAACTCCGCCGTGAATTCGTCCGGGGTCTCGAAGATGTCAATGGCCGGAAGATACTCGCATTCACCCCAACGCTCCCCCCCGCCGGTGCGGGCGATGTAGTCGAAGACCTCGTCAATCTGCAGATGCAGGAGGGAGAGCCAGTCAAGCGGCTCCTTGGGAATAACGGCCATAGCACCCTCATTGTGTGCGGAAAGACCTGGACGGAGAAATCCGCGCTCTCTGGAATTGAATTCAGGTCCAGTGCATCAGTTTAATCATCTAATCATCTTTGCGTCCGAAGTCAAGGCAATCCGCGCTGGCTAAAACCGACGGGAATACCGCACCCTTGCCCACCGGGAAGCCTCGGAAGAGGTTAATCCGTTGAATTTTACCACCCCACTGTGTATAATCCCCCGAATTGCATATGCTGGCCGGACATTGTCCCGTACCGACTCCCACTCCCTTCATCCGGAAACCGTGCCGCACTGGCGGCCGCCTGCTCCGCCTAACCGGCCCTTACGCGCCGCCGCCACACCAGAACGTCCCATCAGCAAGGGGACCACTGCGAGGAGACTGCCGCCGGGCACCCCACGCACAACAGAGACCTGTCATGCAGAGTGAACCGACAGGCATCGAAACACACTCGAAACGATTTCAGGAGGACACTTCGTGATACACAGCAGAACGATCTTGGTCCCGACCCTCCTCTTTCAGCTTGCACTCGCGCTCCCCCTTGCTGCGGGGGCCGACAGCCGTTGCGACGACGCAAAGCGCCTGGCAGCCACCATCCCGGTGCAGGCCGATGGTGATATGATGAGGAAAACCGAGGATGTCATCCTCGAATCCTGTGCCGACGGGGCTGCGGGCTATTTCGTCCGGGGCCTCCGCGCGGAGCGGGCGGGACGCCATGACGAGGCAATCAAGGACTACCGCGAGGCTCTCCACCTTGAGCCGGCCTTTCCCCGGGCACAGGGAAACCTGGGCCTCGCCCTCCTGGCTCAAGGAAGTCACGACGACGCCGTCGTGGAACTGACCCGGGCCATCTCCTCCGACCCCGACCCACACTACCACCATGGCCTTGCCATGATCTTCGGCCAGCGCAAGATATACTCCCTCGCCCTCTACCATTACGCTGAAGCGGCAAAGGGGCTCCCTGCCGACCCGGTAATCCCCACCGAGCTTGCCGCCCTCTACCGTGAGATGGGGAAGGTTAGCGACGCCGAAAAGCAGTACCGCAAGGCCCTCAACCTCTCCCCCTCCCACGAAGAGGCACGAGTGGGCCTTGCATCCCTCTACATGGCGGAAGGGCGGACCGACCGGGCAATCGAGGAACTGAAACAGGCCCAGATCGCCAGCCCCGGGAACAAGGAGGTCAGCAGCCTCCTCGCCGAGGCCTATGAGAAAAAGGGGGACCGTCAGGCAGCCGACTACCAGTCACTCCTGGCGGGTAAGCAGCGCGGTGTCCTCTCCGACGAACGACTCAGGAGGGGAGACGAACTCATGCAGGCCAAGGAGTATGCAAAGGCCGCGGAAGAGTTCAAGGCGGCACTCAGGGAAAAACCCGACTGGCCAGAGGCCCTGACGAGGCTCGCCGACGCCCAGACGGCAGCGGGGTTCGATGACGAGGCCATTACCTCCTACAAGGAGTTGATCAGGCTCAAACTCGGCACCGGCGATACCCACTACAACCTCGGCGTCCTCTATGAGCGGAAGGGTCTCATCGACGAGGCCGTGGTCGAGTACAAACAGGCAATCCACAGTTCACCCGACAACGGCGACGCCCGCCGACGCCTGGCAGACATATATGCGCTTCGCGGCAGCTACCCCCAGGCCATCGAACAGTACCGCGAGCTTCTCAAGAAAGGGGACAACAACCCGGTCCTCCATCTGAAACTCGCCCGGGCACTGCTGGGGGCCAAGAACCCCAAGGAAGCCATGGCCTCCTACCAGGACGCCCTCAAAATCGCTCCCGACAACCTGGAGGCCCGCCGCGAACTGGCGGCCCTCTACCGCAAGGGAAACCAGAACGAGGAGGCGGAGAAGCAATACAAGGAAATCCTCCGCATCAAGAAAGACGACGCCGAAGCCCGCAACATCCTCACTGCGCTCTATGTGAAGTCCAAGAAATACGACGAATTGATCACCCTTCTGAAGGACGGAGTGGAACTCGCCCCCAATGATCCGGCCAGCCATTACAAGCTTGGGCTCATCTACGAATTCAAGAAGGACTACGATGCCGCCGAACAAGAGTACAAAAAGGCGGTGGAACTGAAGGGGGATCACGCCAAGAGTCTCAATGCCCTGGGACGGATCTACCTGAAGACGGGAAAGATCTCCGAAGCAAAAGGAGCTCTGGAAGCAGCCAAGAAAGCCGACCCGGGGATGGAAGAAACAGCCGTCCTTCTGAGCAACATCAAAGAAGAACTTTCTCCCGAACCACCCCGCTACAGCAAGAAAGGGCGCAAAGGAAAAGCTTCGAAAGAGGCAAAAAAATCCCGAGCGTCGAAGAAGAAATCATCGAAGAAGGGCGCTAAGGCCACTTCCAAGAAATCATCCACTAAATCCGGCGGCAAGGCCAAAAAAGCCAAGAAGAGCCACTAGGAGCCTGCCCGCTCACCACGGATCGATTCGTCAGAAATATCCTCTTATTGATAACAAGAAGGGCCGGCATTGCCGGCCCTTTGCCCTATTTCGAAGGGTCGTCCTTTTTCTCCGGCTTTATCTCGATTTCATCCTTTCCATCCGATGCCTTCTTGAAGTTCCGGATGCTCTTGCCGAGGGCGCCACCGATCTCGGGGAGCCTCCCGGCGCCGAAGACCACCAGGACAATGACGAGAATAACTATCAGCTCGGGCATGCCGATTCCAAACATACTGGGCCTCCTTCTGCTCTGAACGGTACGAAAAAGTATTACATCTGGGTCCTTAAAAATCAAGAGCTGATCCTTCATCGGCACCCAACGGTCTCCCTCGCCCTCTTCAATATTTTCCTGTATTTTATGATTGACTGCCGATAGAATTAACCTCGACATCTCAAAATCAGCAGCACATTTTATTTATACTCTTCAACTATCCTTTCCCTCTATGGTATATTTTGTCTAACTTGTCGGCAACGCTAGATGCAAGGGCCTTCCATGACCAACAGACACATTCTCCTTGTTGAAGACAACCCCGACGACGAAGTACTGACGCTTCGCGCACTCCGCAAGCACAACATCGCCTCCGAAATAACCGTGGCACGGGATGGGGTTGAGGCCCTCGATTTTCTGTTCGGCACCGGCACCCACGGCGGACGCGACACGGCCACCATGCCCTGCCTGGTCCTGCTTGACCTGAAACTCCCCAAGGTGGACGGGCTCGAAGTCCTGCGCAGAATCAGAAGCGACGAACGGACAAAGCTTCTTCCGGTGGTGGTCTTCACCTCCTCCAACGAGGAGCAGGACATCCTTGAGTGCCATACCCTGGGGGCCAACAGCTACATCCGCAAGCCGGTCGATTTCAACCACCTGAGTGAGGCGCTCCGCCTCATCGGCACCTACTGGCTCACCATGAACCTGACCCCGAAACTCTCCAACGCCGCAAGGTAGTCGCAAGCCGCGGCAATCTGTGACTCCGCCACCGCTTCCTTCCGAAACATTCGCATAACTCCGGATTCCGTGCGTCCTTTTCCCCGATGCAAACGCAACCCGTCCATGGTACTATCCCCCCATGGACCGTTATACCCTGGTAAGTGACTATACTCCCCGCGGAGACCAACCGACGGCCATCGAGGAACTCAGCGAGGGAATCCTCCGGGGCGACCGGCACCAGGTTCTCCTGGGGGTCACCGGCTCGGGGAAGACCTTCACCATGGCGAACGTCATCGCCACCACCAACCGTCCCGCCCTGGTCCTGGCCCCCAACAAGACCCTGGCTGCGCAGCTCTACGGTGAATTCAAGGAGCTCTTCCCCCACAACGCCGTGGAGTACTTCGTCTCCTACTACGACTACTACCAGCCCGAAGCCTACATCCCCACCACGGACACCTTCATCGAGAAGGACTCCTCCATCAACGACGAGATCGACAAGCTGCGCCACGCGGCCACCCGCAGCCTCCTGACCCGGCAGGACGTGATCATCGTGGCCTCGGTGTCGTGCATCTACGGCATCGGCTCCCCAGCCGAGTATCAGGCAATGCATATTTTCTTTCACGAGGGAGAGGAGTACGGGCGGGACACCCTGCTGCGCAAGCTCGTGGAGATCCAGTACGAGCGTAACGACATTGATTTCCACCGGGGAACCTTCCGGGTGCGTGGGGACATCGTGGAGATCTTTCCGGCCCACGAGGACGAGAAGGCGCTGCGGATCGAATTCTTCGGCGACACAGTGGAGGCCATCAGCGAGATCGATCCCCTACGGGGGGTGGCGCACCAGCGGCTTGCCAAATGCGCCGTCTATCCTGCGTCCCACTACGTGGCCACCCGGGAGACCCTTGAGCGGGCAATCGAAGAAATCAGAGTAGCCCTGCGGGAGAGAATCCAGTGGTTCCGGGAACGGAACATGCTCGTGGAGGCCCAGCGGCTTGAGCAACGCACCATGTTCGACCTGGAAATGATGGAAGAGATGGGGTTCTGCCAGGGAATCGAAAACTACTCCCGCCACTTTGACGGCCGGGCGCCGGGGGAGCCCCCCTACACACTCCTCGATTATTTCCCGAAGGACTTCCTCCTCTTCGTGGACGAGTCCCACATCACCGTCTCCCAGGTGGGAGGGATGTACCGGGGGGACCGAAGCCGCAAGGAGACCCTGGTGAATTACGGGTTTCGCCTTCCCTCGGCCCTGGACAACCGCCCCCTCACCTTTCAGGAGTTCACTGCCCGGCTCAACCAGACGATCTACGTCTCCGCCACCCCCGCCGACTACGAATTGCAGCAGGCCGGCGGCGTGGTGGTGGAACAGGTGATCCGCCCCACCGGCCTCCTGGACCCGGTCATTGAGGTGAGGCCTGCCACAGGCCAGGTGGACGACCTCCTCCACGAAGTCAGGGAGACCGTGGCCCGGGGCGAGCGGGTGCTGGTCACCACCCTCACCAAGCGGATGGCCGAGGAACTGACCGACTACTACCGGGATCTGGGGGTGCGGGTGCGGTATCTCCACTCGGACATCGACACCATCCAGCGGATGCAGATCATCCGGGACCTGCGCCTCGGCGAGTTCGACGTGCTCGTGGGGATCAACCTCCTGCGGGAGGGGCTCGACATCCCCGAGGTTTCGCTGGTGGCGATCCTCGATGCCGACAAGGAGGGATTCCTCCGCTCGGCCCGGTCCCTGATCCAGACCTGTGGCCGAGCCGCCCGCAACGTCAATGGCCGGGTCATCATGTACGCCGACGCGGTAACCGGCTCCATGCAGGCATGCATCGACGAGACCGCACGGCGCCGGACGATCCAGGAGGCTTTCAACACCGAGCACAACATCATCCCCCGGACGGTGAAAAAGGGGCTCCGCACCATACTCGAATCCATCGAGGAGCGGGACTACTACACCATTCCCCTTGCGGCCGAGCCTCAAGAAGAGTACGTTCCTGCCGATGAGATTCCTAAGCTGGTGAAGCGCCTCCGTAAGGAGATGCTTGCCTCTGCCAAGAACCTGGAATTCGAGAAGGCAGCCGAACTCCGTGACCGGATAAAGAACCTGGAGGAGCGGCACCTTCAGCTCCACCCCTGAAATGCCGGAGAACGTCATGAAACCACCATCAGTACTGCTCGTCGACGATGAACGCTTTTTTCTCTCCGTGCAGCGGGACTTTCTCAAGGGCTCCCCGATCGCCGTCCTCTCCGCCTCGGGGGGAGAGGAGGCCCTGAGAATCGCCCGGGAGCAGCGGCCCGACCTGATCTACCTCGACTGCCGGATGCCGGAGATGGACGGCGTCGCCTGCTGTACCATCCTCAAGGGGGACCGGGAACTGCGCACCATTCCCGTTCTGATGATGGTGCCGGAGGGGAAGGAGAAGGACCGGGAGCGGTGCCTTGCAGCGGGGTGCGACGGGATCATCGCGAAGCCCATCGACCGGCGGGAGTTCCTCGAAGCGGGGCGGCGATTCGTCCCCGAGGTGGAGCGTCGCCACCATCGGATCCGGTGCGGGTCCCTGGCCGTCTTCCGCAGGGGGAACGAAAGCTTCCACGGCTCCATCGAGGACATCAGCTTCAGCGGCGTCTATGTGGGTGCGCGGTGCGACGTGAAAATGGAGGACCGGATCCGGCTCGGTTTCTTTCTCCCGGGGAGCGATCTCATCGAGACCGACGCCCGGGTAGCGTGGGTCAACCAGGGACACCGCCGGATCAAGTCGGGCCTCCCCGAAGGGTTCGGGGTCGAGTTCGTCGGCATCGCCGCCGAGGCCGCCGACCAGGTGAAACGGTACATAGCCGCTTACGTTCCTCGTTAGGGATCAGCCCATGCATATCAACGCTCCGTCGCCCCCCTCGAAAAGCTCTCCCTACGCACGCTACGTCCTGGCCCTCCTTCTGGGGGTCAACCTTCTCAACTACATCGACCGCCAGGTCCTCTATGCCGTCTTTCCCCTCATCCAGCACGATTTCAGCCTCTCCGACACGGCCCTGGGGCTTCTGGGAAGCGGCTTCATGGTCACCTACATGGTATCGGCTCCCCTCTTCGGGTGGCTCGGCGACCGCTGGAGCCGGACCAGGCTCGCCGCGGCGGGCCTGGGAATCTGGAGCGTCGCCACCGCCGCCGCGGGCCTTGCCCCCACCTATCCGGCACTGTTGACCGCCCGCACCACGGTCGGGGTCGGTGAAGCGAGCTTCGGCACCGTCTCCCCCGGTCTCCTGGCCGAATTTTTCGACCGGGAGCGTCGGGGGCGCATCCTCTCCTACTTCTACCTGGCGATTCCCGTCGGGAGCGCCCTCGGCTATCTCCTGGGAGGGGTCATCGGCCAGCACTGGGGATGGCATGCCGCGTTCATGATGGTGGGCCTGCCGGGGCTTCTCCTCGTCCTCCCGGTCTGGCTCATGCGGGAACCGCCCCGCAGCGCCGATGCAGCACTGGAGCAGAACGACACCCCTGACAACGGCGGCTACCGCGCCCTGTTCCGGAACCGCTCCTTCATCGCCAACACCCTGGCCATGGCAGCCATGACCTTCGCCCTGGGGGGGCTCGCCCAGTGGATACCCACCTTCCTCTACCGGGAGCACGGCCTCAGCGTGGCTACCGGTAACACCCTGTTCGGTGGGCTCACCGTGGTGACCGGCATCTGCGGCACCCTCACCGGCGGATGGCTCGGCGACCGTCTCCAGCGCCGCACCCCCAAGGGGTATCTCCTGGTCTCGGGCTGGGGGTTCCTCTTGGGGACGCCGGCGGCGGCCTACGCCATCCTGGCCCCTTCCCTCAACCACTGCCTGGGGGGGATGTTCCTGGCAGAGTTCTTCCTCTTCCTCAACACCGGCCCCCTCAACACCGTCATCGTCAACGTCACCCGCCCGGCCGTCCGCGCCATGGCCTTCGCCGTGAACATCTTCTTCATCCATGCCCTGGGGGACGCAATCTCCCCCACCATCCTCGGCCGGCTCTCGGACATCTGGGGACTCCGCACTGCCCTCCTCTCCACCCCTGTCGCCATCCTCGTTGCGGCCCTCTTCGCCTTCGTTTGCTGCCGCAGCATCGAAGGGGACATGGCAAAGGCCGAGTAGCCTCTGGCATCGCCAATCCCCTTCCGTTCCCCCCTGAACTATGCTAATGAAAGGGTTATTTTCCAATCCAGGAGTCAGTCAATGAAAAAGGACATCCTCGAAAAGGGGGCAATCGTCCAGCGGGACCGGGAAACCTACGCCATCGCCCCCCACATCCCCGGCGGCATCACCGATACCGCCACCCTCCGCAAGATCTGCGACGTGGCCGACCGCTACGGCGTCAAGGAACTGAAACTCACGTCGGCCCAGCGCATCGCTCTCATGGGGGTGAAGGAAGAGGACCTGGACGCTATCTGGAGCGACCTGGATCAGCAACCGGGTGCGGCCATCGGCCTCTGCGTCCGGAGCGTCAAGATCTGCCCTGGCACCACCTGGTGCAAGCGGGGGGTGCAGGATTCAGTGGCCCTCGGCCTCAAGATCGACACCATCTACCACGCCATGAAGCTTCCCAACAAGATGAAGATGGGGATTTCGGGGTGCATGGTCAACTGCGCCGAAACGCTGCTGAAGGACATCGGGGTGGTGGGGACGCCGAAAGGGTGGCGGATCTACGTGGGGGGAAACGCCGGCGCCCGGCCCCGCATCGGGGAGGTATTCACCGATACCGCTCCTGACGATGACGAGGTTCTGGCTGTTGTTGCACGGATCGTCGCCTACTACAAAGGCTCCGGCAGCGAGCAGCGGCTGGGACGGATCGTGGAGCAGATGGGGATCGAGGCGTTCCGGCAGGCAATTCTCGGCACCTGACGGAAGGCCCCTCAGAACAGCTCCAGCTGCTCCCCCTTCTTCCCCGTGCGCACGGTATCCCGGTCGGCGCGGCTGACAAGCCGCGCCGGAATCTCCTCCACGAACCGGGAAAGGGGGCGCTCCCCCGGGCCGCACCAGGGACGCTCCCGGGAGGCGGTCAGGATGAGTGCCTCCTTGGCCCGCGTCATCCCCACGTAGAAGAGCCTCCGTTCCTCCTCCAGATCGGCATCGCGCCAGAGGGTGCAGGGGAGAAGCCCCTCCTCGCACCCGGCCAGGAAGACCACCGGGAACTCAAGCCCCTTGGCGGCATGGAGCGTCATGAGGGGAACCCCCTCAGCGCGCTCGTCGTAGAGGGTCTCGGAAGCATAGTCCCGCAGATGGCGGGCAAAGGCCGCAAGATTGCGTCCGAAACTCCCCGCAAGGGCCACGAGGCGGCAGACATCGGGATGGCCGGCATCCACCTCCAGAAAGGGAAAAACAGGACCAATGGCCGGCGCGATTCCTTCCCGGGACATCACGTCCCGGAACCGCCCCAGGGCGGCGGCCAGTTCCGCCACCTGACGCGCAGCCACGGAAGGGAGGCCCACCGCGGCCGTCAGGGAAAGGAAATCGCCGGTCAGGGGAAGCGCCTCCTCAAGCCGGGTCAGGCTCTCCTCGCCGATTCCCCGCAGCCCCCCCAGGAGGGCCAGCCACTCGCCGATGTCATCGCTTCCGGCGGCTGCCTGAATGAACCGGGTAACGGCCCGCACCGCCGGTCCCAGAAAGTAGGGGACCGAGCCAACGAGCTGAAAGGGGATGCCCCGCCGCTCCAGCGCCCCGGCCAGCTCCTCGGCCTGCCGGGAAAGCCGGTAGAGAACCGTCATCTCCCCGAAGCTTCGCCCCCTCCCCTGGTCGCCCCCCCGCCCCGAAATCCGGGAGAAGTTGCTGACCCCACCCATGAACTCCTCGATGCGCCGCACGATGAACTCCGCCTCCGCTGCCGGCGTGGGGGCCCGGCAAAGCTCGATCATCCCCTGGTGCGGTGCCCCGGCCACAAGGGCGAGGCCGCTCCGCAGGGTATTTCGGGCAATGACCGCCGAAGCCCCCTCCACCACCGGCGAAGCCGAACGGTAGTTGCGGGAGAGGGAAAGCCGCCGGGTGCCGGAATAGTCGGCGAAGCGGAAGAAAAAGGCGGGGTCGCTCCCCCGAAAGCCATAGATGGCCTGGTCCGGGTCGCCGATGGCAAAGACCGTCGCCTCCCGGGCCAGGATCTCCACCAGGGCGTACTGGGGGGCGTTCAGGTCCTGGAACTCGTCCACGAAGAGATGCTCGACACTGCCACAGACCCTTTGCCGAAAACAGTCGTCCTCCCCGAGGCGCCGCACAACGAGGGGGACCACGGCATCCAGGTCCACGGCCCCGCGTCCCGCAAGCTCCTCCAGGTACCGCCGCAGCGGCTCAGACGCCCCGTCGAGACCCGAGCGGTGAAGATGGTCTGCGATGCCGTCGGCCACGGTACCCCGTTCCTTTTTCCCAAGATCGGGAAAGAGGCGCTTCAGGAGCCGCTCCCGGCTCTCCTCCCCCACCACGGCGAGCCCCGACGCCTCCTGCCGGAGCCAGTCAAGGCAGAACCGGTGAAACGTCCCCACAAAGACCCGCTCCCCTGCTCCGCCGGCCGTAGCCACAAGCCGCTCCCGCACCTCCCTGGCGGCCCGGTTGGTGAAGGTGATAGCACAAACGTGCTCCGGCACCGTCTCCGGTCGCGCCAGGAGGGCAGCGATGCGCGCTACGAGGGTGTAGGTCTTGCCGGTGCCCGGTCCGGCCGCCACCAGCACCTGCCGGTCGGCACAGCCGATCGCCTCGGCCTGCTCCGGGTTCGGCCCTCCGGGTGGGGAATCGCTTGCCGTTACGTCCTTGCGAACGGGCGGGGCGAGAGGCTGCGGCGGTTCTTTCCGACGGCTCCGTCGGGGGGGATCGTCGGCGAAGAGGCCGGCCTGGCCCGAGAGGCGCGCCACTTCCCCCTCCTCGAAGACCCGGATCGTCCCGAACTCTCCATCGTACCCCCCGTGCCGGATGACCCGCCCTGACCGGATGCGGGTCACCGCCTCGGCCACCAGGGGTGCCACCTCCCGAATCTCCTCCGGAGGCGTGTGGAGCAGGAGTCCAAACTCCGAGCCGAAGCGGGCCACAAGGCGTCCGTACTGGCGCAACACCTCCTTGGAGCCCGGGCCGACGCCAAGGATCTCCCCCAGCACCTCGGGGAGGGGCACGAGACTGAAAAACTCCGGTGCATCAGGAGGAAACAGGGGGTGCTCCCGGTCGGCCAGTTCCATCACCCGGTGGAGGACCCCCACGGTGAGAGGGCGGCCGCAGGCGGGGCAGCGGCCGTCGAGGCGCCGGGTCTCCTCCGGCTCAAGGCAGACCGAGCAGGCCCGGTGGCCGTCCAGGTGGTACTTCCCCTCCTCGGGGAAAAACTCAACGGTCCCCCGGAAGGTATCGCGGTGATTCGACTTCAGGGCGTCGCGGAGCGAGAAAAAATCGAAGCCAGTGGCGAAGAGATTCGCCTCCCGGCCGAGCCGGGAGGGGGAGTGGCAGTCGGAATTGGAGATGAGGGTGAAACGGTCCAGGGCCGATATCATCCGGTTCATGTCAGGATCGGAGGAGAGGCCGGTCTCCAAGGCGAAGACGTGGGGGGAGAGGTCACCGAAGCACTCCTCCACCGTGTCGAAGCCGGACCGGGAACCGAAGAGGGAAAACCACGGGGTCCAGATGTGGGCCGGAACGAGGAACCCCTCGGGTGCCTCCTCAAGAACGATTTCCAGGAGATCCCGGGAGTCGAGGCCGAGGATCGGGCGGCCGTCCGACTCGATGTTGCCGATGCCCGCAAGCCGCGCGGCAAGGCGCTCCGCCGAGGCGAAATCCGGAACGTAGACGAGGTTGTGGACCTTGCGGACCACACCGTGGCGCTTGTAGATGCAGCTGATCTCCGCAGAAAGGACGAAGCGGACCGGCGTCGATGAGGGGGAGAGCCCCGGCAGGGGAGAGGGCACCGTTTCCTCCCGCAGCCGGAAGAACCCTGGCTCCGCCGGCATGAGGGTCTCCCGCAGGAGACGGAACCAGCCGGGATGGGTGAAGTCGCCGGTCCCCAGAACCTGAATCCCTTTCACCCGGGCCCAGGCGGCAAGGCCGGCCGGATCACACTCCCGGCTCGTGGCCCGCGAAAAGGGAGAATGGACGTGAAGATCAGCAACGTACTCCATGGATCTCTTCTCCTTCTGCGTTTTTCGACTGTCAAAGGTACACCGAGTCGTCGGAGGCCGTCCACTCCTTTTCCGTGAAATCCGGCCCCAACGTCACCCCCCTGGCTGGACGGCAACCATTTTGCATACCATGATCCATTCGCTCTTGATTCTCTCCAGACCGTCACATAGAATACGATTATTTTTTCGGCGCACGGGGTGCATGTGGTAAAAATCCTTCTCATAGCGGACCAGGACCGGCTCGAAAAGCTCTTCGACTTTGTGAGCGATTCCCCCCAGATACACTTCAGGATCTCCCGCTCCCTCCGCCAGGGGAGTCAGGACATTGCCGACGAGGCCCCGGACATCCTCTTCGTCCAGAACCACCTCTCGGGGCTCTCCGGGGAAATCATCGCCCGGCACCTCATCGGTCAGGTGGAAGGGGCAAGGCCCCGGGTGGTACTTTTCGGAGAAATGGCACAACAGCCGCCGGACCAGGGCCCCCTGGACGCATGCCTCGACATTGCCCGCACCGACGGGGAACTGACCGCTGCCATCATCGGCATCATCTCGGAACTCCCCGCACCACTGCCCCCCGTCGAGATCCCACCTTCCGTGGAGGCGGAAGAACAGGCGCCTGCGCCTTCCCCCGCGGAACAGCCCGTACCTGCTTCGCCAGCCACCGATGCCGCGCCGTCGATCACGGAACCACCCATCCCGGCCACGGATACCGTGGTGGACACTTTCGGCCGGCAGGGATCACCTGTTCCGCCCCAATCTATGAGCCCCTTCGACGAGAAGCTCACGACCGTCATCGAACAGACTGCCGAACCGGTCCCCCTGGCGGAGATGGAGGATACGGTGCACCTCACCGCTGGGGCTGACGGTGCGAGGTCATCTGCCGCAACACGCCCCCGCATTGGCAGGAAAGAGACGAAACTCACAAAGCTACTCTGGATCGGGCTTGCCGCTCTGGCTGTCGTTGCGGTCGGAACAATCATGCTGCTGACTCCCGAAACGCCCTCCCCCAAACAGGCCCCCAGGCCGGCGGCACGTCCCGCAGCGCCAGCGCCTAAGAAAATTGTCCCTACACCACAGCCCCCCGCACCGGCGGCGCCACCGACTGCCGCACAAGCCTCATCGCCTGGGGCAACCGCACCGGCAGTGACACCAGTCAAAATCCCGGCACAGCCAGAGCCGCAACGCCCCCCTCAAGCTGCCACGCCTCCTCACCCCCCGGTTGGCACGGGGGGGGGACTCGCCCAGCTTCCCTCCTTCATACCGCGGGAGGGGCGCGACCGGGACTATGGAAAGTCGCACCCCGGCTGGGAGCGTTACAAGGGCGCCCGCACCGAGTTCAAGGTCTACCGCGACGGCACTGTCATTCGGGCCGTGCAGGCCATCGACCGCAGCGGTGTCGGCATTCCCGAATCTTTCCTGCGCGGCGCCCTGAACCAGATGAGCACCTCGCGGGAGTTCACCCTAGACTCCACGGAGACCCAGGGGAAATTCCGGGTGGAGAAGGGAACGGCGAAGGGAGGCGGCCGGCTCGTTGTCTACCGTACGGTTCCCAAAGGCGCCATCAGGGCCTTCGTCGTCCACTTCAACTGATCACTCCTTACCGAAGATACGGACTCTGTCATGACATCACGCACCTACATGAATTTTTGCACCGCCTTTACCCTCTGGGGACTTCTCGGACCACTGCAGGCTGTAACCGCCCAGGCTGCCTCCCCCTCCTTCGAACTGGATCTGAAGGACCTGGAAAAAACGACGAAGCCTTCCCCTCAACGCCGGCGGCAACCCGTCCGCGCTCCCAGCAAGGATAGTGCCCGGAAAGCAGATACCAAACCGGACACCCCAGCATCCGAAGCAACTGGTGACTATACCCGCTATTCCGTCAGGCCCGGCGACTTTCTCTTTAAGATCCTGATCCGCGATTTCGGCCTCAGCAACGCCCAGGCCGAGGCGCTCATTCCGGAAATCCAACGAATCAACAAATTGCCGAGCACGACGCGCCTCGAGGTGGGACAGACCATCCTCATTCCCCGTCACCGCCGGGCATCATCTCTGGCTAAGACCGCTACACCCGCACCCACGGCATCCACACCTGAACCCGCATCTGCACCGGAAGGACACCGCCCCCTCATCATCCCGCCTGCTCCGTCATCGGCGCCGGCTCCCTCCACTGTCGTCACCTCGCCCCCCGAGCCAGTGGCGTCCCCACAGCATGAAACAGCAAAGGGAACGGTGGCGTCGCCTCCGCCGCCTCCGCCACTCACACTATCGGGCAATGAAACTGTGCCGCCTGCACCAGCCACGGAAGCAAAGGCTGACCTTTCCTTTTCCACGGCACTTATCCGTCTGTGGGAAAACCTCGTTCCCGGCCAGCGGCAAATCGAACCGTTGACCGTCAACGGGAAGGTTCTCGACCCGGCCGATTACCCGCTCCTCCTGGCTACCGATGGAGGACGGATTCTGGTGGACCTCCGGGGCACCCTCCAACCCCAGCTTCGTACTCAATTGGCTCAAAAGTACCCCGACATCCACATTGTTACCCGGGGCAACGATAGCCTCAAGACGCTCGTCGCAACCCTCGTGCGAGCAGCCGAGTTCGCCCGGGCAGAAGAGAACGTGGCCGTCGACCTGGGGGCTGATCCCACCCTCTCCGTCCGGGCAGACTTCCGCATCGTGAGGCTTCCGACGACCCGGGGGGGGCCCGAAACCGTCCTCGTCTTTCTGGACGAACATGGCCCCTGCCTTCCTCCCCCCCTCACCGATTACCTCCATCGGAAAGGGTACCAGGTGGCCCAGTTCTGCGACCGCCCGGGAGACACCGTTGCCGAGCCGGGGTACGACCTCCGGGCCATCCCTCCTTCCACACCTTGCGATATGGCGGTTTCGCTTCTTAACGCACTTTCCCTGAAACTGGACCGCAACCGTATCGTTTCCGGGGCCATGGGAGAGAACTCGGAGAACCGGTTCAGCATCAGGGTAGAAGGATACTTCGAGGCGGGGGGAAAGCGCTTTATCCTCGATTGCTCAGGAAACGATCCCTACAACTACACCCTCTTCAGGCTCCTCCAGGTGCAGGGTTACGGCATCATCCAACCCCAGGAGAACGAGGATTTCACCGACGTAACGCGGCGTCTGCTCACTGAGCTCAACTACCCAAACTCATTTGGAAGGCATGAAATGGACTACGGGCGGTACAGGATCGCGATCACCGGCTTCAAGATTACCCGCCGCGAATCTTCGGCCGGCCGTCTCCTGCTCACGTCCCGGCCATCCGACCCGGTATTTGCCGAGTTGCTGCGGTGGGCTCCGACTGAGAAGAAGTAAAGGGCCCAGGGGTAAGCAACGCCATGGTTGCACGGGCGATGATCACAGACTATCGGGTGGGAATTTTTCGATCAAAGGAAATGGGCGCGGCATCACGGGAATGTATGATTTCCGCATGAACAGACTACCGGCAAAAGAGATGATACTGCAGATGAACTAATCCCTACTGACCCGCCATCTTCATGAGGGCATCGGCCCGATAGAGGGATGCATCGGGGGCAAGGGGAGATTCCGGATAACGGGCCAGGAACCGGTCAAACGCGTCGAGCGATTGCTGGTACTGGCCCGACTTGTATGCGCTGACTCCCTTCTCAAAGAGGGTCTGCTCGTTCTCTCCCCCCTTGCGCGTGGCTGGAGGAGGAGAAACGACCTTTGACGCCGCCGGCACCTCGGACGCCCTGGGTGGCGAGGATGGACGGGTTGTAGCCGCAGGCACCTTGACCACCGGCTTTGCCTCCTTCGGAGCCTTCGGCACCGCAGGGGTCACCGCCTGATGCTTTCTGGCACCCTTCCGCTTCTCTGCAGACTTGGCACGGCGTACCGGCGCCGCAGTTCCCTCGCCGTGACCGGGAGGCAGGGGAACCAGGAGCTTATGGCCCGCATAGATCAGGTTGGGGTTCGCAATCTCGTTAAAGAGCAGAATCTGAGAGAAGTAGGTTCCCTTGCCGCTGTATTTCCGCGACAGGCCATACAGGGTATCTCCCTTTTCGATGGTGATGCGCTTGACAAGAACCCCCTCCTCGGGGCCCGCCAGTGGTTTGCCATCCGATGGTTCCGGAGCGTAACGGAGATACTCCGCGCCACTGGCTGAGGAAAGCGACGCAAGGGAGAGGACGAGAGACGACGCGACAAGTCTGAGAGTGCCGTTCATATCAGTACCTGTTCCCGAGTTGATCCTGGTAGTTCAGGACGTTTTTCACCTGGATGCTCCTGCCAACCGCGGTTCCCGCCTTGACCCTGAAGGTCACCTTGATGACCCGCTTCTCTCCAGCCCCCAGTTCGTCAAACTTCCAGATGTAATCGCCGTTTTTCGCTCGACCGAAAGAAGGATCCGATGCGACCAGTTCCAGGTCTTCAGGGAGAACGCTCTGGAGTTCCACAGCCTTGGCCATGCTCGAACCCCGGTTGGTGAAATTAAGCTCGAAGGAGGACACCTCACCCGGCTTGAGCCTTCCCCCCTTGCCACTCATGGCCAGTTCAACCACAGGTCTGGCGTAGACCAACCGCAGGTTCGCGGTGACACTCTTTGCCTTGTCGCTTTCCGGCTCGAAGGCCATGGAAACGGTGGCGGCTGTCCCGTCGCTCTCGGCGGCCGGCGTGGAGAGATCGAGGATCACGTAGGACTCCTCCTTAGGCGCCAGCGGCCCAACGTGGTTAATGATCGGCTCGTTCGCCTGGCGTATGCCGTCGCGGTTGAGATCCTGATAGAAGGTATAGGTGACGTTGGGAGGAAGTTGCGGCTTGATGAGAAAATCCTCCCGCACGTTGCCGGTGTTGGTAACGATAAGGGGCACGGCCATGGACTGGCCGGGAATCACGACCAGCTTGTCGCTGTTGGTCCTGACGGCGACGCCGCTCACCGGCTTCACGAAGGAAGAGGCCGAGATGAAGGAATCCCGGGTCTGGAGTTCAGTATTGACCACGTCAGCCCGCAGGAAGAGCTCTTGTTGAGCGATTGCCTCATCCTTCAGCTGGAAGGCCACATCGAATTCCCTGCTCTCTCCCGATGCGAGACGTATGGCGTCAAGCACCAGCGCCGCCTTCATCTCTTGCTTGAGGCCGGTTCCCACCGGACTTACCGGCTCGTACTGGGGCGGATAGTTAAGCCGCAGGCTTACCCCCTGGGCAGTGGCGGTACCGATGTTGAGGAGCGTCACCCGATAGGCGACCTTCTCCCCGGGGAGAATCTGACCCTTGTCGGTCTTGACCACGGCGCGGAGCAGCGGCGCCGAGGCGGCAAACATGATATCCCGGGCCTGGGTGGCATCCCTGTCCATACGCGAGGCAATCTTGACGGGATAGATCATTTTCTGGCCATCGATGTACTCGCGCGGAACGGTAACGGAGACCACACCGTTGAAACGTTCCCCGGGAGCGATGGGCGGCGTCATGTTGACGGGAATTTCCTTCCTGGCTGCATCGGCGAACTGGGCTCCGAACTCGGCAGGAAAGCCCGATTCGAGATAGAAACTGTCGGTGCCATTACCCCTGTTGACCACTTCAAAGGGAATGTCGTGCCGCTTGCCAACCTCCAGGCTTTGGGAGACCGGGGCAACCGTCAGGTCCGCATCGGCAAACTGCCCCACTTCCAGAGAAAGGATCTGGGCGTTCTTTTCGGAAGGTGCCGGCTTCGACGCCACGGCAGCGGTACCGGGAACCGGATAGACAATGCCGAGGTCCTTCAGCTTGGCCGTCGCTGTTGCCGCGGCTCTGGTCCCCGGGAAACGGTCGATGAGCGACTTGTATTCGCCGATGGCCTTTTCCCTGAGAGTCGCACGTTTGCTGGCCTCCGCCTTTTCCGCGGTCAGTTTTTCCGCTGCGGCCCGTTCCCTTGTGGCCTTCTCGGCTGCGAGACGATCAGCCTCGGCCTTCTCCCGGGCCTTCTGTTCGGCAAGCCGGAGCTCCGCAGCCGCCTTCTCTGCAGCCACTTTTTCGGCGGCAAGGCGTTCGGCAGCACGCTTCTCGGCGTCCGCCTTCTCCCGGGCCGCCTGCTCAGCCGCCGACTTCTCCCTGGCAGCCTTCTCCGCGGCGATCCGCTCGGCAGCGGCCCGGCCAGCGGCGAGCGTTTCCGCAGCAGCGCGCTCGGCAGCAGCCTTTTCGTCAGCCGTCTTCAACGCGGCAAGGCGCTCAGCCTCGACCTTCTCCCTGGCTGTTTTTTCCGCAGCCAGACGCTCGGCTTCCGCCTTTTCCCGCGCAAACTTCTCCGCTGCCAGACGTTCTGCGGCAGCCCGCTCCGCAGCGGCTTTCTCGGCTGCGACTTTTTCCGCAGCGGCTTTTTCCGCAACCGTCTTTTCCAGGGCCAAGCGCTCAGCCTCGGCCTTCTCCTTGGCGGCCTTCTCCGAGGCCAGACGCTCAGCTTCAGCCTTCTCCTTCGCAAGCTTCTCCGCTGCCAGGCGCTCAGCCTCAGCCCGTTCCGCTGCGGCCTTTTCCGCAGCCGCACGCTCTGCGGCCGCCTTCTCGGCCGTTGCCTTCGCCAGGGCCATGCGCTCGGCTTCCGCTTTCTCCCGGGCAGCCTTCTCCGCAGCAAGGCGCTCGGCAGCGACCCGTTCCGCCGCAGCCTTCTCCGCAGCGGCCCGCTCTGCCGCAACCTTCTCCGCAGCCGCCTTCTCCGCAGCAAGGCGCTCGGCCTCGGATACGCTGCGCACAGCCTGCTCCGCGGCCTGCTTTGCCGCCGCAGTCTTTTCTGCCAGCGCCTTCCGTTCCGGCGCCGGAGCAGCGGCCACCGTCGCGGATGCCGGACGCTTAGCCGCAACGGGAAGCTGCTCCCCCTTGTCGAAGCGCGCCACAAGCCCAAGAAGCTCATCCTCGACAGTTCCCTTGAGAGGGCTGTCGGGATACTCCTTCATAAACTGGGACATGTACCGTGCCGCGTCCCGCTCAAACCCCGCCTTGAAATTGGCCCGGGCAAGCCAGAAGATGGCCATGTCGCGCAAGGGAGTGTCGGGGTATTTCTCAAGGACCGTCTTCATCCGCTCGATGGCGGTCTGGTAGTCCTTTTTCTGGTAGGCGTTGAAACCTGCGATGAATACCTGGGAATCGTCGGAGTTGACAGCATAGACGGGAGAGGAAAGGAGCGACGCGATTATGAGACATCCGGTCAGGCACCGGAAAGCGGCAGTGCGGAAATATTTCATAAAATCCACGGGCTTGACCTTTCCCTTCGTGAGGGCAAAGAAATTAAGGTAATTAGATTCAGTTACATAGCATCATAACACCCGCTTGTCAACGATGAATGCCGGCGCGAGGCCCCGTAACTACGCGAAAAACGGCCATACAAAACTTTGAATTCCGGGGTCCCGACCCTCTTTTCAACGGAGCCCTCACTCGGTATACTGGCCCCATGTTCGACAAATCTCGCCTGAACACCCTCCCCGATTCCCCCGGCGTCTACCTCATGAAAGGGTCAGACGGCACCATCCTCTACGTGGGGAAGGCCAAGAGCCTCAGGAAACGGGTTCGCTCCTACTTCGGCGCGGCCGGTGAATCCCGCTACCACATCCGGTTCCTCGTGGCCCGGGTGGCGGAGGTGGAGGTCATTGTCACCGACACCGAGAAAGAGGCCCTCATCCTCGAGAACACCCTCATCAAGAAGCATCGCCCCCGTTATAACCTGGACCTGCGGGACGACAAGACCTACTTCTCGCTCCGCATGGACATGAACGAGGAGTTCCCCCGGCTCACCATCATCCGGAAGGTGCGCCAGGACGGGGCCCGCTATTTCGGCCCCTATTCATCGGCCGCCTCGGCCCGCGAAGCCCTCAAGCAGCTCTACCGGCTCTTTCCCCTGCGCCACTACCCCCTTGAAACCTGCCGCCGGCGCCGGCGCCCCTGCCTCTTCTACCAGCTCAGGCAGTGCTCGGCTCCGTGTCACGGCCTCATCTCACCCGAGGAATACCAGAGCCTCGTCCAGGGGGCCGCCCTCTTTCTGGACGGGAAGAACCGGGACCTTCTGAAGACCTACCGGGAACGGATGACATCCGCGGCAACGAACGAGCGCTACGAGGACGCGGCCCGCTACCGGGACCTCATCCGCGCCATCGAGGTAACGGTGGAAAAACAGAAAATGGTGACCGCGGGAGGAGATGCCGACGTTCTCGGCATACACCGGGAAGGGAGTTCCCTCTCCCTCGCCCTCCTCTTCATCAGGGGAGGGCGTCTCATCGGCAGCCGCAGCTACCTACTCGCCTGGGAACTGGAGGACGAGGAGGCCGTTTCGTCATTCCTCAACGACTACTACAGCCGGGAGGTCTTCATCCCCGACGAGGTACTCGTTCCGCTTCCCGTGGCCGACAGCGCGGCACTGGCGGAACTTCTCTCCGAGCGGCGGGGCAAGCGGACAAGCGTAGCGCACCCCCAACGGGGAACAAAGGCCGCCCTGGTCAAACTCGCGGGGAAGAACGCCGAAGCGGCCCTTCGGGAGAGGCAGAAACGGGAGGAAGGAGCGGAAGCGGTCCTGACGGAACTGAAGGAGCGGCTCCACCTGCGGAACCTCCCCCGCTCCATCGAGTGCTACGACATATCGAACATCCAGGGGACCTACCCAGTGGGCAGCAGGGTCTCGTTCCGCGACGGCAAGGCGGACAAGGGGGGCTACCGCCACTACCGGATCAAGACGGTCGCCGGCGCCGACGACTTCGCCATGATGCACGAGGTCCTCTCACGCCGGTTCAGGGACAGCCCGGCCAAGGACGAGCATCCCGACCTGATTGTGGTGGACGGCGGCATCGGACAGTTGAACATCCTGACCGCCGTTCTCCGGGAGTTGCGGGTGGAGGATGTGGATGCCGCCTCCTTGGCCAAGAGTCGCGTGGAACGGGACATGGCGGCGGAAGAGCTGACACGGAGCACCGAGCGGGTCTTCCTCCCGGGCCGCAAAAACCCGGTGGTCCTCCGCCAGAACAGCGCACCACTCCTCCTCCTGGCACGCATCCGCGACGAGGCCCACCGTTTCGCCATCACCTACCACCAGAAACTGCGGGGAAAAGACACCATCCGGTCGATCCTCGACACCATTCCGGGAATCGGGCCGAAACGGCGGAAGGAACTTCTGCGGCAATTCGGAAGCCTGCGGCGAATCCGGGAAGCGAGCCGGGATGAGCTGGCCGCCACCCCGACCATTTCGCCGACCCTGGCCGAGAGCATCTGGAAATCTCTCCACGAAAACGACGAAGGCGACACCCCCTGAAAGGGATGCCGCCTTCGGGCGCTCCAGTGGAAACTCCCCCTATTTTTCGGCCAGGAGCTTCTTGATGAGGGTTTCCATGTTCTTGAGGGTGGCGTCCGAACCTCCCATGAACCTGTCGGCCACATTTCCCCTCTTGTCGATGACGTACACCGTGGGGAGGGACCGGAGACCGTAATCGGTCTGGACATCTTGGCCGGCAAGGGCCACGGGATAGACTATCCGCTTGCTGGCGATGAAGTCCTTGACTGCCCCCTCATCGCCATCGTCAAGCGAGAGCCCCAGGACCTGGAGTCCCTGCCTGCCGTACTTCCTGCTGATGCCATTCAGATGCGGAATAGCCTCCCTGCAGGGGGGGCACCAGGTGGCGAAAAAATCGATGACCAGCACATACCCCTTGTAATTGGCGAGACTTATCTGCTGCCCGGAGGTGCTTACCACCTTGAGGGGCGGGGCAGGCTGCCCTTTCTGGGGGATGGCAAGCGACGGCGAGGCAACCGCCATCGTAAAACCGGCCGCCGCGACAAAAGCTCTCAAAACAGGGACTATCCGCATAAGAGGCACAACTCCTGAGTTAGTTCGAGCTAGAGCGCCTTCTTGATGAGGGCCTCAAGCTGAGCCTTGGGAACAGCCCCTACGACCTGATCGACAACCTTGCCGTCCTTGAAGAGGATGACCGTGGGGATGCCGCGTACGCCATACTTGCCGGGGGTGCCGGGGTTGTCGTCCACGTTTACCTTGCCGACCTTCACCTTGCCGTCGTACTCGTCGGCAATGGCGTCGATGACCGGGGCGATGGCCTTGCAGGGGGCGCACCAGGTGGCCCAGAAATCCACAAGCACCGGAACGGTAGCCTTGAGCACATCGGTATCGAAGTTATCATCACTGAACGTCAGCACCTTTTCACTGGCCATGGAAGCCTCCTTGTCAAACAAATTGTACTTTCAGAATATAGACGAGCTTCCCCGAAACATCAAGGAGGAAAACGGCAGCGTTTCCCCTCCCCTTGGCAATCGGCCTGAAATCTGGTACACACACATTCGTTACTTACCCTAGCGAAACAACCGGATTCCATGATCCAATTCCCCGTAAACCTGAACCTTCGCGAGCGAAATGCCGTCATCGTCGGCGGCGGTGCCGTTGCCGCGCGCAAGTGCCTTCTCCTTATGGAAGCGGGAGCGCGGGTCACCGTGATCGCTCCCCGCCTCGATCCCCGTCTGGAAGAGCTTTGGAGGGAAGGCCGGATCATCTGCCACGCCCGCCAGTACGGGGAGGGGGACCTCGCAGATGCCTTTCTCGCCTTCGCAGCCACGGACAACCCCGCCGTCAACCTGCACGTGGCCCGGGACGCGGCAGCCCTCGGCATTCTTGTGGACATCACCGGTGCGCCGGAGCACGGAAGTTTTACAACCCCGGCGCACTTTCGCAGGGGAGATCTTCTGGTCGCCGTCTCCACGGGAGGGAAGAACCCGGCCCTGGCCCAGAGCATCTGTAACGATCTGGCGCAACGATTCGGCCCCGAATACGCTGAAACCGTTGCGATACTTGGCGCAGTCCGTGAAAAGCTGTTGACTGTCCGCAGCAACCGCACCTACAATAAGGCGGTTTTACGCACCCTTGCCGATGCCGACCTCCCCGGCCTGATCCGGCGGGGGGAATACGAAACGATCGACCGCCTCCTCGTGACCCACGCCGGCCCCGGTTTTACCCTGGCCTCGCTGGGAACGAGGACCGAGGACCCCGCATGAACGCCCTGTTCTTCAAACTGACCCTGGCCATCTACTTCGCAGCCACCATTGCCTACCTGGCTTACCTCGTCAAACCCCGGGAAGTACTCGGCAAGGTTTCCTGCTGGATTCTCTCGGCGGGGTTCGTGGCTCACTGTGCCTACACGGTCGACCGGTACCTGGAGGCGGGACACACTCCCATCACCAACCTCCACGAGTCCCTCTCCTTCTTCAGTCTTGCCGTTGTAGGCATCTACATCCTCTTCGAGCGGAAATACCGGATCTTCATCCTCGGCTCCTTCGTCACCCCTGTGGCATTCCTGCTCATGGCGGCCTCCACCGGCTTTCCCTCGGCCATCATGCCGTTGAATCCGGCCCTCAAGAGCAAATGGCTCATGGTCCACACGGTCATGGCGTTCCTGAGTTACGCCGCCTTCTCCGTTGCCTTTGGCGCCGCCATCATGTACCTGATCCAGCAGCATTTCCTCAAGAGCAAGAAGCTGGGCCCCATGTACCAGAAGCTTCCTTCCCTGGACATACTGGACGAGATCAACTATCGCTGCCTCACCATCGGGTTCCCGCTTCTCACCTTCGCCATCATCTCGGGTGCCATCTGGGCTGAATCCGCGTGGGGAACCTACTGGAGCTGGGACCCGAAGGAAACCTGGTCCCTCATCACCTGGTTCGTCTACGCGGCGCTGCTCCACGGCAGGCTAACCACCGGATGGAGGGGAAAGAAGGCCGCCATTCTCGCCATTGTCGGCTTCTTCGTCCTCCTGTTCACCTTCCTCGGCGTGAACCTGTTCCTGTCGGGGCTGCACAGTTACAAATAAGAAGTCAGAGGATCCCATGAACATTGTGGTTGTGGGGCTGTCACACAAGACCGCCTCCGTCGATATACGGGAAAAAGTCGCCTTCGCACCGACACAGATGGAAAAGCCGCTGCGGGCGCTATTGGCCATCGAGGACATTGCCGAAGCGGTCATCGTTTCCACCTGCAATCGGGTGGAAGTATACATCTCCACCCGCGACATCGCCGGCGGGATGGCGCGGATCAAGCGTTTTCTGGCCGACTACCACGGCATCTCCCCCGAAATCCTCGAACCTCACCTTTACGCCCACCACGGCGAGGCAGCCATCCGGCACGTCTTCCGGGTCGCTTCAAGCCTCGACTCCATGGTGGTGGGAGAGCCCCAGATCCTGGGCCAGATCAAGACCGCCTACGGTTACGCCGCCGAGTTCAAGACCAGCGGCATCATCCTCAACCGCTTCCTCCACAAGGCTTTCTCCGTGGCCAAGCGGGTGCGGACCGAAACGAAGATCGCCTCGTCGGCCGTCTCCGTCTCCTTTGCCGCGGTGGAACTGGCCCGAAAGATTTTCGGCAATCTCTCGGACAAGACGGTCATGCTCATCGGCGCCGGCGAGATGTGCGAACTGGCAGCCAAGCACTTCATCAACAACGGGGTGCGGGGGGTCATGGTCACCAACCGGACCTACGAACGGGCCGTGAAGCTGGCCGAGGAGTTCGAGGGGAAACCGGTCTCCTTCGACGACCTCTTCGACCAGCTCCATAAGGCCGACATCGTTCTCTCCTCCACCGGCGCCACCCAATTCATCATCAAACCCAAGGACGTGGAGGAGGTGATCCGGCGCCGGAAGCTGAAGCCCATGTTCTTCATCGACATCGCGGTGCCTCGGGACATCGATCCCAAGGTGAACGACGTGGAGAACGTCTACCTCTATGACATGGACGACCTCCAGGGGGTCGTCGCCTCCAACCTGCAGCAGCGGGCCGAGGAGGCGAAAAAGGCCGAGGCGATTATCGACGAGGAAATCGGCCAGTTCCACAAGTGGCTCTCCAACCTGGAGGTGACGCCGACCATCGTGGCGCTCCGGTCGAAATTCGAGGAGACGCGGAAGGCCGAGTTGGAAAAGACCCTCGCCTCCTGGAAGGACCTCCCCCCCGACGGGGCCAAGCGGCTGGAGGCCCTCACCACCGCCATCGTCAACAAGCTCCTCCACCCCCCTACCGCAACCCTCAAGCGGGTGGGCCAGGGAGGGCGGACCGACCTCTACGTGGATGCCCTCCGTACCCTCTTCGAGCTCCAGACCGGCGAGTCTGAGGCGGAGGAACTTGGAGAGCTGGAAGAGTAAGACCCCTCAAAGCATTCCGCTGTTTTCATAGATAAAAAAAGGAGACTGCAATGGCACCGAAGCAGCTGAGAATAGGAACCCGGGCGAGCCAGCTTGCCCTCTGGCAGGCCAACTGGGTGAAGGGTGAGCTGGAAAAGCGCTACCCCGGCATGGCCGTGGAACTCGTCAAGATCAAGACCATGGGGGACAAGATCCTCGACGTCCCCCTGGCCCAGGTGGGGGGCAAGGGGCTCTTTGTCAAGGAGATTGAAGAGGCGATGCTCCGGGGCGAGATCGATATCGCGGTCCACAGCATGAAGGACGTCCCCACCGAATTCCCCGAGGGGCTCGGCCTCTACTGCATCACCGAGCGGGAGGACCCGCGCGATGCCGTCATCTCCCGGGGGGTGAAATTCGCCGACCTTCCCCAGGGGGCTCGTATCGGCACCTCGGCCCTGCGCCGCCAGGCCCAGATCCTCAAGGTGCGCCCCGACCTCCAGATGGTGGTCATCCGCGGCAACGTGGAGACCCGCATCCGCAAGCTCACCGACGAGAACCTGGATGCGGTCATTCTGGCCGCTGCCGGCCTGAACCGCCTCGGCTTCGCCGACCAGGTCTCCGAGTACCTGCCGGTGGAGCTGTCGCTCCCGGCCATCGGCCAGGGGGCCCTCGGCATCGAGTGCCGTCTCGATGATGAAACCATCGAGGAGACCATCGCCTTCTTCAACCACCCCGACACCGCCCACGCGGTCCGGGCCGAGCGGGCGCTCCTGTGGCGCTGCGAAGGTGGCTGCCAGGTCCCCATAGCCGCCCACGGCCAGGTTTCCGGCGACACCCTCACCCTCACCGGCTTCGTCGCCTCGGTGGATGGCACCCGCTCGGTGAAGGACACCATCTCCGGACCGGTGACGGAGTGCGAGAAGCTCGGCATTGCCCTGGCGGAGAAGCTCCTGGCCGACGGCGCCCACGAGATCCTCGCCGAGGTCTACCAGCGGGAAGTGGCGCGGGAAAAGGAAATCCCGGTCTAGCACTACCCCATGCCCGAGAAATCTCACAAGAAAAACCTCGTCTACCTCATCGGCGCCGGCCCTGGCGACCCGGGTCTCATCACGGTCAGGGGAAGGGAGTGCCTGGGCCAGGCCGACGTGGTCATCTACGACTACCTGGCCAACGACGACCTCCTCCGCTTCGCACGGCCCGACGCAGAGTTGATCTACGCCGGCAAGATCGGCGGGCACCACAACCGCGAGCAGTGGCAGATCAACGCGCTCCTGGTGGAAAAGGCACTGGCGGGGAATGTGGTGGCACGGCTCAAGGGGGGTGACTCCTTTGTCTTCGGCCGGGGGGGTGAGGAGTGCGAGGCCCTTGTGGCGGCGGGAATCCCCTTTGAGATCGTCCCCGGCGTCACGGCCGGGATCGGTGTCACTGCCTACGCCGGCATCCCCCTCACCCACCGGGGGGTGACCACTTCCGTCGCCTTCGTCACCGGCCATGAGGGGCACGACAAGGAGGTCTCCCAGATCGACTGGGAGGGTCTCTCCCTGGGGAGCGGCACCGTAGTCTTCTACATGGGGATCAAGAACCTCCCCCAGATAACGGCAAACCTTATGGCCCACGGCAGGCCGCCGGAGACCCCGGTCGCCCTCATCCGCTGGGGGACTCGGCCCGAGCAGGAAGTACTCACCGGCACCCTGGCCGACATCGCCGAGCAGGCACGGCGGACCGGCTTCCGGGCCCCGGCCATCACCGTGGTGGGAGAGGTGGTGCGCCTGCGGGAGAAGCTCCGCTGGTTCGACAACCGCCCCCTCTTCGGCACAAGCATCCTCGTTACCCGTGCCGCGGACCAGGCAGGCGAGTTCGGTGCCATGCTCGGGGCACTGGGTGCCCGGGTCGTGGAGTGCCCCACCATTGCCATCGTCCCCCCGGAAAGCTGGGACGACCTCGACGGGGCCATCGCCCGTCTGGACCGGTTCCACTGGATCATTTTCACCTCGGTCAACGCGGTCCGCTTCTTTTTCGAGCGACTCGCCGCAGCCGGAAGGGACTCTCGCGCCCTGGGGAACTGCCGCGTCTGCGCAGTGGGTCCCAAGACCGCCGCGTCGCTGGCCCCCTTCGGCATCCGGCCGGACCTCATTCCGTCCGACTACAAGGGCGAAGGAGTGGTGGAAGTGTTCCGCTCGGAGGAGATTGCAGGGAAACGGATCCTCTTCCCCAAGGGAGACCGGGCCAGGGACGTGATACCCCAGGGCCTCGCGGAGCTGGGGGGAGAGGTGACCGCGCCGGTCGCCTACCGCAACGTGACGCCCGACTCCCTTCCCGCCGGCGTCATCGCCGAGTTGGAAGAACGGCGCATCACCTGCGTCACCTTCACCTCGTCATCCACCGTGGAGAACCTGGCCGCCATCCTCGGGGAGAACCGCTTCCTCCACCTCCTGAAGGGGGTAACGATCGCCGCCATCGGCCCAATCACCGCCAGAACCTGCCGGGAACTGGGGCTTGAGGTTCACGTGGAGCCCTCGAAGTACACCCTCGCTGCCATGACGGACGCCCTCGTCGACTTTTTTTCACGGCCGAAGTAGATACGCCTCTCCTTCACCCCTCGCCCCTGCAACCGGAGTGTGGAGCGCCCCGATGCTCACCGACACCCACTGTCACCTGGATGACCCGACCCTCAGCTCGCGCCTCGGCGAGGTCATGGCCGCCGCGCGACAGGCCGGGGTCGGACGGATCATCGTTCCGGGGGTCGCTCCGGGTGGATGGGATCGGATCGCCTCCTTGGCACGGGAGCAGGAGGGAATCTTTCCCGCCTTCGGCATCCATCCCCAGGCGGCTGACCAGGCCGCCGACGGTGCCCTGGCGCGGCTCGCCACCCTCAGTGGCACAGCCGTTGCCGTGGGGGAGATCGGCCTTGATCATCTGCTTTCCACCGTTCCCCGCGAAACCCAGGAGACGGCGTTCCGGAAGCAGCTCCGGATCGCGGTGGCAGCGGGGCTTCCAGTCATCATCCATTGCCGCCGGGCCTTCGAGCCCCTTCTCCGCATCCTCAGAGAGGAACGTGTCTCCCGGGTTGGCGGGGTCATGCACGCCTTCTCCGGTAGCGTGGAGATTGCCCGGGAATGCATCAGGCTCGGCCTCTTCATCTCCGTCGCGGGGACCGTCACCTACCGTAACGCCGTGAGGCCCGTGGCCGTGGCCCGGGAAATCCCCCTGGAACACCTCCTCATCGAGACCGACGCCCCCGACATGCCCCCCGAGCCCTTCCGCGGCACCTCCAACGAGCCGGCATTTCTTGCGGTGACGGCGCGCCGTCTGGCGGAGCTGAAGGGGGTGACACCGGACCACGTGGCGTGGATAACGAACGCAAACGCTGCCAAACTCTTTCGCCTTTCATAACTCTAAATCGAGGTATTCCCATGTCCCCACTTCACCGCTTTTCCCGCACCGAGATCCTCATCGGCCCCGAGAAGCTCCAGCGGCTCCGCGAGTCGACCGTGGCCATCTTCGGCCTCGGGGGGGTCGGGAGCTTTGCTGCCGAGGCCCTCTGTCGGGCCGGGGTCGGTCGGCTCGTCCTCGTGGATTTCGACGACATCTGCCTCACCAACGTGAACCGTCAGCTCCACGCCATGGACGGCACGGTGGGGAAGGCCAAGGTACAGGTGATGGCCGAGCGGCTCCGCCTCATCAACCCCGATGCGGACATCGTCCCCCACAAGGATTTCTACGAAGCCGGCAACAGCGACTTCCTCCTCTCGGGGGAATACGACTACGTGGTGGACGCCATCGACCACATCACGAGCAAGCTCCATCTGATCCGCAGCTGCCGGGAGCGGGAACTGCGGATCATCTCCAGCATGGGGGCCGCCAACAAGCTGGACCCCACGAAGATCCGCGTGTCCGACATCTCCAAGACGAGCGTCTGCGGCCTGGCCAGGGTGGTCCGCAAGCAGTTGCGCAGGCAGGGGATCAAAAGCGGCGTCACGGTGGTCTACTCCACCGAGGAACCCCGGGAACAGGCCATTGCCGATGCCGGGTGCCGCTCCAACTGCATCTGCCCCAACAAGGAGGAACAGCGCTTTTCCTGCGAGCACCGCCGCAACATCCTCGGGAGCATCTCCTTCATCCCGAGCATCTTCGGGCTCACCATGGCGGGTGTTGTGATAAACGATCTGGTGCGGGATTGACTGATAAAATACCCTTGTTGAAGGTCAACAATTTGCCGCTATACTTTCAACCAAACGACATCGAATGGGATGAAAGGGGGTAACGGTATGGGCAGAGAGTATTCGATTCAGGAGGCCCTGAAGCTCGCCATCAAGGGGGAGAAGGACAGCATGGACTTTTATCGCAAGGCGGCTTCGGTGACCAAGAACGAACGGGCCCAGAAGGTCTTCGATCTTCTGGCCAATGAGGAGGTGGGGCACCTCAAGGCATTCTTCGACCACTACAAGGGAGGGGAGTTCGGCGACATCGCCACCTACATGGCACAGCCCCCGGACACGAAGAACCCCACGTACACAGCCCTCATGAAGGCCGTCAACGAGGAGACCCCGGAGCAGCAGGCCCTTGAACTGGCCCTCAAGGAAGAGAAGTCGTGCATCGACCAGTACACGGGCCTTGCCAGAGACATCATCGATCCCCTGGTCAAGGCCATCTTCGAGCGGGTCATCAAGGAGACCGAGAAGCACCTGGCAATGATCGAGGAGGAGTACCGCCACGTCATGACCATGGTCCACGAGTCGGACCAGGACATCTACGTGCGGGAATAACCCCGTAACAGCGGTTGGGATACCACGGGAACGGAGGAACCAAAACCTTTCCCAAGGGGGTGGCCAGGGTGAGGGGGAAACGCGGAGAGCGACCCCCTCATCCCGCTTTCGGTCACATTATCCCACCATTATCGGCTGGATGCCGCAGTTGTTGCCACCATGACAACGTATATTTGATGACGGCCCGACAAACTGCTGTTAGACTTCGTCTCATGAAAAAACAAGTTCCATCAAAGCCCCCTGAGAAAGTACCCGCCACAATTCCAGCACAAAACGCGCTGTCAGGTCAGGAATCCCCCCCCTTCCCCATTGTGGGCATTGGCGCCTCCGCCGGCGGGCTGGAGGCGCTGGAGCAGTTCCTGCGGCACGTTCCGCAAGGGTGCGGCATGGCCTTTGTCATCGTCCAGCACCTGGACCCGACCCACAAGGGGATCCTGCCCGAACTGCTCCAGCGCACCACCGGGATGGCGCTCTTTCAGGCCAGGGACCGGATGCGGGTCAAGCCGGACTGCGTCTATGTGATCCCCCCCAACAAGGACATGTCCATTCTCCACGGAGTGCTGCACCTGTTCGAGCCGACGGCGCCCCGCGGCCTGCGCCTTCCCATCGATTTCTTCCTCCGATCCCTGGCCGAAGACCAGCAGGAGCGCAGCATCGGCGTCATCCTTTCCGGCATGGGTTCGGACGGCACCATGGGCCTGCGGGCAATCAAGGAAAAAGCGGGTGTGGTGCTGGTGCAGGAACCTGCATCGGCCAGGTTCGACAGCATGCCACGCAGCGCCATCGATGCCGGACTGGCCGACCTGGTGGCCCCGGCGGAGGATCTGCCGGTAAAGATCATCGACTATCTCCGGCACGCCCGCGTCCTCATTAGGACCGAGCGCCCCTTGGAGGAAAAGGACCAGAGCGCCCTGGAGAAAGTCCTCATCCTGTTGCGGGCCAAGACCGGCCACGACTTCTCACTGTACAAGAAGACCACCATGTACCGACGGATCGAGCGGCGCATGGGGATTCACCAGATCGACCGGATCGCCGCCTACGTCCGCTACCTGCAGGATAATTCCCAGGAGGTGGAACTCCTCTTCAAGGAACTGTTGATCGGTGTGACCAGCTTTTTCCGCGACCCGGCGGCATGGGAACAGCTGAAGGGAGAGTTTATTCCGGCACTCCTGGCGGAACGACCGGCCGGCGGGGTGCTGCGGGCCTGGTCGGCCGGCTGCTCCACCGGGGAGGAGGCATATTCGCTGGCCATCGCCTTCAGGGAGGCGCTGGAACAGGCCAAGCCCACGGAGAGTTTCAAGCTGCAGATTTTTGCCACTGACCTGGACCGGGACGCCATCGACAAGGGCCGTCAGGGGGTCTATCCGGCCAACATTGCCGCGGACGTCTCTCCCGAGCGCCTCCGCCGGTTTTTTGTCCAGGAAGGGAGTGGCTACCGGGTCGGCAAGGAGATCCGGGAAATGGTGACCTTCGCCACGCAGAACATCATCATGGACCCCCCCTTTACCAAGCTGGATATCCTCATCTGCCGCAACCTTCTGATCTATCTGACGCCGGAACTGCAGAAAAAGCTCCTGCCGCTCTTCCACTACAGCCTGAACCCGGGCGGCATCCTGTTTCTGGGGAGCGCGGAGACCGTCAGCACCTTCACCGATCTCTTTGCCCCGCTGAACACCAAGTCAAGACTCTTCCGGCGCCGCGAATCGGTGCTTTCGGCCGAACCGGTGGCGTTTCCCTCTTCGTTTGTACCGGCCCTGCCGGGAGTTCCCAAGGAGTTGACGATGATGAAACCTGCAGCCAATCTCCAGACGCTGGCGGACCAGCTTCTCCTGCAGCACTTTTCCCCGCCCGCCGTGCTGGTCAATGACAAGGGTGACATCCTCTACATCAGCGGGCGGACGGGCAAATATCTTGAGCCGGCGGCCGGCAAGGCCAACTGGAATATTTTCGCCATGGCCCGCGAAGGGCTCCGTTTTGATCTGGGAAGCGCCTTCCAGAAGGCGGTCCGGCACAAGGAGGCGATCACCCTCAAGGGGCTCAAGGTCGGGGAGAACGGCGCCACGCAAACCGTTGACGTCACTGTCCAGGCGATCGAGGAGCCGGAGGCGCTGCGGGGGATGGTGATGATCGTTTTTACCGACGTGGCGACGCCCCCGGAAAAGAAAGCATCTGGCCGCTCCAGGAGTTCCTCTTCCGACAACATCCGGGTGCTCGAACTGGAGCAGGAACTCCAGCAGGTGCGCGAAGAACTGCAGACGACCCGCGAGGAGATGCAGTCCTCCCAGGAAGAGCTCAAATCCACCAACGAGGAGTTGCAGTCCACCAACGAGGAACTGCAGTCCGCCAACGAGGAGCTGACCACCTCCCGGGAAGAGATGCAGTCCCTGAACGAAGAACTCCAGACGGTGAACGCCGAGCAGCAGTCAAAAATGGACGAGCTGTCGCGCATGAACAACGACATGAGGAACCTGCTCAACAGCACTGAAATTGTCACCGTGTTCCTGGACAACGACCTCCATGTCCGGCGGTTTACCACCGGGGCGAACAAGCTCTTCAAGCTGATCCCGGGCGATGTGGGGCGACCGCTTTCCGACATCGCCAGCGACCTGCTCTATCCCGGGATGACCGAAGAGGCCCGGGAGGTGCTGCGGACGCTGGTCTTTTCGGAGAAGCAGGTCGCCGCCACCGACGGGCGCTGGTTCTCGGTACGCATCATGCCCTACCGCACCATGGAGGACGTCATCGGCGGGGTGGTAATTACCTTTGCGGACATCACTGCGGCCAAGACGCTGGAGACGGAACTGCGCGAGGAGATTTCACGGCTGAAACTGAAGACGGAAGGCAGAAGTTAAAAAGTGTAGTAGTCTTAACGGTGTGGTTTGTTTCCAGCCGTCTTCGGCCTTCTGCCTTCATCCTGAATCAAAGGGTTTGCAATGGGAATCGACAAAGACAAGGGATTGTCTAAGGATACCGCCAACTTGCGCCGCCGTGCCGAAGAGCAGTTGAGTGAAAACAGGGCGAAACACTCCCCGCCCCGGCCCGTGGAAAAGACGAAGAGGCTCGTCCATGAGCTTGAGGTCAACCAGATCGAGCTGGAAATGCAGAATGCAGAGCTGCGCCGAGCCCGGGAGGAGCTTGAGGTATCGCTCAACAAGTATGCCGAACTCTATGACTTCGCACCTGTCGGCTATTTCACCTTTGATGCCCGCGGAGTGATACGGGAGGTGAATCTTGCCGGCGCGCAACTGCTGGGAATAGAGCGGCGGCAGCTGGTCAACAAACCCTTTGCCGGTTTTATTGCCGATGCAGGCGACCGGGAGATTTTTTCCAACCATCTCGCATTGGCGTTGCAGCGACAGGTCATGCTCAGATGTGAAATCAGTCTCACGAGAAACGACGGTGCGGTGTTCCATGGCCAACTTCAGAGCGTAGCGGTCACCATCGAAAGCATGGACGGCTCTATCCTTACCTCCATCGTTGACGGCACGGTCCGCAAGCAACTGGAAGAGGCGCTGCAAAATGCCCATGACAAGCTGGAGCTGGCGGTACAGGAGCGGACCGGAGAGCTGAGCAGGGCGAATGTGCGGCTCTCGCGGGAAATAGAGGAACGCAAGGGTGCGGAAGAGTCACTCCAGAGTGCGTTTGCGGAAATCAGCCACCTGAAAGACCGGCTCGGGGCCGAGAACATCTACCTGCGGAAGGAGGTTGCCCGGGCGTACAACTTCGGCGAGATCATCGGGCAAAGCAATGCCATGGAGTATGTATTCTTCCGGGTCGAGCAGGTGGCCCCGCAGGATGCGACCGTTCTCCTCCTTGGCGAGACTGGCACCGGCAAGGGAATGATCGCGCGCGCCATCCACGGCAGGAGTTCCCGCAAGGACCGGCCGATGATAACGGTCAACTGCACGGCACTGCCGGCGAACCTCATCGAAAGCGAGCTCTTCGGGCGGGAAAAGGGTGCGTTCACCGGGGCTGATGCCCGGCAGATGGGACGCTTCGAGCTGGCCGACGGCGGAACCATATTTCTCGACGAAATCGGCGAGATGCCCCTGGAACTGCAGTCTAAGCTGCTTCGGATCATCCAGGACGGCGAGTTTGAACGCCTGGGCAGCCCCCGCACCATCAAGGTCGATGTGCGGATCATCGCGGCCAGCAACCGGAACTTGGAGGAAGAGATCCGCGCGGGGAGGTTCCGGGAAGACCTCTTCTACCGGCTCAATGTTTTCCCCATCACGATCCCGCCACTGCGGCAGCGCAAGGAAGACATCCCGCTGCTCGTCACGTATTTTGTCGCCAAATACAACAAGAAAATAGGCAAGAAGATAGAGACCGTTTCGAAGGAGACCCTGAACGCCCTCCAGGAATACCACTGGCCCGGCAACGTGCGGGAGCTGGAAAGCGTCATCGAGCGGGCGATCATCACCAGCCCGGGGACCACGCTCCAGGTATTGGACCGATTCGATACGTTCCGCAAGGCGGGGGAACTGGCAGAGCAGGACGTCAAAGCCCTCGCCGACCTGGAACAGGATCACATCCTCCAGGTGCTCCAGAAAACCGGCTGGCGCATCGAGGGGAAAAACGGGGCGGCGGTACTCCTTGGTCTCAACCCCAGCACTCTTCGCGCCCGGATGCGTAAATATGGCATCCGCCGGCACTAAAGAAACAACACACAAGAATTACCGATAGTTGCCTCAACATTGCCCGTCATATATGGCAGTTACGTTACATATGACGGATGCCGCTGACGGTTTCCCCTTCCCCCCCGCTTCCTCCTTTCCCACTTTCCCCCGCACAATCAAACCCTTGCGCACGCAGTAGCCGCAGGTCTTCTCTGGCTCGTTAGTTGCGATGTATCTTCTGAGCAGAATATGAGCACTGTCATGCTGTCTGCGAACGTTGAGCTGTTACCATGGAAAGGAGACCTACCATGAATTACCTACCGGTCGGGAAAGAAAACTCGACTAGCATCAAGCTCTACTATAAGGACTGGGGAAGCGGACAGCCCGTGGTATTCAGCCATGGCTGGCCCCTGAGCGCGGACGCATGGGAAGACCAGATGCTGTTTTTGGGCGCCCGCGGCTATCGCTGCATTGCCCATGACCGCCGCGGCCATGGCCGATCGAGCCAGCCCTGGAATGGCAACGACATGGACACCTACGCCGATGACCTGGCGACGCTCGTCGAAGCGCTCGACCTGAAGAACGCGATCCATGTGGGGCACTCCACGGGGGGCGGCGAAGTTGCCCGCTACATCGGCCGCCACGGCACGAAACGCGTTGCCAAGGCCGTGCTTATCGGCTCGGTGACGCCGCTCATGCTGAAGACCTCTGCCAATCCCGCTGGCCTGCCGATGGAGGTCTTCAACGGGATCCGCGCGGGCGTCCTCGCCGACCGATCACAGTTCTTCAAGGACCTCACCACGCCGTTCTACGGCGTCAACAGGGCGGACGCCAAGGTCTCTCAGGGGCTGCGGGACTCGTTCTGGCTCCAGGGGATGCAAGCTGGCTTCAAAGGGGTCTTCGATTGCATCAAGGCCTTCTCCGAGACGGACTTCACGAAAGATCTCGAAAAAATGGACGTGCCGACCCTGATCCTCCATGGCGACGACGACCAGATCGTGCCCATCGGCGCCTCGGCCCTCCTCTCGGCGAAGCTCATCAAAGGCGCGACCCTGAAGATCTATCCAGGGGCACCCCACGGCATGTGCTCGACCCTCAAGGACCAGGTCAACGAGGATCTGCTCGCGTTCATCAAGGGGTAGGCGACAAAGCGATGCAGCCCCGGTCGTGATAGCTGCCCGCGAAGTGGCCGAGGATCTCTGACTCATATGGACAAGGCATTTCCTGCACGGCGTCAGCCCGATACCGGTACGCAAAGGAGACACATATGCTATGCAAAGCCAACATACTGAAGGGTTACACCCTGGACAGCCTCGACGGGACAATCGGGAAGGTCAAAGAATTCTACTTCGATGACCAGCACTGGACGATTCGCTATCTGGTCGCCGACACGGGAAACTGGCTTAAGGAGAGACAGGTACTGATCTCCCCGTATGCGATGGTCGCCGTGAACGAGGAAAAACAAAACATCGAAATCAATCTGACCAAGAAGCAGATAGAGGACAGCCCTCCCCTGGACAGTGACAAGCCCGTCTCGCGACAATTCGAGGATGCCTACTACGGGTTTTATGGATGGCCGATGTATTGGGGCGGCCCAAACATGTGGGGTGCCTATCCCTTCATTGTGCATGACCCTGAAAAATGGAAAAAAACCGCCCAGAGCGAGAAAACCTGGGATCCTTTTTTGCGCAGCTCTCGCGATGTGACAAACTATCACATCCAGGCCGCGGACGGCGAAATTGGCCATGTGGAGGATTTTATCATCGATGACGAGATGTGGGCGATTCGCTATCTCATTATCGATACGAGGAACTGGTGGCCAGGCAAAAAAACACTGATTTCACCTAAATGGATCGAGCGCGTGAGTTGGATCGAGTCTAAAGTCTTCGTCAATCTTCCCCGCGAGGCCATCAAGGAGTCACCGGAATACACTGAGGAGGCTCTGCTGACTCGGGATTATGAGACCAGTCTTCATAACCATTATAACCGCCAGGGATACTGGGTCGATGAACCAGGCGGAAAGGAGCAGGTAACACCGATGCTGATCAAACAATCTACCGGGAAAACCGTGAGCGAGGCTGCGGAGGCCTTGCAGGCTGCCGTTCTGGCAAATAATTTCGGCGTCATGCAGGTGCATAACCTCAAAGAGACCATGGCGAAGAAAGGGGTGGAGTTCGCCCGTGAATGCCTGATCCTTGAGGTGTGTCAACCGCGACAGGCCAAGACGGTGCTCGACCAGAACATGGACATCTCCACCGCGCTGCCATGCCGGATATCCATTTACGAGGAGGGGGGTAAAACCATTCTGGCTATCCTGAAGCCAACCACTCTCCTGGCGATGTTCAACGCGCCGCAACTTGCAGAGGTGGCGCAGGAAGTGGAGGACACGATTGTAAAAATAATGAAAGAGGCGGTATCTGGCTGATTGGCATTGTAACGGCTATTTTACGGAGCAAATACCAGAGGGATACCATCGCTGAAAGGAGAGTGCGCAGTCTGATCTGATCCGGTCCGGACTGCGTAACCCGGCCACCATGAGCTACCGTAAGATATTTTCAGTTATCAACGAACATACCGCATCCACGGTGACTGCCCGCTATGCCATCTCGCTGGCGGCAGCAGGCAAGGCCGACCTTGTGTTGTATGCCGCCCATGCCGAAAATAGTGACGAGACAGTACTCCGCCATACGGATCGTCATCTGGATCATCTCTTCACGGTTGCCTTTGAACTGGACATCGCCGTCACCCGGATAACCGAGGTCGGTAATATCAGCACCCTGCTGCCCAAACGGGTAGATGCCGAAAAAGCCGATCTCGTATGGTATCCCCTGACGCCCTATGAACGCTACGGAGCCGATCTGCAGCAGCACACGGTTCATAGCCTCCTGCGGACCATCAGGTCAGATCTGGCAATCATGCGGGCCATCACCATGGCCAAACCGCACCCCAGACGCATCCTGGTGCCGCTCGGCAAGGTCATAAGCGACAGGGATCACCGCCTGGTTTTTATCACCGAGTTGGCCAGGAGCTTCCATTCACAGGTCACGCTGTTCCATCTGTCCGCAGAGCGTGACGCAAAGGGGATGCCCGACGACATCACTCGGTTTCGGGAACAACTGCAACAGCAAGACGTTGCTGTGCTGGAGCGAAGCGGCAAAGGAGATATAGGCAAATCCATCACCGTGGAAGCGATCACCCGCCACAATGATCTGATCGTACTGGGCGCCAGCGAGCGCGGAGTACTGCAGAAACTGTTCTTCGGCAACCCTGCCGGCGATGTCATGCATAAGCCACCCTGTAACGCCATCCTGTTCCGGTCTGCGCCATGAGAATCCAGGCCCTTTCCCACGACGAAGTATTTTCAACCCTTCTGAGCACCCCGCAGGGGATCACGACTGAAGAGGCAACGCGCCGTCGTGGCGAGTATGGACTGAACGAAATCCATGAGCTGCATGGCCGCTCCCTGCTTTTGCGTCTTGTGTCCCAATTCACCCACTTCCTGGCCCTGCTCCTCTGGTTTGCCGCCGCCCTCTGCTTTCTGTCCGAATACCTCCACCCCGGCGAAGGACTGCTCCGTCTCGGCATAGCAATTCTCGCCGTCATCTTCATCAACGCCATCTTCACCTTCATTCAGGAGTACCGCACCGAAAAGGCGATCGAGGAACTCCGAAAGATGCTCCCCTTCCGGGTTGCCGTGATCAGGGGAGGGGCCGAGCGTGAAATCGATGCCGAAGAGATTGTGCCGGGAGACCTGGTGGTGCTGCGGGAAGGGGATAAGGTCCCCGCTGACGCCCGGGTCGTGGAAGCAAGCAGACTGACCGTCAACAATTCTCTCTTGACCGGCGAATCCGATTCCCGCCTGCTCACCGATGCCCCCTTCGAGGGGGAGTTGCTTGAAAGCGGAAACCTGGTTTTCGCAGGCACGCTCGTGGTGAGCGGCAGTGGGAAGGCCGTTGTCTATGCGACCGGCATGGCAACCGAATTCGGCAAGATCGCACAGATAACCGGTAAGGTCGTGGAGGAGGTAAGCCCCCTCCATATCGAGATCACCCGGGTCAGCCGCATCGTCGCTATCATTGCAGTGGCCGGTGGTGGCTGTTTTTTCCTGATTGGCAGTCTGGTGGGACGGGGATTCTGGGACAACTTTCTGTTTGCCATCGGCATCATCATCGCCACCGTCCCTGAAGGGCTGCTGCCGACCGTGACCCTTGCACTTGCCATGGGGAGCAAGCGCATGGCCCACCGGAACGCACTGGTGAAAAGCCTGAACGCCGTGGAGGCGCTCGGCTCCGTTGACCTGATCTGCACCGACAAGACCGGCACGCTCACGCGAAACCTGATGACCGTCAAAAAGCTCTGGAGTCTCGATGATCCTGCCATGGCCGGCACGGTTGCCCGCCTTTGCAACAATGTCACCGTGACACCGGAAGGGGTCAAGGGAGACCCGACCGAGACGGCACTCTACACCTATGCAGTCGAACAGGGGGCCGTGGACGGTGAGCGACTGGGCGAAATTCCGTTCGATGCCGACAGAAAGCGGATGGCCACTCTCCACCGGATCGACGGCAAGCTGTTCGTACTGGTTAAAGGGGCAGGCGAAAGCGTGCTGCCGCTCTGCACATCGCTGAGCAAGGCAGGTTCGATGGTCCCGCTGGACGGCAACAGCACTGCCGAACTTCAGGAGAAGCTTCAGGCCATGGCCTCCGAAGGGCTTCGGGTGATCTCCCTGGCATTCCGGGAACTGGATGCGCTTCCCACGGGAGAGATACCGGAAGAAGGTCTCACCCTTGCCGGATTCATGGGACTGCTGGACCCGCCACGTCCCGAAGTGCCGCAGGCCCTCAAGGAGTGCCACAGCGCAGGCATCAAGGTCATCATGATTACCGGCGATGCCGGCCCGACCGCCAGCGCCATCGCCCGGGATATCGGGATGATAACGGGAGAACCTGTCATCATCCAGGGGCGGGACTTGGCCGGCATGCCCGATGAACAACTGCGCGAAGAGCTGAAAAAGGAGAATCTTATCTTTGCCCGCATGTCCCCCCAGAACAAGATGCATGTGGTAGGTCTACTGATCGAGGGAGGTCATCGGGTAGCGGTTACCGGAGACGGGGTCAATGACGCGCCGGCCCTGAAAAAAGCCCATGTCGGCATCGCCATGGGGCTGGCCGGAACCAGCGTTGCCCGCGAGGCTGCGGATATCGTGCTGCTGGATGACAACTTCGCCTCCATCGTCCATGCCATCGAGGAAGGTCGCGCCGTCTTCGAGAACATCCGGAACTTCATCACCTACATCTTCGCCTCCAACATCCCGGAACTGATCCCCTATATCGGCTACATCCTGTTCGGCATCCCCCTGCCGCTCACCATCATGCAGATACTGGCGGTGGACCTCGGCACCGACATGTTCCCTGCATTGGCGCTGGGTTCGGAGAAACCATCGCCGGACATCATGCAGCGCCCTCCCCGGCCCAAAGACGAGCACCTGCTCACCAGAGGAGTCCTTTTAAGGGCCTACCTGTATCTGGGGCTGTGGGAAGCAGTTGCAGGAATGTCCGCCTACTTCTATGTCATGTACCAGGGGGGGTGGAGCTGGTCCCAACCACTGGCCCATACGACAACACTCTACCTGCAGGCAACCACGGCCTGTCTCGCCGGCATCATCGCGACACAGATCGCCAACGTCTTTGCCTGCCGTTCGCCCAATGTTTCCCTGTTCACCCTGGGAATCTTCTCAAACCGGCTGGTGCTGGGAGGGATCGCCTCCGAACTGCTTCTGGCGGCTCTCATCATCTACACCCCTTTCGGCAACTCCCTGTTCGCCTCCGCCCCCATCGGTGCTAACGTACTGTTGCTGCTGATCCCCTTTGCAATCCTGCTCCTCGTCCTTGACGAAACGCGTAAATATTTTGTCAGGCGTGCGGCTATACAGATAAAGACATCAAACTGACATTCATGTTTTGTACGTTACCCGTCATATTTGGCAGTTATGTTACATATGACGGATGCCGCTGACGGCTTTCCACTCACCCTCCACGTTCACTTTCCATTTTAACCCGCACAATCAGCCCCTTGCACTCTCAGTATCCGCAGCTTTTCTCTGGTACGTTAGTTGCGATCTACCTTTGTAGAAGGACATGAGCACAGTTGTGAAGGGGTTGTTTGTTATTCAGAGAAGGGCCTCAAAGTTCAAAGGAACAAGGACACTGAACGTTTCTGTCAGGCGGAACGTTCACTGAGAAAGGGAAATGACTATGTTAGGAACTATTTTGATCGTCGTCTTGATATTGCTGTTAGTAGGTGCGCTGCCCACGTGGCCTCACAGCAAACAGTGGGGTTACTACCCCAGTAGCGGGCTTGGCCTGATTCTTTTGATTCTGCTCATCCTGCTACTGTTGGGCAAGTTATAGGTAACCGGAATTCAAAGGAGGTGAGCCCTGGAAAAGCGTCAGCGAGAATTCTACGAGTTGGAAAAGGTACGATTCCAACCCTTTGACCGGGAAGAAATTTATCAGCACAACCGACAGGAGGTCATTATGAAATCGAGCATCAGGGACAAAGCGGAAGGAAAGTTTCACGAAGTGAAAGGCAAGGTCAAGGAGGTCGCCGGGAAAGTAACTGACAATCCCGAGTTGGAGGCCAAAGGCAAAGCTGAAAAGTTAGCTGGTAAAGCTCAGGAGAAGATCGGCGAGGTCAAGAAGGTTCTGGAAAGATAGGGAGAACGGCTCCCCGCGCAAAGGAGGAAATTTGTGAAAAGAATACTACTCTCATTGTTGTTGACGGCTGTTTTTGCGGTACCGGCTTTTTCGCAGATGAAGGATATGCCCATGGAGCATCGGGCAGGTTATGGACCGATGATGGAAATGGGCTCCATGGACAAGATGGGCGACATGATAGGCATGTGCATCGAACATGCAGACAAGATGGGGCTAACCGATGACCAGGTCATGAAATTGAAGCCTATACATCGGGAAATGCAAAAGAAGCATGCCCGCTTCAAAGCCGACCTGAAGATTGCAGAGATCGAACTCATGGAGATCATGGAAGTGAAAGATTTTGATCTGGAGAAAGCCAGCTCTGCGGTCAAGAAAATTGAAGGGATAAAGACAGCCCATCATTTGGAAATGTTACAGGCCATGAAAGAAGTGAGGAGTACTTTGACGGACGAGCAGTTCAAGAAAATGAAGACGATGATGATGTCCATGCAGCCGGGTGAGAAAAAACCGGCGAAGAAAATGATGAAAAAACATAGATGATCACTAAAAGGAGAATGTTTCTATGAAAGCACTCTATTCCCTGTTCCTGATGGTCGCTGCAGTCGCGTTGTTGGCGATCAGCGCACCTGCCCATGCGTCCAAGCTGGATGACCGCATCGAATCATCAGCCAAAAAGACCTATGTGTTCAAGACCTACCTCAAGAACGACAAGGTCAAGGTCGATTCCGAGGACGGTGTCGTCACCCTGACGGGAACCGTCTCCGAGGAATCCCACAAGTCATTGGCCCAGGAAACCGTGGCGGGCCTGCCCGGCGTCAAGAGCGTTGACAACAGGCTGGAAGTCAAAGGGGAGCGCCCCTCTGAGATGTCGGATGCGTGGCTCACCACAAAGGTTAAATCCACACTCCTGTACCATCGGAGCGTGAGCGGCTTCAAAACCGAGGTTGACGTCAAGGACGGCATCGTGACCCTGCGAGGCAATGCCCCCAGCCAGGCACAAAAGGAATTGACCGCTGAATACGCCAGGGACATAGAAGGGGTCAAAAGCGTAAACAATGAGATGACCGTGACAAAACCCGTGAAAAAGACACGGACGATGGGCGACAAGATCGATGACGCGTCCATCACCGCCCTGGTCAAGATGACGCTGCTTAGCCACCGCTCGACCAGTGCCATCAATACATCGGTCACCACGAAGAATGGTGTGGTTACCTTGACCGGCAAGGCCAAAAACTCAGCCGAACAGGACTTGGCCACCAAACTCGCCAAAGACGTTAAAGGCGTGAAGGACGTAGAAAACCGGATGACCATCGAGTAGTTTACGTTCATGAATCAAAGAGACTGAATGATCACTGCCGGCAGGGTGATCCAACCGGCAGTGATCATAGCAATCTGGAAGGAGGATCTCATGTTGTGGACAATAGCTGTGATACTGATCGTTCTCTGGGCGCTGGGGCTGGTGACCGGCTACACGCTTGGTTATTTTATTCACATCCTGCTGGTCATCGCCATTATTGTTCTGATTTTCGGGTTCATCCAGGGGCGGAGATCATGATAGTTCCCTGCTGTCAACTGCGTGATGTCTGAAGGATAAGGCCCATGATTGACGCCATTATCAAGATAACGATGCCACCCGAAAAGCGGCAGGAGGTCCTCCAGACCTTCAAGGCAATACTCGCCCCGATTCGGCGGGAGCAGGGCTGCATAAGCTGCAATTGCTACGTGGATATCGAGACTGAAAACTCTCTTCTCTTCATAGAGGAGTGGAAGAGCCGTGAGGACTTGGACACCCATCTGAGGTCCGTCCATTTCGGGATTCTGATCGGAGCAATGAAACTGCTCAAGAAAGCGCCGGACATCAGGTTCAACACCATTGTCTCCACGGCGGGAGCAGAGGCGGTGGATGCAGCGCGAGGGTGAGAACTGGTATGAAAGGAAGGCTCCTCGGAATACCATGACAATCGCCAAGCCCTTCTTTTTGTTCATTCTGCTCGTGTCCATCGTGAGTCTCGGCACGGGATGCGCGACCTTGCCCAACGTCTCTGACGTGATTGATGGGGCGCCGAGGGCACAGAAACACCGCCGGATCCTTTCGTCCAAGGGTCTGCTGTCTCCCCAGAAAAGCAAGGCCGTCATGGAACGGCTGAAGCGATCGGTCGATCCGACTGACGTTCTGGGACGCCACACTGCCGTGGTGGAGTCGGTCACCGAAAGCCCGCTCACAAAGGGGAACAGGGTCACCCTGCTCGCCGATGGCCCGGCCACCTATGCCGCAATGTGCAAGGCGCTCCAGAATGCCAAAGACCATATCAACCTTGAAAGCTATATCATCGAAGATGACGAAACAGGCCGCAGGTTTGCCGATCTGTTACTGAAAAAACAGGGGGAAGGTGTCCAGGTAAATATCATCTATGACAGTGTGGGGAGTATCACTACCCCCGCTGCCTTTTTCCAGCGCCTGCGCGACGGCGGGATAGAAGTCGTCGAATTCAACCCGATAAATCCACTGGAAGACAGGGAAAACTGGGGACTGACACACCGGGACCACCGCAAGATCCTGATAGCCGACGGCACCATCGCCATTATCGGGGGCATCAACATCAGCGAGGTTTATTCGAGCAATCCTCTCAAACGGAAACAAAAGGAAAAGGCGCCAATTCACTGGCGTGACACGGACGTTCAGATCGAAGGGCCGGCCGTGGCTGAATTACAGAGGCTCTTTCTTGACACCTGGGTGAAGCAGAAGGGACCACAACGTTCCGAACGGAACTACTTCCCTGACCTGAAAGATGCAGGTAATGCCCTGGTGCGAGTGGTCGGCAGCACCCCGGGAGAGACCAACAGGATCCCTTTTATTGTCTATGTGTCGGCCATGACGTTTGCAGAGCACTCGATTCACCTGACGAATTCCTACTTCATCCCTGACGGCCAGATACTGAAGGCCCTCACGGATGCCGCAGAGCGGGGTGTTGACGTAAAGATCATCCTCCCCGGGACCACCGATTCCCAGCTGGCATTACATGCCCAGAGATATCATTATTCCGTGCTGCTGAAGTCAGGAGTGAAGGTCTACGAGCACAGCACCTCCCTGCTGCACGCTAAAACCGCGGTGATTGACAAGGTTTGGTCAACCGTCGGCTCAACCAACATGGACTTCCTAAGCATGCTGAGCAATGACGAGGTGAATGCGGTCATTCTGAGCAAAGAGTTTGCCGCCGAGATGGAGAAGATGTTTGCCGGTGACCTGGTGGATTCACGGCAGATCCACTGGGACGAGTGGCAAGATAGACCCTTGTTGCTCAGGTTCAGGGAGTGGTTTGTGAATTTATTCGTCCGATGGTTGTAACATTGTGGTTACGTGGTTTTATATGGAGGGAGTGAATCATGTGAATCCGATGCAACCGATCAGAATCTTTCCGAAAATTTGTCTGGCCATGGCCACCGCTGCGATTCATTTGTGTGCCGGCTCACCGCTAGCCTGACAACCTGACGTATGAGGGTCAACCATGCAAACCGACAAGGACACGAACCTGCCAACAACGGCCACCGAGTTGCGCCGTCGTGCAGAAGAACAGCTGACCGCGAAAACGCCTGAAGCGGGCCTCTCCCGCACGGGCGATGAGACGCAGCGACTCCTTCACGAACTGCAGGTCCACCAAATCGAGCTGGAGATGCAGAATGCAGAGCTCCGCCAGGCCAGGGAAGAGATGGAGACGGCACTGGAACAGTACACCGACCTCTATGATTTCGCCCCGGTCGGCTACTTGACCCTCGACCGCGACGGAGTTGTCCGGGCCGCCAACCTCACCGCGGCAAGGCTCCTTGGGACAGAGCGGGCCCGGCTGCTGGGCCGACGCTTCGGGCAGTTCGTCGCCGATGAGGCCCGTCCCGCCTTTGCCGCGTTCCTCGCGAGGGTAGTGGAAAGCCGGGCCAAAGTGGTCAGTGAAGTGGCGCTCCTGAAAGGGGGAACGCACCCGCTCTTTGTGCAGATCGAGGCCGTGGCCGCGACATCGGGGCAGGAGTGCCGCGCTGCGATCATCGATATTTCCACGCGCCGTCAGCTGGAGGAGAGGCTCGACATTCTGCACACCGACCTGGCCGCCCGCGCCACCGAACTGGTCGCCGCCAATATCGAACTGGAGGCATTCAATTACACGGTCTCCCACGACCTGCGCAAACCACTGACACTCATCAACAGCTACTGCCAGGTGGTTCAGGAACTCTGCGGCAGCAAACTCGACGGGCAATGCCGCCGATATATTGATGACATGTACGAAAGCACCCTGCGGATGAACCGGCTCATTGATACCCTGCTCGATTTTTCACGCATCGCCCACGTCGAATTGCGCCATGAACAGGTTGACCTCAGTACCATGGCGAAGAATGTTGCCATGGGGCTGAAAGTGACGGCGCTGGACCGCCGGGTCACCTTCAGAATCCCGGACGGAATCGTAACCCACGGCGACGCGGCACTGTTGCGGGTTGTCCTGGACAACCTCATGGGGAATGCCTGGAAGCATACCGGCAACCGGGAAGAGGCGGTCATTGAATTCGGCGTGACGGATAGTGCCGGAAAGCCGGCGTTCTTTGTACGGGACAACGGGCCGGGCTTCGACATGGCGCTTGCAGACAAGCTGTTCATTCCCTTCCAGCGGCTCCCCGGAACGGACGCTGAGGGGAGCGGCATCGGCCTGGCCACGGTGGACAGGATCGTCAGGCGCCACGGCGGGCGAATCTGGGCGGAGGGAAAGCCGGGCGCGGGGGCGACGTTCTACTTCACCCTTGAATTACCCCAAGCGGGAAAAGCGGAGGTGGATCCATGAGCGATGGAACAAAGATCTCGGGAATGGGGGCGATCCCCCACGGCGGGGGGGTCGCATTCCGCGTGTGGGCGCCCCATGCAGAGCGAGTGTCCATTATCGGCTCGTTCAACGGATGGGACGGCAACAAAAACCCCCTGCAGGCCGAGGAGGACGGCTACTGGTACGCTGATGTGGCAGAGGCCCATGTGGGCGATGAGTACAAGTTCCTGCTGGCCACGGAAAAGGGCGAGTTAAAGCGCATCGACCCCTATGCCCGCCAGGTGACCAACTCTGTTGGCAACGCCATCGTTCACGATCCGGACTTCGACTGGCAAGGGGACGACTTCCAGCTCGCGCCCTGGAACGAACTGGTCATCTACGAACTCCATGTCGGCACGTTCAACGACGAGGAGGACGTCGACCATCCGGGCAAGTTTGCCTCGGTTACAGCGCGTCTGGGTCACTTGAAAAAGCTCGGCGTCAACGCGATCCAGATCATGCCGGTGGGGGAGTTTGCGGGGGATCGGTCGTGGGGTTACAACCCCGCCCATATCTTCTCGGTGGAGATCGCCTACGGCGGCCCGCTGGCATTCAAACGGTTCGTCAAGCGCGCTCACCAGGTGGGGATCGGGGTGATTCTCGACGTGGTCTACAACCACCTGGGCCCCAGCGATCTGGATCTCTGGCAGTTTGACGGCTGGAGCGAGAACGATCGCGGCGGGATCTACTTCTACAATGACGACCGGGCCGTCACGCCGTGGGGAGAAACCCGGCCCGACTACGGACGCGGCGAAGTACGGCAATACATCCTCGATAACGTCTTGATGTGGCTTGAGGAATACCACGTTGACGGCATCCGCTTCGACTGCACCCAATTCATCCGCACCGTCAACGGTGCCGGCACACAGGATCTGCCCGAGGGGTGGAGCCTGCTCCAGTGGATCAACAGCGAGGTCGCGCAAAAATTCCCCGGCCGGATCACGATAGCCGAGGATTTGCAACACAACAGATGGATCACCAAAGACGTTGGCGCCGGTGGAGCCGGGTTCGGCTCCCAGTGGGACGCCATGTTCGTCCACCCCATCCGCCTCGCGGTGACCACTCCCGAGGACGAGCAGCGCTCCCTCGCCGCCGTCCGCGACGCCATCTGCTACCGCTACAACGATGACGCCTTCGACCGGGTCATTTACAGTGAATCCCACGACGAGGTGGCAAACGGCAGGGCACGCGTGCCGCAAGAGATCAGCCCCAACGACCCCAAGGGGTGGTACGCACGGAAACGTTCGACCCTGGCCGCCGCCATGGTCTTCACGGCTCCCGGCATTCCCATGCTCTTCCAGGGGCAGGAATTCCTCGAAGGCGAATGGTTCCGCGACACGGTCCCCCTCGACTGGGACCAAAAGGACGAGTTCCACGGCATCGTTCGACTGTACCGCGACCTCATCCGGCTGCGGCTCAACCGCGGCGGCTTCACCCGCGGCCTCTGCGGGCAGTTCACCCAGGTCTATCACCTGCACGAAGAACGCAATGTCATCGCCTTCCACCGGTGGGACAAGGGGGGACCGACGGACGACGTCGTAGTCGTCGCCAACTTTTTCCACGAGCCCCAGGATGACTACGTCATCGGCTTCCCGGCGGAAGGGGCCTGGACGCTCCGGTTCAACAGCGATTGGCAAGGCTACAGCGACGACTTCCAGAGTCATCCGAGCACCGACGTCAACGCCGAGCCGGGCGAATGCGACGGCCTCCCCTTCCATGCCGTGCTTTCTATCGGTCCCTACAGCGTGCTAATTTTTTCTCAATGATCCGCGGCTACGAGCCAAAGGAGGAAACACCATGCGTAAACGAATAATCACCCAGGCCATTGAGAATATCATACCCCCCGATGAAAACTGGCTGGCCCTGGAAACCCTGGCCGAGGCGGAACTCACGTCCGAGGACCCGTCACACCCGATTGAGCTGGCGTTGAAACCCATCGAGGGACCTGGCTGGCGGGCATCGGAATCAGGCCAGCAGACTGTCCGCCTGCTATTTGACAAGCCGTTGCGGGTCAGGCGTATTTTTCTGATGTTTCGGGAAGAGGAGAAGGAACGTACCCATGAGTTCGTGCTGCGGTGGTCCTCGGACGGCGGTAGATCTTACCGGGAGATTGTTCGCCAGCAATACAACTTCAGCGCCCCCCACAACACCCTGGAGATAGAAGACTATGCTGTCGATCTTGTCGGATTGACAACGCTGGAACTGAGTATCATCCCCGATATGAGCGGAGGGCTCGCCCGTGCATCGGTTGCGCAGTTCTGCCTGGCATGATCGCCAGCGTTGCCCTCGGAGTTACGGAGCTGAGGCGCTGATCGGGCAGAAGGAGGTTATTATGAGATACACCATTATCATGCTGAGCATCATAGCCATAACCGATGTCGGAACATGCTGGGGGATTGACCAGTCCATTTGCACTCCCGGCTCTGAAATTGTCTACCATCAGAATGGCACCTTGAAAACATGCACACTCAAAGATAATTTTGCGGTAGGTGGAGTCAACTGTAAACAGTATGCGACCATCAACTTATTCGAAACCGGAACGCTCAAGAACTGCGTCACAAGTGACTATTTCAATTATGGAGAGATAATTTGCAATCAGCATGACCAAGTTAGCTTTTACGAAACGGGAAAATTGAACACCTGCAATCTTTCCAGGTCAATACAGATTGATGGCAAAACCTGTGCGCAATTCGAATCTATCTCCCTCTTCGAAAATGGGAAACTGAAGTCATGCAGCACGCCTCATTGATTAAAACGCACCGAAGGCCACCCCATATAATCGTTGCCGGAGGAAATCCATGAAGGTCTGGACATTCTTTGCGACAGTTCTGCTGACGGCAACAACCGCGTTTGGCGCTGGTCCAGGCAGCGTCCTCGGTTTGTGGAAAACCGAGGGGGGCGATCCACAGCTGGAATTATTCCGGTGTGGAGAGAAAATCTGCGGGAAAATAGTTTGGTTGATGGTACCGAACTATATTGACAGCAAAGATGGGCCCGTCGGCAAGACAAAAGTGGACAGGAAAAATCCCGATCCGGCGCTGAGGAACCGCCCGATTCTCGGTCTGCAGGTAATGAAAGGGCTCACCGCCAAAGGTGACAAACGGTGGGAGAACGGGACCTGCTACGATCCTGAAACCGGCAAGAGCTACAAGTGCAAAATGCGTCTGGCATCGCCTGATCGACTGGAGCTGCGCGGCTATATCGGAATTTCTCTTTTCGGTCGAAACTTCGTCCTGACCCGTTAGGATGACCATGAAAAAAGGGCGGTCCGGAGTGTCTCCGGCCGCCCTTTCATGCTTTGCAGCAAGGCTCGTTCGCCCTACCCCATCTTGGCCAGAAGCGGCACGATGAGGAGCGAAACGATGTTGATGATCTTGATCATCGGGTTGACGGCCGGGCCGGCGGTATCCTTGTAGGGGTCGCCGACGGTGTCGCCGGTGACGGCGGCCTTGTGGGCATCGCCACCCTTGCCGCCGTGATGGCCGTCCTCGATGTACTTCTTGGCGTTATCCCAGGCGCCGCCGCCAGTGGTCATGGAAATGGCGACGAAGATGCCGGTGACGATGGTGCCGACAATGACCCCGCCCAGGGCCTTCGGACCGAGGGTGAAACCGATGACGATCGGAGCGGCGATGGGGATGATGCCGGGGATGACCATCTCCTTGAGGGCCGTCCTGGTCACGATGTCGACGCAGGAGGCGTAGTCGGGTTTGCCGGTCCCTTCCATGATTCCCTTGATCTCGCGGAACTGGCGACGGACTTCCTCGACGACCGAACCGCCCGCCTTGCCGACCGCCTCCATGCAGAGGGCGGCGAAGTAGTAGGGGAGCATGCCGCCGAGGAACAGACCAACGATGATGTAGGGATCGGCCAGGTTGAAGTCAATAATCTTGCCGGCCAGCTTCAGCTCGTCCACGTAGGAGGTGAAGAGGATGACCGCCGCAAGGCCGGCGGAGCCGATGGCGTACCCCTTGGTGACCGCCTTGGTGGTGTTCCCCACGGCGTCTAGGGGATCAGTGACGGCGCGGACCGAGTCGTCCAGTTCGGCCATCTCGGCGATACCGCCGGCATTGTCGGTGATGGGGCCATAGGCGTCCATGGCGACAACGATGCCGGTCAGCGACAGCATGGAGACGGCGGCGATGGCGATGCCATACACCCCGGCGCACTGGAAGGCGACGATGATGCCGGCGGCGATGACGATGACCGGCATGGCGGTGGACTTCATGGAGACGCCGAGGCCAGCGATGATGTTGGTGGCGTGGCCTGTGGTGGAGGCCTGGGCTATGTGCCTGACCGGCCCGTACTCGGTGGCGGTGTAGTATTCAGTGATCCAGAAGATGGCGCCGGTGACCACGAGTCCCACAATGGCGGAGATAAAGATATTCAGCGCCGAGAAGGTCTGGCCGTTGGCATTGGTGAGCCCTTGGGGGAACATCTGGACGGTCACGGCATAGAAGGCGATGCAGGCCAGGACGCCGGAAGCGATCAGCCCCTTGTAGAGGGCGGGCATGATCTTCTGGTTGCCGCCCAGTTTCACGAAGAAGGTGCCGATGATGGAGGCGATGATGGAGATGCCGCCGAGGATCAGCGGATAGTTGACGGCGGCGGCATTGCCGGTGAAGGCGATGGCGCCGAGGAGCATGGCAGCGATGAGGGTCACGGCGTAGGTCTCGAACAGGTCGGCGGCCATGCCGGCGCAGTCACCCACGTTGTCCCCCACGTTGTCGGCGATGACCGCCGGGTTGCGGGGGTCGTCCTCGGGGATGCCGGCCTCCACCTTACCCACCAGGTCGGCGCCCACGTCGGCACCCTTGGTGAAGATGCCGCCGCCGAGACGGGCAAAGATGGAGATGAGCGAGCCGCCGAAGCCGAGGCCCACCAGCTGGCTGACCACCTCTTTCACCGGGGCGCCCGGCATGACCTGCTGAAGGATGAAGTAGTAGCCGGCAACACCCAGGAGCCCCAGACCCACCACCAGCATGCCGGTGATGGCGCCCCCCTTGAAGGCCACGTTGAGGGCCTTGTGGATGCCGGATTTTGCCGCTTCCGTGGTGCGGATGTTGGCGCGGACCGAAACGAACATGCCGATGAAGCCGGTCAGTCCCGAGAAGAGGGCGCCGATGGCGAAGCCGATGGCGGTTTTCATCCCCAGGGTAGCGAACAGGGCGATGAACATGATCACCCCGACGACGGCGATGATGGTGTACTGGCGCTTCATGTAGGCGCCGGCACCCTCCTGGATGGCTGCCGCAATCTGGCGCATCCGGTCGTTGCCCTGGGGGAGCCCCAGAATCCACTGGGCCGAAACGAGGCCGTAGGCGACGGCCGCCACGGCACAGGCCAGGGCGAAGTAAACTGCATACTGTTCCATTTACCAACCTCCTGACAAAATAGCCTGCGAAAGGCTTTGAACCTACTCGAACCAGACAATGCTCCAAGAGAGCAAAAAACGTAACATTGTTATAGAACGTCTGAAGTTTTGTCAATGTTAAATTACCGGATCCCGACCGTCACTCTCAAGTAGTCGAGGCGGAAACAGGACCTTCATCAACAGGGGAATCCACTTGACTAGCGGCATCGATTGCAATAAAGTACCAACCTAGTATGGATTGTCCTCTCGCATTCAAAAAGGAAAAACTCCGCCACCTTGAAGACGGCTGCCGCCAAAACGGCCTCGCCATGACCGTCCAGCGCCGCGTCGTCCTGGACGCCCTTGCGGAGCGCACGGACCACCCATCCGCCGACCAGCTCTACGATGCGGTCCGCGGAAGGCTCCGGGGAATTTCCCGCACCACCGTCTATCGGGTTCTGGAAACCCTCGTGGGAATCGGCGTTGTCCAGAAGATCAGCAACCCCGAGTCCAAGGCCCGGTATGATGCCAATACGGTGCGCCATCACCACATCCACTGCATTCGCTGCGAGAAGATCGAGGACATGCACACCCCGGCCCTTCACCTTGCGCAGCAGGTGCCCATCGCCACGGAAAGCGGCTTTACCATCGTCGACTATTCCATCAACTTCAGCGGGATCTGCCCCGACTGTCGTTCATGACCCATCACGCGAAAGGAGGACAGGATGAAAAAATGGAGATGCGTTGTCTGTGATTACATTCACGAGGGACCGGAGCCGCCCGAGATCTGTCCCGTTTGCGGAGTCGGCAGGGACCAGTTCGAGGAAGTTGGATAGATTTGTTTGTCTGCAATGAACGAGAACACAAACCTGCCAGGGAGGGGAGACTGCATGGAATTCAAGACCCTTGACGATATCATCAAATTCGCCGTTGAGCGGGAAGAAAACGCCTACCAGCTCTACAAGACCGCTGCCCAAAAGGCCACCAGCATCTCGGCCCGCAAGATGTTCGAGGAGATGGCGAACGAAGAGGCAGGCCACAAGACCGCCTTCGAAAGACTGGACATCGAGGGGGCTGAAAAGTACTCTCTCGCCGACCGCCCTGACATGAAGATCGCCGAGTACATGGTGGAGATGCCCTTCCGGGACGACATGAGCTACCCCGAGATCCTCCGCTACGCCATGAAGACTGAAGAGAATGCGTACAAACTCTATACGGCCGCGGCCGAGTTGACCGACGACCCCAAGTTCAAGCGGATGCTCTTGGTGCTCGCCGACATCGAGAAGGGGCACAAACAGAAGATAGAGGCGGTTTACGACGAACGGGTCCTCACCGAGATGTAACTCTTCAGGCTACTGACAACGGGGGCGCCGAGGCGCTCCCGCTCTCGTTTTACCCGCCGGAAGGCATGCCGACGGCGACCAAACACCATATAACAGGAGGATATGCCAGTGAAGGCTGTTGAGATAAAGAACGATATTTACTGGGTCGGCGCCGTCGACTGGGCAGTGCGTGATTTCCACGGCTACGAGACCCCCCGGGGCACCACCTATAACAACTACCTGATCATGGACGACGAGATCACCCTTATCGACACGGTCAAGTATGATTTTGCCACCTACACCCTCAAGAACATCGGCGGGGTGGTGGACCCGGCACGGATCAAGAACGTTATCATCAACCACATCGAAAACGACCACGTCACGAGCCTCGACTGTGTCATGGATCTGGCCCCCAACGCCACCATCTACATCTCGGAAAAGGGGAAAAAGGGTCTTGAGCGCTTCTTCGACCTCTCCCGCTGGAACGTGAAGACGGTCAAGACGGGGGACACCCTCACCATCGGCAAGCGGACCCTCGAATTCCTCGAAACCCCCATGCTCCACTGGCCCGACTCCATGGTGACCTATGCCCGTGAGGACAAGATCCTCTTCACCCAGGACGCCTTTGGCCAGCACGTGGCCTCGGCAAACCGCTTCGATGACGAGTACGAGATTTCCAACTCCCCGGTCGAACTGGAAGACGCGGTCGTCGACTACTACGCCAACATCCTCATGCCCTTTGGCCAGATGATCAAGACCAAGATTGCCGAGATCCAGGCAAAGGGATTCGAGATCGACATAATCGCTCCGGATCACGGCCTCATCTGGCGCAAAGACCCCGGCAAGGTCCTCGGCATGTACCTGGACATGGCCAACGGCAAGGCCCGGGAATCGGTGGCGATCATCTACGACACCATGTGGCAGAGCACCGAGAAGATGGCGGGCCCCATCGCCGAAGGGGTCAGGGCCGAGGGTCTCAACTGCCAGATCATCAAGCTGCGGGCCACCCCCACCAGCGTCGCCATCAAGGAATTCTGGAAGTGCCGTGGCGCCCTCATCGGCTCACCGACCCTCAACAACATCCTCTTCCCGAGCGTGGCCGAATTCCTCACCCACCTGCGTGGCCTGCGCCCCAAGAACCGGATCGTCGGGGCCTTCGGCAGCTTCGGTTGGGGGGGTGGCGCCGTGAAGGAGGCCTACGAGGTGTTCAAACAGATGGGGCTCCAGACCGTGGAACCGGGAATCCAACTCGCCTACCGTCCTTCCCTGGCCGACGAGGAGGCCTGCTTCGAATTCGGCCGCACCTTCGCCCGCCAGGTATCCGAGTACCACAAGGGGTTCTGATCCCCCATGGACCTGCACTACGGCGACACCTCATTCACCCTGACGCTTCCCCCGGAGCGGCTTCTCGGCGTCATCCGCCCGGAAATCGGCGTACCGGTCGACAGGCCCGAAACGATCATCGCGGCCGCCCTCGACCGGTGCGCCGAAACGATCGGCACCTTCCGGTCCGGGGAACGGGTCGTCATCGTCACCTCGGATATCACCCGCTACACCGGGAGTGAGGTCTACCTGCCGCTTCTCGTGGAACGGCTGGTGGCCGCCGGCATCCGGGAGCGGGACATGGAAATCCTCGTGGCCCTCGGCATACACCGGAAGCAGACGGAGCATGAGCACCAAAAGATCGCCGGCCCCCTCCACGGCCGGATCCGGATCGTGGACCACGACTGCGACGACCCGGGGCAGTTGGCCTTCATCGGCCGCACCTCCAACGGCATCGACGTGAACGTGAATCGCCGGGTAATGGAGGCCGACCGGGTCATTCTCACCGGCACCATCGGCTTCCACTACTTTGCCGGTTTCGGTGGGGGAAGGAAGAGCATCCTCCCCGGCGTGGCGTCCCGGGCAACGTGCATGGCCAGCCACTTTGCCGTCCTGAACCCCGGCGAGGGGACCGGCAAGAACCCCTTGGCCGTTACCGGCAACCTGGAGGGGAACCCGGTCCACGGCGCCATGGTGGAGGCGTGCGCCATGGTGGAGCCCGACTTCATCCTGAACACGGTCCTCTCCCCGGACAAGCGGATCATGGCCGCCTTTGCCGGCCCTTGGCGGGAGGCCCACGAAGAGGGGTGCCGCTTCTACGCCGAGCGGTTCGCCTGGCCGCTCCGGGAGAAGGCGGATCTCGTCGTGGTCTCCTGCGGCGGCTTCCCCAAGGACATCAACGTCATCCAGTCCCACAAGGCCATGGAATACGGCAGCCAGGCACTGAAGGAGGGGGGGGGCATGGTCCTCCTGGCCCAATGCCGGGACGGCTACGGCAACGCCACCTTCTTCGACTGGTTCCGGTTCAGGGATCTGGGCGCCTTTGAGACGCGGCTCCGGAGCCACTACGAGATCAACGGCCAGACCGCCTACTCCCTGCTCCAGAAAGCGCAGAAATTCCGCGTCATCCTCGTCTCGGAGCTTCCGCCGGAGGAAGTCCGCACCATGGGAATGACTCCAGCAAGGAGCCTCGACGAGGCCATGGCACAGGCGGCGGAGTTCCTCCCGGCCGACTACACCGCCTACGTCATCCCCGAGGGGGGGACGGTGCTACCGGTAATAAAACCATGAAATAACACAGAGCAACTGAGCAACAGAGTTGAAAATCACAAGACAAGTTCTTTGAACGTTTTGTATTTTAGCTTTTGATTTCTCAGTTGCTCAGTTGCTCTGTGTTATTCAAGAACAGAGGTAACATGCTCGATAAGCGCATCCTTCAAGAGCTGAAACAAATCGTCGGCGCCGACAACGTGGCCACCGACCGCCAGGACCTGATCTGCTACGGCTACGACGCCACCCAGATGGAATTCCTCCCCGACGCAGTGGTTCATCCCGGCAGCCCCGACGAGGTTTCCGCGGTGCTGAAGCTGGCCAACCGGGAGCAGTTCCCGGTCTATCCCCGGGGGGCCGGCAGCGGCTTCACCGGCGGGGCACTCCCCAAGGGGGGGGGCATTGTCCTCGTCGTCACGCGGCTTAACCGCATCCTCCGCATCGACACCGAGAACCTCATCGCCGAGGTGGAGCCCGGCGTGGTCACCGAGCAGTTCCAACTGGAGGTGGAAAAGCTGGGGCTCTTCTACCCGCCGGACCCCGCATCCCTCAAGTTCTCCACCCTGGGGGGAAACGTGGCCGAGAACGCCGGCGGCCCCCGCTGCGTGAAGTACGGTGTCACCCGGGACTTCGTCATGGGGCTCGAAGTGGTCCTTCCCTCCGGCGAGATCATCCGCACCGGGGGCGAGACCTACAAGGGGGTGGTGGGATACGACCTGACCCGACTCCTCTGCGGCTCCGAAGGGACCCTCGGCGTCATCACCAAGATCATCTTCAAGCTCCTGCCCCTCCCCGAGGCGAAGAAGACCATGCTGACCATCTTCGACTCCATCGATGGGGCTGCCAAGGCGGTCTCCACCATCATCGGCAACAAGATCATCCCCACGACCCTGGAGTTCATGGACTACGCCACCCTTCAGTGCGTGGAGAAGCGCTTCAGCCTGGGGATTCCGGCCAGCGGACGGGCCGTGCTCCTCATCGAGGTGGACGGCGACCGGGACCTGATCGAGAAGCAGGCGGCCCGCATCCAGGAACTGATCAAACCCCTGGGGCTCGTGGAGTGCAAGATCGCCAGGGACGCCGCCGAGTCAGAGGCCCTCTGGAAGGTGCGGCGGCTGGTGTCGCCGTCGCTTCGGGATGTGAACCCTGACAAGTTCAACGAGGATATCGTCGTCCCCCGCTCGAAGGTGCCCGACGTTATCCGGGTGATCGAGAAGATTCAGCAGAAGTACGCGATCCCCATCGTCAACTTCGGCCATGCCGGCGACGGCAACATCCACGTCAACATCATGATCGACAAGTCCGTGGCCGGGCAGGAAGAGAAAGCCCACGAGGCCATCGCCGAGGTGTTCCAGGCGGCCCTTGACCTGAACGGCACCATGTCCGGCGAGCACGGCGTGGGGCTCGCCAAGCAGCCCTACATCCACCTGGAGCTGAAACCGGCCCAGGTGGCAACCATGCAGGCCATCAAGAAGGCCCTGGACCCCAACAACATCCTCAATCCGGGGAAAATGTTCCCAAGAGAAGCTTAAAGGAAAATCCTTCTTTTCAACACAGAGCAACAGAGCAACTGAGAAACCTTTTGGGTTGAAAATATCTCTGTTGCTCAGTTGCTCTGTGTTTCACAAAGGTTTTTATGATTCAGGAAAATTCCAATGTGTCTGCCTTGCAGCGAGTCGAAAACGAACTGAAGAAATGCGTGAAGTGCGGCGCCTGCCGGGCCCACTGCCCCGCCTTCGCCACCTTCGGCAAGGAGCCGGCCGTGGCCCGGGGGAAGGTGGCCCTGGCCCAGCACCTCCTCAAGGGGGACATCGAGCTGGACGACGCCACCTACGCCGCCATGTCCAAGTGCCTCCTCTGCGGCAGCTGCGTGGAGAAGTGCCCCAACAACGTCCCCACGGACGAGATCGTCGTGGTGGCCCGGGAGGCCCTCTCGGGCCAACGGGGGCTCACCACCTTCCACGCGGCGGTGGGGCGGGTGATCAGGAATCGCTCTCTCATGAAATTTGGCGCCGCCGCGGCCCGGATTCTCGGTCCCCTCTTTTTCCGCAAGGTGCCGGAGACCTCGGGGCTGCGGCTCCGCTTCCCGCTCCCCTTTGTGGGGGGGAAGCGCCACATCCCCCCCCTTGCTAAGAAACCGTTCCTGGACCGGCACCCCGAAGTGATTCCGGGGGAACCGGGAAAGCCGCGCATCGTCTATTTCGTCGGCTGCATGACCAACTTCTGCTATCCCCAGGTGGGGGAGGCGGCCCTGGCCTTGTTCCGGCACCTGGGGTGCACGGTTATCATCCCCAAGAACCAGCAGTGCTGCGGCCTGCCCGGGATGTCCGGCGGCGACCTGGACACGGTGCGGGGGCTGGCCGAGAAGAACCTGGCCGAGTTGGAGCGGTACGAAGCCGACTACATCATGACCGCCTGCGCCACCTGCGGCGGCGCCCTCCACAAGTTCTACCCCAACCTGGTGGGTAAGCGGCACCCGGAACTGGCGGCCCGCCTCAAGGCCATCGCCGACAAGACCGTGGACGCGGCCCAGCTCCTCCAGAAACTGGGGCTCAATCCCGAGGAAACCGGCGCCGGCAGCGACATCCGCGTCACCTACCACGACCCGTGCCACCTGAGAACCCGCGCCATCACCCGTCAGCCCCGGGAACTGCTGCAGGGGACCCCGGGCGTGGAACTGACCGAGATGGAGGGGGCCGACAAGTGCTGCGGCCTCGGCGGCACCTTCAACGTCTACCATTACGAGAGTTCCCTGGCCATCAACAAGATGAAGAGCGCCGCCATCATCAACACCGGCGCCGATGCGGTGGTCACCGGCTGCCCCGGCTGCATGATGCAGCTCTCCGACGGGCTCAAGCAGCAACGCAACCGGACCCGCGTCATGCACACCCTCGAAATCCTTGCCCGTTCCGTTAACAAGTAAGCGACCAGACGGCGGGACGGGGTTTCCATCCCTCTCCCGCCGACTCATTTTCCCCTTCTGGAAAAATCGTTCTATAGTCTCCTCGATGACGGAATCCGTTCCCTCCCTCCCCGCTCCAATCCCCCGTCTATTCTGACAAATTAAGTCAAGATAAAAATTATTTTATTGACAGTACAAACCACTTTAGGGTATGTAAACACTGAATAAAAACCAGTTTTATTTCTTTCTTCCACGGGGTAGCGGATGTCCGAATACAACATCGGGGCCAAGATCAAAAAGCTCCGCCTGGCCAAGAAGCTGACTCTCCAGGCGGTCGCCCGAGAAACAGGCTTTTCCCCCGCCCTCATATCCCAGATCGAGAACAACAACGTCTCCCCTCCCATCGCGACCTTGTCCAAGATCGCAAAATTCTTCGACGTTAAGATCAGCCTCTTCTTCTCCGAGGATGAAGAGGAATACCGCTATGAGGTGGTCCGCCGGGGCGAACGCAAGGTCATCCCCCGGGTCATCTCCCGGGCCGGCACCAGCCAGGGGTACTCCTACGAGTCCCTCTCCTTCCGCAAGCAGAACAAGAAGATGGAACCCTTTCTCCTTACCGTCACCGAGAAGGCCGCCGAGGAGAACACCTACAGCCACGATGGCGAAGAGTTTCTCTTTGTCATGAAAGGGACCGCGGAACTCCTGCTCGAAGACGAACGGATCGCCCTCGAAGAGGGGGATTGCGTCTACTTCGACTCGTCCCTCAGACACCGGCTCCTCTCCAAGGACGGAAGCGAAGTCCAAGTGCTGGCGGTGGTTACCCGCTAAACCGACACCCCCCTCAGACAACCCGTTTTTTTATGCAGAATCGTATACATAATCACGTTTAAACGTGCACAGAACTCAACAGGAGGGATTTCGCAATGCGACTGTTGAACAAATCTACTCACCGGAAGGATGGCCGCGATGTCTAAGAATGCAATCAAACCGCAACTCAAGAACCCGTTTGACCCCCCCGAGAAAGTAGAATTTACCATCCCGGGCGAAATCTCTCGGACGACCGGCCCCTACGAGGAGGCGATGCAGGAGGGGTACGACCTCATCCAGCGCCCCATCAAGTCGGTCAAGATCGACCAGATCGAGAAACAGCACTTCAAGAAGCGGATGACTGTGTGGGAACGCCTCAAGGTCCTCTCCGACCAGGCTCCCAACGTCCTGTACCAGAACTGGGGCAAGAACCTGGACGGTGCCTCCCTGGTAACCGCCATCATGAACATCGGCGGCCGCGACGTTGCGGTCTACGGCCATGACTTCACTGTCCGCGCCGGTTCCATCGATGCCACCAACGGGAGCAAGCTGGCCAAGCTTTTCAACCTGGCCGGCGAGAAGGGGATTCCCCTCATCGGCATGAACGACTCCGCGGGCGCCTTCGTGCCGGCCGGGGTCGGCGGTCTCGACGGCTACGCCGAGGCCTTCACGGCCCTGCGCAAGATCAGCGGCGTGGTCCCCTCCATCATGTGCATGTTCGGCTTCAACGCCGGCGGCGGCTCTTACCTGCCGCGGCAGGGGAGCTTCGTCATCCAGCCCAACGAGACCTTCTTCGGCCTCACCGGCCCCGGCGTCGTCAAGTCGGTCCTCGGTGAGGACATCACCCCCGACGAGTTGGGGGGTCCCAAGGTCCACGGCAAATCGGGCGTGGCCGACCTGACCGTTTCCGATGAAGTGGCTGCTCTCCGCACGGCGGTCCGCCTCCTTTCGTACATTCCCGACAACAACAGCGTGGGGGCTCCGTTCCAGGAGACCAGCGATCCCATCGACCGCAAGACATGGGAGATCAACACCCTGCTGAAAAAGGCCTTCAACTCCCCCACCGGCTTCAACACGCCGTTCGACGTCTCCATCATCATCCAGCAGATCTGCGACCACGGCGACTACTTCGAGCTCCAGCCGGAGCGGGCCAGGGAAGCGGTCACCGCCTTTGGCCGCCTCGGGGGCCAGGTGGTGGGCTTCGTGGCCAACAACTCGGCCGTGGCCTCGGGGCAGATCGACTGCGATTCGGCGGTGAAGATTGCCCGCTTCGTCCGGTTCTGCAACATCTACAACATCCCCATCATCTTCATGGAAGACACCACCGGCTTCCTGCCGGGGCGCGAGCAGGAGAGCCGCGGCATCGTCCAGGCGGGGCGCTCCATGCTCGACGCCATCGTCGACGTCCGGACCCCGCGGATCCTTCTAATCCTCCGCAATGCCTTCGGCGGCGCCTACGCCTCCTACAACAACTACCCCACCGGCGCCGACCTGGTGCTGGCCCTCCCCACCACCCGCCTCGCCGTCATGGGGCCGGCCGGCAAGGAATTTGTCTACAAGGACGAGCTGCGCAAGATTCGCAGCGCCGTGGCCGAGATGGTCAAGAAGGGGACCGAGGAGCGGATCTGTGCCGGCACGGAAGCCGCGGCGGCCAAGCGGGATGCCGAGAAGGAAGCCGCCGAGTGGCTCAAGGGGCAGGAAGCTGTCCTGAACCAGCGATACGAAAAAGAACTGATGAACCCGAAGGAAGGCCTGGCCCTGGGCTCCATCTCCTCCATCGTCATGCCGACCGACCTGCGCCAGGTGCTGGGCGAGAACATCGCCTTCCTGATGCGGCACTACAAGCCGTCGCCCATGTGCGGCCCGCAGCGCGAGTTCCACTAGTCAATAATTAAATTCAATAACACAGAGCAACAGAGCAACTGAGAATTAAAGAACTGACAAAATAAAATTACTGACACCCCATCGTTAAACTGAAAAATCTTTTCGATTTTCTCTGTTGCTCAGTTGCTCTGTGTTTCAAAAGTTTTTTTTATCTTAATTTGGAGATAGAGACCAATGACCGACCTGTACATGAACAACCCCTTGATTCACCGGGACCGTCGTCTCGGCGCGTCCGATTCCGAGTGGGTGCGCTCTTTTACCTGCGAGGACATGAAGCCGCTCATCGTCTGCCGCGGCCCCATCCGCAAGGAGGCCATGGATGTCTTTGAGGAGATGGGGATCACCCACTACGGCATCCTCCTCTCCGAGAAGGACTCCATCGTCTACGCCAACGCCCTGGCCCCGGAACTGCGCCAGTTGACCGATTCCAACCGCGTCCACCGGGTGCCCGACTACACCGGCGCCAGCAAGGAGGAGCGGGTCGAGCGGATCGGCCAGATCATCCAGATCGCCAAGGACAACAACTACGACGCCATCTTCGCCGGCTACGGCTTCATGGCCGAGGACGAGGAGTTTGTCGCCGCCATCGAGAACGCCGGCCTGTCGTTCATGGGCCCCAACTCCCGCACCCAGGCCGACGCCGGCAAGAAGGACGAAGCCAAGCGGACCGCCCTCCAGGTGGGAGTTAGCGTCACCCCGGGCATCAACAACGTAACCGCCCGGACCTTGGTCAAGAAGCACCAGACCCGCGAGGCACTCTTGGCTCTTGTGCAGTCCGAGGGACTCGACGTGGACGCCAAGGTCCTGAAGGACGCCAAGCTTCCCCTGGAGGAGCTGGCCGACGCCATCCTCTACGCCTCCTACGCCAAGGGGATCGACCTCTACACCATCGAGGATCTCTCCGCCCAGGTGCAGGTGGAAGTGGCGAACATGTTCACGGAATACCCCGGCAGCCGGATCCGCCTCAAGGCCATTGGCGGCGGTGGCGGCAAGGGCCAGCGGATTCTCGGCGCGTCGCTGCTGAACATCAAGAAGCCGACCGAGGCCCAGGTCAGGGAAGCGGCCGCCGAGGCCCCCGCCCTGGTCCGGGAGGTCCTCAACGAGGTCAAGGCCAACGGCGTCGGCGACAACAAGAACGTCCTCATCGAGCTCAACATCGAGCAGACCCGCCACAACGAGATCCAGCTCCTGGGCAACGGCGAGTGGTGCATCTCCATGGGAGGACGCGACTGCTCCCTCCAGATGCACGAGCAGAAGCTCCTTGAGATCTCTGTCACCCAGGAAGGGCTTGCCCTGGCCATCGAGAAGGCCAAGGCTGCCGGGCGCAAGGCCGAGGTGAAGGCCCTGGAGAGCGATCTCAAGGTGCTCAAGCGGATGGAAGAGGATGCCGCCAAGTTCGGCGCCGCCGTGGGGCTCGACTCCGCATCCACCTTCGAGTGCATCGTGGACCGGGACCGCTACTACTTCATGGAGGTGAACACCCGCATCCAGGTGGAGCACCGGGTCTCCGAGCTCTGCTACTCCCTCAAGTTCACCAACCCCAAGGACAAGAACGACTTTTTCATCGTCGAGTCCCTCGTCGAGGCCATGGCTCTCCTGGTGAAGCACAAGAAGCGGCTCCCCAAGCCGGAGCGGATCGCCCGGTTCGGGGCCGGCGCAGAGGCCCGCCTCAACGCCACCGACGCCTCCCTCTCCCCCCACGCCGGCGGCATGATCCGGTACTGGTCCAACCCCATCGAGGGGGAGATCCGCGACGACCAGGGGATCTGCATGGTCAACCCCGACACCGGCATGTTCATGCGCTACAAGGTGGCCGGGGCCTACGACTCCAACATCGCCCTCCTCCTCACCAAGGGGGATGACCGTCTCGCCAGCTACCTGAAACTCTCCGAGGTGCTGGGCAAGACCTCTCTGCGGGGGACCGACCTGGCCACCAACCTGGAGTTCCACTACGGCCTCGTCAACTGGTTCATCGGCCAGAACGTCATGGCCAAGCCGACCACTCGCTTCGTCCCCTACCTGACCCTGGTGGGGCAGTTGAAGGAAGAGGCCAACAAGCTCGACACGGTCTTCGCCTTCATCCAGATGAAGAAGGCCTACGCCAAGAAGATGGCCGCGCAGTTCCCCGACGACCCGAAGATCGCCAAGGAGATGTCCGCCATCCTCGACCGGAAGGGAACCCTCGTCACCCGCCCCATGGACCGGCTCCTGGCCGATCCCCATCTCCTGTCGGGGTGGCTCTCCATCAACCGCAGGAACTTCACCCTGGAAAACGGGAAGGTGGCCTGGCACGACAACCCCTTCGTGATCCTGGCGGACACCTATGACTACCTGAACATGTCCTACGACCCGGCGGCACCGGCTGCGGACGTCATCTGGGGCCACGACAACGACCTGCTCCAGAAGGGACTCCGCTTCTACACGACCCTGGCCGGACATTTCAAACTGGGGCTCCACGAGTTCGACGCCCTTTCGGCCATCCTCAACAAGGAGAAGCCCCAGGGGGGGTTCTCCGACGAGCAGTGGCTCGAGATCCAGTCCGCCCACATGGGCTTCGAGGCAGGGCTTGAGCTCCTCGGCATGCTCTTCATCATCGCCGACACCGTCAAGTTTTGGGACTTCAAGGTGGAGGACGACCTGGAAGTCACCATCCCCGACTACCTGAACGATCCGGAGCTGCAGGCCCGGATGAAGAAGATCCTGGTGCCGCCTCCCGCCACCAAGGCCGACGAGATTGTCGCCATGTGCGGCGGCATGTACTACGGCCAGGAGGCACCCGGCATGCCGGCCTTCGTGAGCGAAGGGATGCACTTCGACAAGGGTCAGCCCCTCTACATCATCGAAGTCATGAAGATGTTCAACACGGTGCGGGCAACCTTCTCGGGCACCATCGACAAGATCATCATGCAGGGGGCGGACGGCAGCATCGTCCAGAAGGGGCAGCCCCTCTTCAAGGTCACGCCCGACGAGAAATTCGTCGAGGTGAATCCGGAAGAGCAGGAGCAGATCAAGCGCGAACGGACCGCGGCCTATCTCAAGGCCGTTCTCTAGGCGCGGGCCAGGTGGTTACGGACGGGGCTCCGCGCAAAGGCCTGGAGCCCCCGTCGTACCGGCTGACCCTGCCTGGCAAGGCAGGGTCGGTTTTTATGGTGGCGGCCGAATTGCCTTGCCGGAAACAACACTAACGTTCGGGAGGATACCGTGAGAAAAGGAAAACTTATCGTCATTGAAGGAATCAGCGGCTCAGGCCAGCAGGTGAAGGCGGCCATTGTTGGCCTCCACAAAGCCCTGGCAGGCCAAAAATACGACGTGGTCGAATGCGCCAACCCCGATTCCGGCCGGGCAAAGGAACTCGGGATCGACAATCTTCTCAACTGGCCCTTCGGGAGGACACCCCGGGCCGATTTCCTATTCGAGGCCGCGGTCCGGACCGAGGTCTTCAAGAACATCGTTGAGCCGGCGCTCCAGGATGACAAGATCGTCCTGTGCAAGCAGTCGAGCATCTCCTCCCTGGCTAACGCGTGGGTAAGCGGTTACACCAAGCATTTCGACGTGCTGCGCCATATCGAGAAGCTTTCCCGGGGATTTCTCTTCGAGGATGAGATCTATCCGGACCTGACCCTCTTCATCGACGTGCCGGCCCAGGAGGCCTTCGAGCGGATCGAGGATGTCCTGCAGATCCACCACGAAGGGGGCATCGAATACTACGAGAAGATGCGGGAGTTCTATCTCAAGGAGATTTCCCGCTGGCATGGCGTCAGCATCGACGCCGGGGCCGGCAGGTCGGAAGAGGAGATAAACGCCGACATCTGGGCCAAGGTTCAAACCATCCTCTAGCCGCACAACTTACCGACGCGCCCCTGCTGAACACCACGGCGGGGGCCGTTTCATTTTCAGGATAAAGAATGAGGCGCTTGCAAAACGTGATGAGGAGGCCGGGATGCTAGGCGCAAGCGAGCGAGGAAGCGAGGCGTACCCGTTGGTACGTTGAGCTTTCGAGCGAGCGGCAACAACGCAGACCGGCCCCGCAATAGTTTTGCAAGTGCCTCACTATCAACCGGAAGGAGAACACCATGAGCATCAGCGACAAGAAACAGGCATGGCAGGAGACTGTCGTGGCCAAGAATATCGCCAAGGCCCCGGAGCGGAAGGCCGAATTCCGCACCACCTCCGGTATCGAGATGGAGCGCTGCTTCACTCCCGGTTTCGACGACTATCCGGGCTACGAAGAGGAGCTGGGCTTCCCGGGCCAATACCCCTTCACCCGCGGCGTCCAGCCCACCATGTACCGGGGCCGCTTCTGGACCATGCGCCAGTACGCCGGTTTCGGCACGGCCAAGGAATCCAACGAGCGCTACAAGTACCTGCTCCAGGCGGGCCAGACCGGCCTCTCCGTCGCCTTCGACCTCCCCACCCAGATGGGGTATGACTCCGACGCCGCCATGGCCCAGGGCGAAGTGGGAAAGGTGGGGGTCGCCATCGACTCCCTGGCCGACATGGAGACCCTCTTCGACGGCATCCCCCTGGACAAGGTCTCCACCTCCATGACCATCAACTCCACCGCCTCCATCCTCCTCGCCATGTACATCGCCGTGGCCGAGAAGCAGGGAGTCTCGCCGGACAAGATCTCCGGCACCATCCAGAATGACATCCTCAAGGAGTACATGGCCCGGGGGACCTACATCTACCCCCCCCAGGAGTCCATGCGGATCATCACCGACATCTTCGCCTACTGCAAGGACCATGTACCCAAGTGGAACACCATCTCCATCTCCGGCTACCACATCCGCGAGGCGGGCTCCAGCGCGGTGCAGGAAGTGGCCTTCACCCTGGCCGACGGCATCGCCTACGTGGAAGCCGCCATCAAGGCGGGCCTCAACGTGGATGAATTCGCCCCCCGGCTCGCCTTCTTCTTCAACGCCCACAACAACCTGCTGGAAGAAGTGGCCAAGTTCCGGGCCGCCCGCCGCATGTGGGCCACCATCATGAAAGAGCGGTTCGGCGCCAAGGACCCCAAGTCCCTCATGCTCCGCTTCCACACCCAGACCGCCGGCTGCACCCTCACGGCCCAGCAGCCCGACAACAACATCATGCGGGTCACCATCCAGGCCCTGGCCGCCGTCCTCGGCGGGACCCAGTCGCTCCACACCAACTCCCGCGACGAGGCCCTGGCGCTCCCCACCGAGGACTCGGTCCGGATAGCGCTGCGCACCCAGCAGGTCATCGCCCACGAATCGGGCGTTGCCGACTCCATCGACCCCCTGGCCGGCAGCTTCCTCGTGGAATCCCTCACCGACCAGATCGAGCTGGCCGCCACCGAGTACATCAACAAGATCGACTCCCTCGGCGGCGCCGTCGAAGCCATCTCCCGCGGCTTCCAGCAGAAGGAGATCCAGGACTCAGCCTACGCCTACCAGCGGGCCATCGAAACCGAGGACCTGATCATCGTCGGGGTCAACAAGTTCACCGTCACCGGCGAGCCGGCCCCCGAGCTCCTCAAGATCAAGGAAGAGGTCGAAATCGCCCAGAAGAAGTCCCTCGGCGACATGAAAGCCAAGCGTGACGACGCCAGGGTCAAGGAAACCCTCGCCGCCCTCGCCGCTGCCGCCAAGGGGACCGACAACCTCATGCCGCCGATCCTCAACGCCGTCAAGGCCTACGCCACCCTCGGCGAAATCGCCAACGTCCTCCGCGACGTCTTCGGCGTCCACCGGGAGACGGTAGTTCTTTAATGGCTGCAAGGCTCTTCGACGTTTCAAGTGGGTTGAGGGTATAGCGACTTGAAGTTGAGCTTTCCGGCGATGATATAGGCCATCGT